>JAWXCN010000145.1:0-10850 GCA_034408725.1 Candidatus Hydrogenedentota bacterium
CCCTGGAGTTGGATCTGGCCGTTTCCAAAGATAACCAGTTGATTGTCAGCCATGAACCGTGGTTCAATCCGGTCATCTGCCTGGCCCCGGGCGGCGATTCCATCCCGCGCCGCGATGCCGAAAAAAACCTGATTGCGGTGCGCGGATGCGTACCCGGTGCGAACGGCGGCTTCGTCGAACTCACCAAGACCGGGAAGGGAAAGTAGCCATGGCATCGGCAAAACTCTATCGCATGGACGGCAGCGAGGCCGGTTCCGTTGAATTGAATGACGCGGTGTTCGACGTTGAAGTCAACACCACGATGGTGCATGACGTAGTCGTTGCGCTTCAGGCGAGCAAACGCCAGGGTAACCACGAAACCAAAACCCGCGACCTCATCAGCGGCGGCGGCAAGAAGCCGTATGCGCAAAAAGGAACGGGCAACGCCCGCCATGGAAGCACGCGGGAACCGCAGATGCGCGGCGGCGGCACGGTGTGGGGTCCGCATAAGCGCAGCTACCGGCAGAGCGTGCCTGTTTCGTTCCGGCGCAAGGCCCTTGCAGGGGTGTTGAGCGACCGCGTGCGCAACGAACAGTTGTGCGTGCTTGAATCATTGGACTGCGAAAAGATCAAGACCAAGCCATTCGCGGAGATGGTGGGCAAGCTTTCGCCGAAAGGCCGGAAAACGCTCGTCGTCACGCTGACCACCGACAAGAACGTGATGCTCTCGGCGCGTAACCTGTCTCGCGTACAACTTGCCACGGCCGCCGATGTAAACGCATTGGACGTGCTGGGCGCGCAACGCGTAGTGGTGTTGAAGGACGCGCTCGCGAAACTCGAGGAGCGCCTCGCATGATATCGAACCCGTTTTATGTCGTGAAGCGTCCGATTCTCACCGAAGAATCGACGATTCTGATGCACTCGAAGAACCAATTCGTGTTTCGCGTCGATCCGCGCGCGAACAAGAACCAAATCCGGGACGCCATCGAAGACATGTTCAAGGTCAAGGTGGTCTCGGTGAATACGATGAACTACGACGGGAAATTAGTGCGCCGGGGCCGCATGGCCGGCCGGCGGCCGCGTTGGAAGAAGGCGGTAGTGACGCTTCAGCCGGGCGACACAATCGACTTGATGGGTTAACGCGCAGCCGCACGGGAGTCATATAGAAATGGGTATCAAAAAGTTTAAGCCGGTTACACCGTCCCAGCGCGGGATGAGCGTCTCCGATTTCGCGGAAATTACGAAAGACAGTCCTGAAAAGGGATTGACCGTAGCGAAGCACCGCATTTCCGGCCGCAACAACATGGGCCGGATCACCATGCGGCGACGCGGCGGCGGGCACAAGCGGCGTTACCGCATGATTGATTTTCAACGGTCCAAGGACGGCATTCCGGCCAAGGTCACGGCGATTGAGTACGATCCGAACCGGTCCGCGCGCATTGCGCTGCTGACTTACTCCGACGGCGAGAAGACCTACATTCTCGCGCCGATCGGGTTGGAAGTCGGAATGAACATCGCGAGCGGTCCCGCGGCGGAATACCAGGTTGGGAACTGCCTGCCCCTGGGCAACGTGCCCCTGGGCGCGTTCGTACACAACGTAGAACTCACGCCCGGCCGGGGCGGCCAAATTGCGCGGTCCGCGGGCAATGCGTGCCAGTTGTTGGCCAAAGAAGGCGAGTTCGCGGTATTGCGTCTGCCGTCAGGCGAAATGCGCCGCGTTTTTTTGACCTGCCGCGCAACGATCGGGCAGGTAGGCAACGAAGAACATTTGAATGTAGCCCTCGGCAAGGCGGGCCGTACCCGCTGGTTGGGGCGGCGTCCCAAGGTGCGCGGAGTTGCCATGAACCCGGTTGATCACCCGCATGGCGGTGGTGAAGGCCGGACTTCGGGCGGGCGGCATCCTTCGACCCCCTGGGGTATTTCGACCAAAGGTCATCGAACGCGCAAAGAGAAGAAGCGCTCGAACGTATTTATTATTCGCCGGCGCAGCAAGTAGTAGGTAGACAGGAGAAGCAACCGTGCCACGTTCCGTAAAGAAGGGCCCGTTCATTGACGGACACCTCATGGACAAAGTGGAAAAGCAGATTCGCACGGGTGACAAACGCGTCATCCGCACGTGGTCGCGCCGTTCGACGGTGACGCCGGACATGGTGGGTCTGACCATTGCGGTACACAACGGGAACAAGTTTCTACCGGTGTTCGTATCCGAGAACATGGTGGGGCACAAGTTGGGTGAGTTTTCGCCCACGCGGACATTCCGGGGACATTCCGGCACGAAGTCGGATAAGCCCACCGGTCCGGGCGGAAAGTGAGGTAGTCCATGCCAGTTGCAGTAGCACGAGTACGACATCAGCGCGGATCGGCGCGGAAGATGCGCCTGATCGCGGACCTGATTCGCGGCAAGAAAGTGGCGGAAGCCCGCGACATCTTGCGATATACCGTGAAGGGCGGTTCGCCGCTGTTGGCCAAGCTGCTGGCTTCGGCCGTCGGCAACGCCGAGAGCAAGGCCGCGGAAACGCGCGCGCGCGTGAACACAGACGAATATGTAGTAACACGATTGCTGGTTGATAAGGGCGCGACGATTCACCGGTTTCAGCCGATGACGCGCGGGCGCGGCGGAAAAATCCGCAAGCGCACGCACCATATCGAGCTGGTGATTTCAGGCGACTAAGGGAACAAGGAGAAGCATCGGTGGGCCAGAAGGTACATCCAATCGGGTTCCGGCTCGGCGTCATACGCACGTGGAGTTCGATTTGGTATGCGGGCAAGGACTATGTCTCGCTGCTCCACGAGGATCTGCGGCTTCGCGACTACGTCAAAAAGCGCCTGTACCACACGGGCGTTGCGCGGGTAGACATCGAGCGCGCGGGCCGCAAGGCGAAGGTGCATATCTATACCGCGCGTCCGGGCCTGGTGATCGGCCAGCGCGGGCAGGAAGTCGACAAGCTGCGCGCGGAACTGGAAAAACTGACAGGCCGCGAGCTACTGATCAACATTCATGAAGTGATGAGCCCCGAAATGAACGCGCAACTCGTTGCGGAAGGCATTGCTTCCCAGCTCGAGCGCCGCGTGTCGTTTCGCCGCGCGATAAAGAAATCCATGCAAAGCACGATGCGGCTGGGAGCAAAGGGCATCCGGCTGCGCGTGGCGGGCCGATTGAACGGTGCGGAAATTGCCCGCGTCGAACAGGCCCGTGAAGGCAGTGTTCCGCTGCACACCCTGCGCGCGGACGTTGACTATGGTTTTGCCACGTCCTACACGACCTACGGGACGATTGGCGTGAAATGCTGGATTTACCACGGCGACGTCGAACCTGGCCAGATGGCTGCGAGCCCCGCGGAAGCGCGCGGAATACAGGCGCGCCGGGAACATCGCGGTGGCGATGAACAGCGCGGCGAGCGTGGTGGCCGCGGCCATTCGCCGAAGGAGTCGTAATACATGTTGATGCCAAAGCGGGTCAAGCACCGCAAGGTGCAGCGCGGACGCCGCACGGGAATGAGCAAGGGCTGCACGGCAGTGGACTTCGGCGAATACGGTCTGAAGGCACTCGAGGACGGCTGGATTACGGCGCGCCAGATCGAGGCGGCGCGTATTGCGCTCACCCGCCACGTCAAGCGCGGCGGAAAGATTTGGATTCGCGTGTTCCCGGACAAGCCGGTCACCAAGAAGCCCGCCGAAACCCGCATGGGTAAAGGCAAAGGCGCGCCCGAAGAATGGGTAGCGGTGGTGAAGCCGGGCCGGGTGATGTTTGAACTTGAAGGCGTGACGGAAGAACTCGCGCGCGAGGCGGTGCGGCTTGCAGGCCACAAACTGCCAATCGCGACGAAGTTCGTCAAGCGCGTGTAAGCGCACGGAGAAGGACAGCCGTGAAAGCGAAAGATTTGCGCGAGCTCGAACCTGTCGAGCTTACGGGCCGGTTGAAAGAGCGGGGCGACGCGTTGCGTCATTTCCATCTTCAAATGGCGACGGGCTCGGTCGAGAACTCGCGTTCGGCGCGTAATGCCCGGCGGGAAGTGGCGCGCATCAAGACCATACTACGGGAGCGGCAGTTGGCCGCCGGGAAAAAGGCGAAGTGACCATGCTTGAACGTGGAGCGAGAAAAGAACGCGTGGGCGTGGTGCGCAGCAACGCCATGACGAAAACGATCACGGTCTCCGTGGAGCGCAAGGTGCAGCACCGGCTGTACAAGAAAGGCGTGAAACAGACCAAGACTTTCAAGGCGCACGATGAGAAGAACGAGTGCCAGGTGGGAGACGTAGTCCGCATCCGCGAGTCTCGCCCGCTGAGCAAGACGAAGCGCTGGCGTCTCGTCGAGATCGTGAAGCGCGCAGACTAGACCGGAAAGGCGCAGACGAATGATTCAGATTTACTCGAACCTTGAGGTCGCCGATAACACCGGCGCGCGGCGCATCCGCGTGATCCAGGTGATGGGTGGCACCGAGCGCCGTTATGCCCGGATTGGCGACATCGTGACCGCGTCGGTGAAAGACGCGTTGCCCAACACCAGCGTAAAAAAGGGCGACGTGGTCAAGGCGGTCGTCGTGCGGATTCGTAAGGACACCCAGCGCCCGGACGGCACGACGATACGGTTTGACACGAATGCCGCCGTGTTGATCAACCCGAATAAAGAACCGCGCGGCACCCGAATCTTTGGGCCGGTGCCCCGCGAGCTGCGAGACAAGGGCTTCATGCGCATCATTTCGCTTGCGCCGGAAGTTGTGTAAAGGAACGAGCGATGCATATCCATAAAGGCGATACGGTGGTGATAATCACCGGCAAATACAAAGGCAGCAAGGGCCGCGTGCTTCGGGTGATTCCGAAAGACAAGCGCATCGTTGTCGAAGGCGTCAACATGATGAAACGCCACACCAAACCGTCCCAGCGCAACCAGCAGGGCGGAATTGTCGAGCGGGAACGCGCGATTCACGTGTCCAACGTGATGGTGTGGTGCGACGCCGCGGGCAAGCCATCGAAAATCCAGATGAAACGGCTTGAGGACGGCTCGCGCGTGCGTATTTTCAAGGTGAACGGCGAGACGGTAGGCGCCTGAATCCGGTATACTAATAGGATCGGTGCGATCCCGTAGAACAATAAGCGGGACGCCTCGACAGAAAAGGGACAAGACAACCGTGACCGTAAGATTGAAAGAGCGATACGAGAAAACGATTGTGCCGGAGCTGCGCACGGAATTCGGATTTGACAACGTGATGCAGGTGCCTTGCATTGACAAGATCGTGATCAACATGGGCGTGGGTGACGGCCAGGCCGATCCCCGCATGATGGAGAACGCGGTCAACGAGTTGACCACGATTTCCGGGCAGAAGGCCTGCCTTCGCAAGGCGAAGAAATCGATCTCGAACTTCAAATTGCGCGAAGGCTCGAATATTGCGTGCATGGTGACATTGCGCGGCGCCCGCATGTACGAATTCATGGACCGGCTGTTCAACGTGGCCGTGCCGCGTATCCGCGACTTTCGCGGGATGCCTGCGAAGAGCTTTGATCAGTTTGGCAATTACACCATCGGATTGCGCGAGCAGACGATTTTTCCGGAAGTCAATATTGACGCCGTTACCCGCGTGCGCGGAATGAATATTACGTTTGTCGTGAGGCATGCCCGCACCGTGGACGAGAGCCGCGCGCTGCTGAAAAAATTTGGAATGCCGTTCCGGGCGTAACGATAGAGAACCGAGGAGATACCCGTGGCGAAGAAGTCGCTGATACTCAAGAGCCAGGCCGTGCCGAAATTCAAAGCGCGCGGATATAACCGGTGCAAGCTTTGCGGCCGTCCGCGCAGCTATATGCGCAAGTTTGGCTTATGCCGTATCTGTTTCCGGAAACTGGCGCTCGAAGGCTTGCTGCCCGGCGTCACCAAGTCGAGCTGGTAATTAAAGGTACCGGGAAGGAAAACCGCGCATGTCGATGAGCGATCCGATTGCAGATTTGTTGAGCCGCGTGCGAAACGCATTGCAGGCCCGGCAGGAGCGTGTAGACATTCCCTGCTCGCGCCTGAAGGAACAACTCTGCAACGTGTTGAAGCAGGAAGGTTTCATCGACGGTTTCAAAATCGTCGAAGACACAAAACAAAACACCATACAGGTCAACCTGAAATATTTGCCGAACCGCAAGCCGGTCATCACCGGCGTGCGACGGGTGAGCAAGCCGAGTCTGCGCGTGTATGTCGGGTACGGTGAAATCCGGCCCGTGCGGAGCGGGCTTGGTATCGCGGTGGTGAGCACGTCAAAAGGCTTGATGACAGGAAAGCAGGCCCGCGCCAGCAAGTTGGGCGGCGAAGTGCTTTGCGAGGTTTGGTAGTCCAGACCTCAACGAAAGGGCAGTGAACCGTGTCGAGAATAGGTAAAATTCCAGTAGTGATCCCCGGTGGCGTGAAGGCCGAGCTGAACGGGAGCCGTCTTACAGTGACGGGTCCGAAAGGTTCGCTCGAGCGGATATTCCATCCGGAAGTCGCCGTGACGCTCGAGGGCAGTGAAATCAGCGTGACGCGGCCAAGCGACGAGCCGAATCACCGCGCGTTGCACGGGCTGACGCGAGCGCTGATCCAGAACATGATCGTGGGGGTCACCGCCGGTTACAGCAAGGTGCTGCAGATCGTAGGCGTGGGTTACCGCGCGGCGATGCAGGGATCGAATCTGCAGCTTTTGGTCGGCTACAGCCATCCGGTGATAGTCCAGCCGCCAGCGGGAATCACGTTCACCGTGGATGGCACGCAGACGATCAAGGTTGAAGGCATTGACAAGGCGCTTGTGGGCCAAGTTGCCGCGGATATTCGCAGTTGGCGTGAACCGGAGCCGTACAAGGGCAAAGGCATCAAATACGAAAACGAAACCGTCCGCCGCAAAGAAGGCAAAGCGGGCGGTAAGTAATCTACGGAGTAAGTGGCATCATGTCTGGGCAACCCCCAAAGCTGTTGAAGTTGGCGCGCCGCAAGATGCGCATCCGCAAGACGATTGTCGGCACGGCGGAACGTCCGCGCCTGACCGTGCGGCCAACATTGAAACACATTTACGCGCAGTTGATTGACGACGCCACCGGCAAAACGCTTGCCGCGGCTTCCTCGGTGCAGCTCAAGATTACCGGCGGCAACGTCGACGCGGCCAAGGCCGTGGGCAAGGCCATCGCGGAAAACGCAAAAGCGGTTTCGCTGGGCCGCGTATGTTTTGACCGCGCGGGACGGTTGTATCACGGGCGCATCAAGGCCCTGGCCGACGCCGCACGCGAAGGCGGTCTTGAGTTTTAGACACATGGCCCCACGGCCACATGGATTCAGAACGATGAGCAGGAAAAGTTTCCAGTGAATCGCCGGCCAACAGGCCGGCAGGAGATTGAGGTTTGAGCACAGCACAAGGTGGTGGTAAGCGGGAAGGCCGCGGCGACAAGCGTTCGCGCGGAGACCATTCCGACTCCCAGTTCGTCGAAGCGGTGGTGAAAATCAACCGCGTCGCGAAAGTGGTGAAGGGCGGGCGCAACTTCCGGTTCAGCGCAATCGTTGTCGTTGGCGACGGCAAAGGCCGAGTCGGCGCCGCGATGGGAAAAGCGCGCGAAGTGCCGGACGCTATCCGTAAGGCTATCGAACGCGCGAAACGCAACATGATCGCGATTCCGATTGTGAGCACGACAGTGCCCCACGAGGTCATCGGCCGGTCCGGTTCGGCGCGCGTATTGCTCAAGCCCGCATCCCTTGGCACTGGCGTGGTCGCCGGCGGTCCCGTGCGCGCCGTGCTTGAGAGCGTCGGAATTCAGAATATTTTGACCAAGTGCCTCGGTTCGCACAACTCCACCAATGTGGTCTGGGCGACGATGGATGGATTGAAGCAATTGAAGACCGCCGAAAGCGTTGCGAGTGAACGCAACGTCCCTATGAGTTCGGTGCTGTAATTGTCGAAGGAACACACCATGCCGATGGATTTAAGCAATATCACGCTCGCCCCTGGCGCGCGAAAGGCCCGCAAACGCAAAGGGCGCGGCGTCGGTTCCGGCAACGGCAAGACTGCCGGCCGAGGCCACAAGGGCGCGCGCGCGCGTTCCGGTTACAAACAGAAGGCCGGGCACGAAGGCGGTCAGACGCCCCTTGCCCGCAGGCTGCCGAAAGTCGGGTTTAACCACGCGACCCGCTTTCCGATGGCGATCGTGAATCTGGATGAATTGGATAAGGCGTTCGACGCGGGAGCGGATGTAACGCCGGAATCGCTGTTGGAAGCCAAGTTGATCAAGCCGCTCAAGGGAGGGGTGAAAATCCTCGGCCGCGGTGAGATAACGAAAAAGCTCAGCGTCAGGGCCAATGCCGTGAGCGGTAGCGCGCGCGAGAAGATCGAAGCCGCGGGCGGCGCCGTCGAAGTCCTCGAATTAAAAACGTACGGGCGCCCGAACAAGCCCGTCAAGCGCGTCTGAGGGACGAGTAACGATGTCCGCCGCAATGGAAGCGTTCCGGAACGCGTTCCGGATACCGGAACTGAAGAGCCGGATAATTTTTACGCTGGTGATGCTCGGCATCTACCGGTTAGGCGCACATGTGCCAACACCGGGCATTAACGGCGGCGCGTTGGCGAAGATGATGGAAGGCGCGGGCGGGCTCTTCGGCTTCTACGATATGTTTACCGGAGGCGCATTCCAGCAGGCCACCATCTTTGCGCTCGGCATCATGCCGTACATCAGCGCATCGATTATCATTCAGTTGCTTGTGGTTGTCATTCCCACGCTGGAGAAACTGTCAAAAGAAGGCGCTGAAGGTCAAAAGAAGATCACGGAATACACACGCTACGGCACGATACTGCTCTGCATCATTCAATCCATCACCGTGGCGTCTTGGCTTCAAAGCATGAATGCCGAATCCGAAGTGCCGATTGTCAGCAACCCCGGCATAGGTTTTTACTTCATTTGCGTGGTTGCGTTCACGACCGGCACTGCATTTATCATGTGGCTGGGCGAACAAATCAGTGAATACGGCATCGGCAATGGAATGTCGCTGATTATCTTCGCGGGCATTGCCGCGGGCATTCCAAACTCGCTCATGCTGCTGGGTCAATCGGTGCGCGCGGGCATGATCAACTGGATCATGGTTTTATTTCTATTCGCGGTCATGGTTGCGGTTGTGGCAGGCGTTATTCTAATCACCACGGCGCAACGCCGGATTCCGGTGCAGTATCCGCGCCAGGTGAAGGGCCGCAAGATGACGGGCGGCGCGAAGACCTATTTGCCGTTGCGCGTTAATCAGGCGGGCGTGATTCCGATCATTTTCGCGAGTTCATTGCTCATGCTCCCGCAGATGATCGGGGGGGCGCTCCAAAGTCCGGCGATAGACAATTTTTTCCAGACATATTTTGATTATTACAGCTTTGCGTACAATGCCGTGTATGCCCTGCTGATTATTTTCTTCTGCTTTTTCTATACCGCCATCACGTTCAACCCGATTGAAATGGCCGAGAACATGAAGAAATACGGCGGCGTTATCATGGGCGTTCGCCCTGGCAAGGCAACCGCGGAATACCTGCAAAAGGTGATGACGCGTGTTACGGTTGTAGGCTCTTTTTTTCTTGCGGGAATCGCGTTGCTGCCGACGCTGGTGCAGGGGCAGATACCGGCGCTGACGGGTGAGGTCGCCAGCTTTTTTGGTGGCACGAGTTTGCTAATTCTGGTTGGTGTTGCGCTTGACACGGTCCGTCAAGTCGAGACGCACCTGACCATGCGCAATTACGATGGGTTCCTGGGTGGAGGCACACGGCGCGTTCGCGGCCGGCGTTTTTAGCGCTTGCCGGGGCATGCCGCGACCGAAGTACGCGAGGACCGGGAATTGCGAATCGTGTTACTCGGCGGGCCTGGCGCCGGAAAAGGAACGCAGGCAATGCGGATTTCCGACAAGTTCGGAATTCCGCATATCTCGACGGGAGCGTTTTTTCGCGACCAGCTCGAGCGCAACACGGATTTGGGACAGCGCATCCGGAAGTACATGGAAACCGGATCGCTTGTGCCGGACGAGTTGACGTGCGAGGTGGTCGAAGACCGCTTGAAGCAGGATGATTGCCGGGCCGGGTATGTACTCGACGGGTTTCCGCGTTCACTGCCGCAAGCGCGCATTTTGGACCAGATGCTGGCCAAGCGCGGCGAGCGGCTTGATTTAGCGATAGATTTGGAAGTGCCGGACGACGAGATCGTGAATCGCCTTACAGCGCGAAGAATGTGTCCCGTCTGTGGTAAGATATACAATTTGAAGTTTAACCCCCCAGCGTCGGACGGAGGTATTTGCGACCGGCCGGCATGCACGGGGCAATTGGTGACCAGGTCAGATGACCGTGAAGAAACGGTGCGCGCGCGCCTCGGAATCTATCACGAGATGACCGCGCCGATTATCGAGTATTACACCGGGCATAGGCTCTTGCGTTCAGTCGAAGGCGACTCGCTGGGACCGGACGGTGTGTTTAAGAGAGTTGAATCGATTTTGAGCGGTTTGAAACGCGTATAGCGCAATGATTCCGATTAAGACGGAAAACGAAATTGCGCTGCTTCGCGAGGCGAACCAGATCGTCGCCGAAGTATTGGTGACGCTGGCGGCCTTGGTGAAGCCCGGCGTGACGACTGGCGCGCTTGACGAGGAAGCCGCGCGGCTCATCCGCGCGTATGGGGCCAAGCCGTCGTTTCTTGGGTACCACGGGTATCCGAAAAACACGTGCATATCCGTGGAAGACCAGATTATCCACGGTATACCCGGGAAGCGAAAGCTGGGCAATGGCGAAATCGTGAGCATTGACGTTGGCGTAAAACATCGCGGCTACTTCGGCGACGCCGCGGTCACCGTCGCGTGCGGAACGATTGACGATACGCGGCGCAAGCTGATGGATGCGACTGATTTGGCCTTGTCC
>JAWXCN010000146.1:0-20725 GCA_034408725.1 Candidatus Hydrogenedentota bacterium
CGCGATACATCAACGGCGTCAGTATCGTCAACTGGCCGTTGCGCCGGCTCATCATCAGTAAGTTGGGCACCGCGTACGCGCGCCTGTTGACGCGGCTCCCAATCACCGATTGCACGGGCGGATACAAATGTTACCGGCGCGAGGTGTTGGAGGCCATCGATCTTTCGAGCATCCGGTCGAACGGGTATTGTTTCCAAATCGAGACCAGCTTCCGTGCGTGGCAAAAAGGCTATCGATTAAAGGACGTTCACATCATTTTCTACGAGCGTCAACGCGGCAATTCAAAACTGAATTTGAGCATCGCGTTTGAGGCCCTCGTCGTCGTCATGCGCCTCGGACTCGAACGCCTGGTGAACCCGCCCGCGCGGCGCACGGCAAACTGAATTCCGGGCATCGCCGGGTCAAACAGATTCATGGCGGAACGCCACGACATGCGGCCCAGACTAACCCTTAAAGAGACTGCAACACACGCGCTACTGTTGCTTCTTCTCCTTGCGGCGCTTTTCCCAGCGACATTTCTGCGCGGTGAGACCGCGCTACCGGCTGCGTTGTTATTCGATGGCCCGCCCTGGCGCGACCATATGCCGGCGGACCTGCGCCCGTTCAACAACCCTCCGTCGATCGAAGCGTTCATTCTTTTCAATATGTATTTTTCGGTCGCGAAACAGTCTCTTGCGGCCGGCGAATGGCCACTATGGAATCCGTTCGAGTTCGCGGGCATTCCCCTCCTCGCAAATTATCAAAGCGCAACCGTCTATCCCTTGCGAATCCTGCATGCCCTGCTGCCTGTCCCAATCGCAACCACGATTTTTATTCTGCTGAAATTGTGGTGCTGTGGAATGACCACGTATGTCTGTGCGCGCGTGATGCTTCTGCGCCGGGCCGCGGCCACCTTCGCATCAATCGGGTGGATGCTGAGCGGCTACCACCTCGCGTGGGCCTACCATGCCATACCCGACATCAGCGCATGGCTTCCGCTGCTACTGCTAGGCGCGGAATTTTTCGTAATGGGCCGGCATCGCCGCGGCTTTTTTACAATGACCATCGCCGCGACGCTATTGCTGCTTGCCGGCCATCCGGAGTCCGCGTTTACAGGGGCGCTGGGCGTAGGCGCGTATTTCTTCATTCGCCTGTTCCAGCGCCGCGCCGCTGTATCCGCCAGGCGCGCGATTCTGTTAGCCAGCGCGAGTTGGGCCATTGCTCTATCCGTAGCTTCGATCCAGATACTTCCATTTCTCGAATATCTTCCGCGGAGTCATACCTATGTACACCGCGCCGGCGATTCAGGTGCGCAACATTTTCTTGAGGCCGCCGCCTTTCCCATTTTTTGGGTACCCCGATTCTTCGGGGCGCAACCCGACGGCGCATTTTGGGCGGACGGAATCAACGTTTCATCTTTCACGATGATGACGTATGGCGGAATTCCCGTGTTTCTCGCAATCTCGCTGCTGCTTTGCCGGTTTGCCAATCGCATCGCTAAACAGCGTTCGGTAGCGTTTGCAGTTCCCACCTGCGTATTTCTTTTGATGGCATTTCGCGCGCCCGTCATCGAACCTGTCTTCAAGCTTCCGCCTTTCAACTCGACCTGGGGAAGCTGGCATCTCATCTTTCCCATGATGGCTTTCTGTTTTCTCGGCGCAATCGGGCTGGACCATTGGCTCAGCCGGCCGAGACGTTTCCGGGAACTGTGGCCTACGTTCTTGGTGGTCGTTTTGGTCTGCGCCGCAATTGCTTTTCGATTTCAATTGGACCGGCAACTGCTAATACTTCAGAATCACGAAACCTACGTCCTAACGCAGTTAGGCATTGCCGCATTCGTCTGTGCCGCTTCACTCGTCTTGATTGCAGTGCATACGCTTTCGCGCGGCCAGCGTATCGTTGCGCCAGCGCTTTGCATGCTCCTTGCGCTCGACCTGCTTTGGGCGGCACGCGGCTTAGCTGGCGCCAGCCCTGCCTCGCACGTACTCTTTCCAACGCCACTCACGCGACACCTTCAGCAACTTGCTCCCGCCACGCGCATTAACGCAGCGTCGGCAGGAATAATGGCGGGGCTTCTTCAACCCTTCGGCATAGACGAACTCCACGCGTACGACGGCATCCTGCCTGCTCGAATGTGGTCGTTTCTGGGGGGTATCAGTGGGGAAACCCGGTCCCGCCTGGAACCATTGACTGGAGTATCGTACTACCTGCATGATCCCGCGCTAAAACCGACTTTTGATCTCGCGGATTCAAACCGGTTTACGTTCGACACCACGATCGATGGAGTGGCGATTTACAAAGACAACCATGCGTTTCCCCGCGCCTTTCTTGTAAACCACACAGAAACCTGCGAAACGCCGGACGAATTGTTTGCGCGCCTGCGCGATCCGTCGTTTGAGCCGCGCCGGACAGCCCTGCTGGAAACCGAATTTAGCGCTTCAATAACTGATGCAGACGAGGAGACCGGCGACGCGTCCATTGTCGCGAGATCATTCAACGCCATGAAGGTCAAAGTCGAATCACAGGGAAATGCGCTGCTCGTTGTCACAGACGCGTACTATCCGGGTTGGACCGCCTCTATTGACGGGCGATCAACTGACATCATTCCCGCTTACCACGCATTCCGCGGCGTCGCCGTTCCTCCTGGCCAACACACGGTCGAGTTTCAGTATCGCCCGAAATCGTTTCAATTCGGCCTCGCAATATCCTGCGTAGTGCTCGTCTTCGGCAACCTTTTCGCACTCTATACTTTGCGCGCGAGAAAAACCCGTGCGTAGACAGTCCTCGATCAAAGAATTACTGGGACATGCGGCGCTATTGCTGCTGATCTTGTGCGCGGTGTTCCCTCGCACGATGCTGCTCGGAGAAATGGTCCATCCCGGTGGACTTCTGTTCGATACTGCCCCGTGGAGTCATCACGCGCCGCCGGGATTGGAACAACCACCGAACTGGGTGACTGTCGAATACCTGACTTGCTTCCATTCGTTCTATACCGCCGCGAAACTATCGCTTCAGGAGAGCGAATGGCCACTGTGGAACCCCTATGAATTCTCCGGCATGCCCCTTCTTGCGAATTATCAAAGTACAGTCTTTTATCCCCCGCGCCTGCTCCACATGCTTCTCGACGTTGCCGTCGCATCAACGATACTGATGATCTTGAAATTCTGGCTCTGCGGCATGACCGCGTACCTCTACGGGCGCGGCATTGGTCTTGGCATCTGGGCCTCACGTTTCTTATCCGTCGCATGGATGCTCTCGAGCTACAATCTCATCTGGTGTTATTGGCCAATCCCGGATGTGAGCGCATGGTTGCCGCTGCTCATGCTCGGCATTGAACGCCTCGTACAAGGGCGAACGCGAAAAGGATTCGCAACACTCGTCGTTGCCACAACCCTCCTGCTTCTCGCAGGGCATCCGGAAACTGCTTTCGTGGCCGGGCTCGGCGCCGGGATGTACCTCGTCTGTCGCGTCGTGTTTGAGCGGCGGCGCGGAAAGGCGCTTTGGACGCCGCTCGTGGCGGCCCTCGCCGCCTGGGCCCCGGCTATCTTGCTCCTCTCTGCTCTATTGCTTCCTTTCGGAGAGTATCTGTTCCAAAGCCAAGAGTATGGCCAGCGCAGCCGCGGACTGGGCGAATCCCACGCCTTCAATATTTCCAGCGCGATTGCCATGTTCATTCCCCGTTATTTCGGCGCCGAAGCGGACAACAATCGCTGGGGCGACATGGTCCACACGTTTCAGGGAATGATGTATGCGGGACTGGTGGTTTGGCTGGGCATTTTCCTGCTGTTTTCACGGCGCAGTGGAAACAACGCGCGTGTTGCCGCATTGTTAATCCCCGCGGCCGGGTTGTTTGCCTTGGCATTCAATATTCAGTTCCTGCAACGCATTCATGCGCTCCCCGTCATGAGCTCCATGTGGCAATGTTATTTTACGGCCTTCCCCATGTTCGCAATGCCCGTGCTTGCCGCGATTGGGCTGGACAGGTTTCTTTCCGAACGCGGAAAAGCTCGACACCTGGTTCCGCCGCTGGCAGCACTGCTTCTCGGCGCTCTAATCATCGTTGGTTATATCAGTATTGATGCTGGCTTACTAAAGACCCTGCAAGTCGCGGACTACGTGCATGGCCAGATCATTGTCGCCGCGTTAACTGTTGCTTTGGGAACAGCGCTTCTTTGCGTACACTGCCTGTGGCAACGCGCCACGTTTATCTGGGCTGGCCTGATTCTGTTGCTCGTATTCGATCTCGTATATGCAACCCGCGATCTTAGGGCATCAATACCACGGTCTGCGCTGCTCTACGAGACGCCGTTGCTCAACTACCTGCAAAATTTGGAACAACCTGCGCGCGTCAACGCCGTGTCTGGCGGAATTCTTCCAGGTTTCATGCTTCCCTACGGTATCGAGGAGCACTGGGGACACGACGGAATATATCCGCGACGCATTGTGACGTTCTACGGGCGTTTGGGTGAAAATATTTGGACGGCCATGGAACCTGCGTGCGCCATTACACACTACCTCCGCAAAGTCGATGACCCGCAACCAGGTTTTCCGTTTCAAGACAGCAGCCGGTTTCGATTGGCAACAACGCTTGATGGTATCGAGGTTTACGAGAACCTGCGCGCATTGCCTCGTGCCTATCTTGTTGCAAACGTCGAATCGATCAGCGGCGTCGACGCCCTCTTTGATCGCATGAGCAGTCCAGCCTTTGATCCCGCCAAGACCGCGCTCGTCGAAACGCCGATCAATTTTGATGGTTCAGAGGGAGCAGTGGGTGGCTCGGCCCGCATTGTGTTCCGCACGTCCACTCGCGTCCACCTGGACGTAAACGCAAATAAACCCGCGGTGCTCATCCTCGCCGATGCCTACTATCCCGGTTGGAAAGCCACAGTAAATGGAACTCCCACAGAAATCTTCCCCGTCAATCACACGTTCCGCGGAATCGTGGTTCCCTCTGGCGCCCACCGGGTGGAATTTACGTACTTCCCCACCAGTTTCAAAATTGGATTGTCTGTTTCCATCATGGCGATGCTGATTGCCTCATGCTTGGCTATCATCCTGCTGTTGCGCGCGTCGCGCCCGGCGCGCGTTTCCTCAGCAACAACAACGCTATAAAACTCGTGATCAGCAACGACAGCGTCGAGATTCCGAGACCGGCGTAAAACGAACGCGGCCGGTAATGATAGTCGACAATATGTTTGCCCTTCGGAAAAACGATGCCTCGAAACCCGTGATATAAAGGAAACACTTCAACTTCGTTCCCGTCCACGTATGCCCGCCAACCGGGATAGAAAGCTTCCGATAAAAATAAAACACAGTCCTCCAGCGCCTCGCCTTCAACAGTGACTTTGGTAGTTGTGCGCGATACCACGCGAGCGTCGCCCAAGGCAGTCGTTGATGCTTTAGGCAATTCCCGCGTGGGCGGTTGGTCGGTCAGCCCTGTAACGCGTGAATCGAAACCAGGCGCCTCCATCATTGAAAACAGCGCTGCCGCGTCCGGTGCGGTCTGTACCTCGCGTAAAAAAAACGTTCGAGGATATGCGCGGCGGTCCTTCACAACATCCAGTTTATCCAGCGTCGTCACCAGTTCAAACCGCTCCAGATTCGCCGCAAGACTGTCCTCTCCGGTAGGAAAAATGTAGTAATCAACCGCAAGCAAGGGCTCAAGCTGGCTCCATACGCCCTCGCGAGACGCTTGGTGAAGCACTTCCATGATGCGGTTCGGATAAATGCCGTCATATCCCCACAGTTCTTCGATGCCATATGGCACCATTGCGTTGGGCCGAATATCTTTCACGCTGATGCTGTCTACCCGGCACGGCTTCGGCTGCGCCTGCAACCATTGGGTCAATTGCGTGTCGGGATACATGTGCTCGCGGGGGCAGACCGGCAACTGGTTTCGCGTCGCAATTAAGAGGTCAACGCAAAGGGCAACCGCCAACAGGTTCGCAAGCACCACAGGTTTTCGCACGAAACAGTGCAAGGCTACAATAACGAATGCTATCCCCAACGCTCCAAACGCGCGGGCGTATTGGAAAGCGATGTAGCCCTCCAGCTTTGCGATCCTGAAAAAGGAAGCGTAGAACAAATAAAACCCGGCGCAAATAATGATAATGACCGCGATGGGCATCGCGACGCGTAAAAGTTCCCTCGGCCTGCGCGGTTGCTGAAACCAGTTATCCATTCCAAGCGCGCCCAACAGCGGCACGGCAAACATCGCGAACGCGACATGGTGTACGCCCCACATCGATCCGAGAAAAGGAATGACGCGGTAAAATTGGAGCGTCGGAAATTCGACAGCGAGAAGCACGCCCAAAATCGCGGGCGCCGCAAGGCACAACGCACGCGACGCTAGCGGTGAGTTCGCGGACCGCTTCGTGAACAAGGCCGCAATTCCAACCCACGCGACGATCCCGCCATAGAGCAATCCCGTGAACTGCGAATTCTCATGCTGGTTCTGCGCGCCCCAGAACGTGCCATCCCCGTTGAATCCTATAAACCGTTGTATCCATAACGAAATGAGCGCCAGAGGCCGCATGAACTGGGTGCGCTCGTCGCCGGCATGCCGCGCCGCCATCGTGTAACTGTTCATGCAGTACTCGACGAACGGAATGACGATGATCGCGCTAACCAACAACGCCACGAACCAGGCTAGCCCCGCCAACCCAATCTTGTTCGCGACGGCCCGCTCCCATCTTCGATCGATTGCAAGCCGCATAAAAAAATACATTCCGAGACCTGCGCCCATTGCGAATGCCGACTCCGGGTGCCCGCCGAGCAGCATCAACGTCGCGCCGAGACTCAGCGCAAAGAATCCCTTCACGTAGCGGTTTTGCAACAGCCTTTCGACGCCCAGGAAAGCCATCGGCAACCAGGCCGCCACGTCGGTCAATGGCCATTGAAGCCAGTTCATGCAAAAACCGGAAACCATCCAGCCAAATGACAAAAACCGTGCACTGGCGCGCGTTAGGCCCATGCCGCGGCCGCACACGTACGCGGTCATGCCGCAAATCCATATCTTCGCCAAGATGAACAACGTCGCTGCCGTATACAGATCGAACAGGACAAAAAATATCCGCGCAGGATAGAAGACTACGCTTTGATAATTCGCGTGCAGGGGCAAGCCGGTCATCTCATGCGCGTTCCACAGCGGCCACTCGCCATGCTCGATTGCTTCGACGAATATCCAACTCCAGGTGAAAAACGTGATGAGAGATTCGGCACAGTTGAAATTTTTGACCGGCTCATAGCCGGGTGGCTGGTACTGTTGCCAGGGATCGGATTCGTAAATAAAGTAACCGGGCAACGCGACGTCTCCACGAAGGAAAACGGTTGGAAACAGGCAGACGACTACAAGCAACGCCAAAAAAGCGTGCAGCCCCACTTCGCGCCATGTCAGTCTGCTGTCATTGGACCCTTGCACGAAAATTCCGGCCCCCTGGTGTCAGAGCACCCCCCCAACAAGCCCTAAAGCAATGTCCCATCGGGCAGGATGCAAATGTTGGCGTCCTTTTCCGGAAAGGTCAATTGGTTTGCCTTTTCGAGGAACTCATCTTTGGAGAGCGCGAACCGCGGGCTAATTTCGATTTCGATTGCATCAGCGCCATCGGAACGCCGCGATACTTTATGTCCCGCCGCTTCGATCCAATCCGCCCAATACTCCCGCATTGAACGCCACGCTTCTTCGACGCTGTTCTCGCCGCTAAACTGCTTTATCGGTGTGTACTCGCCGGCGCGTGGGATTTCAAGCGCGATGGGATCGTGAACCGTGAACCGCAAGGCATCGAAGACAAACGTCTCGAACTTGTATCCATTCGGTTTGTCCGGTTTCACCATCGCGCCGGAAAGATCGATATAAGGAATCTTCTTGTGCGCACGATGCCACGGAAACTCCCGGAAATTCTTGTAAACGCGCTCGACAAACTCCACGGACATAATGTGAATGGCGGGATTCCCGGCGTAATAAACGGGCCTGCCGTTCGCGTCTGTTTCGAGCAGTTGCGGATAGATATCGAGCTCGCTGTATTCGATCGTGCGATATTGGCCATCGCAGATGCAGTGTACGCCGACTGATTCGCGCGGCTCGGTCTTCCGGTGAATTTTGGATGACATCTCGCCGCCACGCAGTACGTGGTATCCAATGAAAAATGGATCGGCAACCTTCAGTGTCCAGTTGTCAACCTGAAAATAGCTGAGCGTATCCACGCCCCGCCGGCGCGCATCCTCGGCAATACCGCTGTCGACAACCGCGAGAATTGTCCCACCGTGCCCATTCGGGTTCATCGCGATGGAATGCCGGGATTCGAGCATGAATTTACCTTGATCATCCATGCACGGGACCATGCGTTGTGTGAAAAATGTCACGTCTTTTTTATTCAACCCAAAGAAATCGTGCTCGTCAAAAAAAACGCGGGTCGCCGCTTCGTTGGTGTCGCTGACCATGATGTACCACGGCAACGTGCATCCATAGCGGCGTTGCGTGTTGTGGATTTTTTCGGCGTGAAACGCGAATAACGAACGCTTGGACACCGGGCCTATGGGATACGCGCCCTTCGGCCCGTCAAATCCCAGGCGAGTGCCCTGCCCTCCCGCGACCAGCAGCAGGCCAACGCGCCCCGCGCGCAACGCAGCTTCCCCGGTGTCCCATGCTTCACGCGCGTCGTCTTGGGTACGGTCAGCCTGTGGAATGGTTGGAACCGGTTTTATCACGGAAAACCGTTCCGCCGGCGGTTCATTCAGAATCCACTCATCCGCAAGGCGTTTCATCAGATCGAGTTCAATTGACTCGATCTGGGCCAGCAAGCCCGCCTGTTCTACATCCGAAAGTCCGGCCCAGAAACGGAGAATGTGTTCCTGTTCGTATTGCGACAGATTCGACAAGGCTTCTTTATAGTTCATTCGGCGTGCTTACTTGTTCCGGATTTGTCCGAAAATACCCATGCGCTGGCGCTGTTCCTTATTCGGAAGCAGGCCGGGTTTTGCGCCGTCGGGCAGTTCGAATTTTGACCCGCAGGTGTCGCACATTCCATAGTCAAATCCCGGTTGTTCCAGAAACTCCGCGCAATGGGGACACTGGGGCTGGAAACTCTGATAAAGTTGTCCTGAGTTCTCGAATGCCGCGCCACATCCCGTGCATTGCCGCACCATGGCGGCGCGCCGCCAGCACTTGGTGAACATCTGATCTGAATCGCAAATCCGGCAAAAAGCCCGGCGTCCCACAAGCGGGTGAATCGGCTGGCCCGCGCCTTTGTCCTTCTTCCCAAAAAATAACAACTGAACTCCTACGGCGCGGCCGCTTCCACAGAAGCAAACGCGCGCATGCGATGCTCAACCATTTGACCGGAACCCGTCACCCGGAATGTCACGTGCTCGTTTTTCATGCCGGAAGCCGCATCCGGTTTTACGTTTAATTGAAGTAGTGTTTCGGTTGTGTTCTCGCCCGCTGAGACCGCGACTTCCAGATCAGCGCCAGTGACCGCAACCTCGGTTATTTCAACCGGGAACTGCGATATTATCGTCGCGGCCGCGATGTTTTGTTGTCCTGGTTTCACTGGTTCTCGCGCGCCAAGGTTGAGCGGAGAAACATTGTAAAACGAAAGTACGCTGCCCTCGAGCGTGGCCTCGAACGTTGGAACTCTTGGCGCGGTCGACAATATCGTAAACACTTCATAGATGGGCCCGGCCGGAGCTTCCGGCGAGACCCGCGCAACAATCTCCCACTCCGCGCGCCCAGCCGTTTTCCACTGCTCCTCCGGGCGTTCAAGCACTTCCATCGTGATAAACTTCGTCATGCCCTTGGTATTCGATGGGGTGTTAGCGGCCGTAGACAAGTTGACGCCCGTGATGTCGAGCGGTTCGTCCGTTGCCTGGCGAATGATTGTGCGGGTTTCCCCGTCCGAACCTTTCGGTATTCGCCCGAAATCCATGTCACCGTTGCCCGGTTCAATGGTATATTCGGGGTCCACCCTGGATTTCACGAGCAATGACGCCTTGGGCGTCACCGGATCGTTCGAGTGAAGCGTCAGCACTTTGTCGGCAAAAAATCCTTTGACAAGCGCCGGATCCACGCTAATGATTAAGTCTACTTGTCCGCCTGGCGGCACTATTGTTACGAGCGAGCCATCCGCGCGGGTGACAGAGTTCTCAAAATCACCCAGGGTGCATCCGCAAGTTGTCGCTATCTGGCCAATCTCAAGTGGACTGTCCCCCGTATTTTTCACGGGCGTTCGCGCAAACGATTTTTCTGTTCGCGGTATGATCCCCATGTCAATGTTCTCTACCGTGAATTCGATCTTCGGGCGTTTTGATATGTCGACCACAGTGCTTTTGACGATGCCCGCGGTCTCCGCCGAGCCATGACCGGCAGCGCGAATCTGTTCCACTTCCTGCAAAAATTGGTCCGTCGTTTCGGCGGCCCCCTCGCCGGGTTTGAAGGAGCGCAAAATTATCAAGGCAATAATTGCCGTCATTAGTGCAAGAAGAAGGACCACGACGTGAGATGAACGTATTTTCATAATTACCTACTCGGCTGTAAATCGAACTGCATGCCGCTTTTCGGCGGCGCATAACGAGCGGGATAGATTCTCATAGATATCGGGCTTAATTTCAAGACACTGCTCCATTCCCATCAGTAGTGCGCCTACTACAGGCTCATAAACAGGCATCACCGTTTGCGCGTGGGGACTGCGCGCAAGAATTCCCGCGCGCATCGCGTCTATCAAGACGGGGCTGCTCCCCTTGAACACGCTTCCCGCCATGACCACGTCGAATGCCTCGCCGTTCATACCGAGCCGCGAAGCCGCCGCGTTCACCATCGACGCCAGGTAGACTCCGCCCCGCTCCAGGATTTCACGGGCCGCCGCGTCGCCTTCACGCGCCGCGTCAAACACTAGCGCCGCCATCGGCTGCAGATCCGCGTGCGTCAGTTCGCGCCGGTATAATTTGAGAAACAGGTCGTCGGCGTTTCCACATTGCGCGCGCTCCAGAAATTTCCCGGTTAGCCGCGTCGGTGGGATAATGCCATCGCGAGCCTGCCACACCCGCCGAAGGCCGTCCTCACCAAGCTGTGTGCCGGAACACTCGTCTCCGAACTCGCCGCCAAGTCCACCCACTCGGGCATGTTCGCCTGCCCGGTTCTTTCCAGCGCAAACGCAGCCCGTGCCGCAGGCGATTACGATGCCGAACGGCGATCTGGTCCCGCCACGCAATCCCGCCATCGAATCGTTCTGGAAGTCCCGCGGAGTTACGCCAAACAACGGCGTAAATACCTCCCGTTCGAGCATGGCATAGTCGTCGGGTATGTCAGCCCCGGCGATGCCCATGCCAATCGCTTCGATCCCAGTCAGCAATTGGCCAGACTCATCGAGCGCAACTTGCACCGCTCTCCGGATTTCTTCCCGCGCCGCGGGAATCCCGTGGACTTCGTAATTGCCGGCGCCTGCCTGTCCGAAACCAAGGACATTTCCACGTTCATCGCCAATCAGGCAGTGCGTTTTCGTGCCACCCGCGTCAAGACCCAAAAAATACCGCATCGGACTCCTACCGGTGGAAAAGAAACACGGCGCGCTGAACGCCTTCGTTCAGCGCGCCGTTAAAATCATATCGACAGGACCGCTAGCCCTGCAACTCCTTCAACTTCCCGCGCGCCTGCTCGGCGGCCGCGTCAGTCCCATAGCGTTGATCCGTGGACAGGTCCTTCAGCAAATCAATCGCGCGCTGCTGCTGACCCATGCGCAAATAACAGTCAGCCTGGTAAAACATCGCCGGCGGAACTTTCTTGCTAAGCGGAAAACTCTGACGCATGGTGTCGTATTCGCGTACCGCCTGCTCCCACTGGCCCATCTTCCGGAGGCATTCCGCCTTCCAATATTGCGCATTCCCGGCGTTCTCCGCCGTGGGATACCGCTGCAAATATTGAGAATACTGGGTCAAGGCTTCCTCGTAGTTATCATTCATATAACTTTCGGAAGCTTTCTTGTAATCCGCCGCGGCGTTGCTCAATTCGGCCGCACTCGGTTCAACCGGTGTTGCCACGGGCTGCGCCACCGATTCACTTGCGGCGGGCGGACCCGGCGGTGGTGGCGGCGGGACTTCACCAGGAATCGGCGTCGTGGGCGGAGGACCGGGAGGCAGTTCCACGCTGCTGTCATCGATATGCACGCCGCTCGATGGCGGGGACAAACCGAAGTGCCGGTACACCACCTGCGATAACTTATCCAGGTTCCGTTGCACAATCGTCAACTTCGCCTGATTCTCTTCCATCATGCTCTGAAGTTGGCGTGTGGTCTGATCACTTGCATCAACCTTGACCGAGAGATCCGCGGCAGTCTGATTCAGTTTCTCGACGCGCGCAGACATGTCGGTTTCAAGATTTTTTACGATGCGGTGTGTCGCGTACACCGAGGACGCCATCTGATCGCCACCACTCGTGGTCGTACATCCCGCCCCTAGCAACACAGCCGCTGCCAACAGCGCAAGACCAGTTCCGCGCATAACGTGCGACCCCCTTATCGGTTGGCAGCTTGGTTGAACTCACAACGGCGATTCAATGCCCAAGCGGATTCGGAAGAACCGGAGTCCGAGGGAACTTCTTCACCATAACTGATTGTAATGATACGATCACCGCTGACGCCCAACTGAATTAGATACTCGCGGGACGCAAGCGCGCGTTTTTCGCCCAGGGCAAGATTATATTCCTGCGTGCCGCGTTCGTCGCAATGCCCTTCAATCTGAATGTACGCGCCAGCAAGGGCAGTTCCGAACACTTCCGCGTTCGTCTTCAGCGTCGAAAGCGCGTCAGGGCGAAGCGCATAGCTGTTGTAATCGAAATATACGGGCTTAACGCCCGCCGACACGAAATTCAGCCCTTCCTGGTCAACGCCCGGAAGTCCAGTGCCAGTCGTAATTTCCGTGGTCGATCCCGCGCCGCTACTCAACGCGGGTTGAATCGGCTGTACTTGGTTCTTCTTGCGCGAGCAACCGGATGACACGGTCAGCGTCATCGCAACGCAGATTGCAATAAAAAGTCCATTCCGCAGGTACAACATGAAAGTGAATCCTCCTCCTTTTTCCACCAAGATGCATAGTTCACATACAGTTGAACAAAGCATACCAAGGTCATCTATTCCAGTTCAAAAAACTTATATTCCACCCATAAAATGTCTCGATGGGTGTGAAAGTTGCACGTAAATAACGTTAAGCCGGAAAAACTAGCTAATTAACCGCCCATATTGTACACGATAACCGACCCATATACAAAATATGGTTTACCACGAAAAAATGCCTTTCTTATGCCGATAAACAAAAATTCGTTACAACTAACTGGTCCGATTCAACTTATACGCAAATGGCACCGAATGCTGTCTACTGCACGTTCTATGTCTTCCGCGTGACCAAATGAAGACAGACGGAAATATCCATCGCCGTTCGGTCCGAACCCCGATCCCGGCGTACCAACGACATGCGCTTCAGACATCATTTTGTCGAAGAAATCCCATGATTTCATTCCCTGCGGAGTCTGGACCCAGACATAAGGCGCATTAATCCCGCCAAAAACCGTGAGTCCCATTGCCTCAAGCCCGGTCTTGATGACCTTTGCATTTTTCATGTAATACGCAACCATGCGCGCGGATTCCCGTTGGCCTTCATCGGAAAGAACGGCAACACCGCCTTCCTGCACAATATTCGATGCGCCGTTGAACATCGTCGTCTGCCGCCGGTTCCACAGCCGGTGAATTTTCCCCGCTTCCCCGTCTTCGCACACGAGGCGTTTGGGTACGATGGTCCATCCGAGCCGGACCCCGGTGAATCCCGCTTCCTTCGAGAAACTACTGAGTTCGATTGCGCATTCCTGTGCGCCTTCGATCTCAAAAATACTGCGCGGCAGTTCTGAATCCGAGATATATGCGGCATACGCGGAATCAAAAATAATCACGGCCTTGTTTTGTCGCGCGTAGTCCACAAAGGTCTTGAGCTGCGCCCTGGTCGCTACCGCGCCCGTCGGGTTGTTCGGACTGCAAATGTAGATGAGATCAACCTTGCCTTGCGGCACGTCCGGGAAAAAACCGTTTGCCGCGGTGCAGGGCATGTAGACCAAACCGTCAAAGCCGCTGCCGTTCCACGCCCCCGTCCGGCCCGCAATCACGTTGCTGTCCACATACACGGGATACGCGGGGTCTTGCACCGCAACGATGTTGTTTGCCCCGAAAATGCTTTGAATATTCGCGGAGTCGGGTTTGGCGCCATCGCTGACGAATACCTCGTCGTCTTCCAGTTCTACACCCATGGACGCATACCGCTTCGCAAGGGCCGCGCGAAGGCCGGCATTGCCCTGCTCCGCGCCGTATCCCGTGTACGTCTTCACGTCCGCGAGTTTATCCACGCCGCGATGCAATCCCCCAATAACGGACGGCGTCAACGGCTCCGTGGTATCACCAATACCCAGGCGCATCACAGAGACGCCGGGATTCGCAGCAAGAAATGCGCGGGTGCGTTTTGCGATTTCTGGAAACAGGTATCCCGCCTGAAGTTTGTCGTAATTCGGGTTCGTGGTAGCCATGAAAATGATTTGTCCTTTCGCAAAGGGGTCGAAGAAAGGCGGGATGATAGCGAAACGTGGCACGGAACGCTACCGCTTGCCGGTGTGATCCAGAATAAGCGTCGAAATCGCGTCGTCAACGGCTTTCTCCGCCTTCTTGCCGCCCTGGTTGCACGCGGCCATCACCGCGAAACCTTTGAGCGGCGCCATCCACACGGCGCTGAACCACATTGTATTGGTTCCGTTGTGCGTCAGCGTTTTGCCGCCCGCCCATTCCCGTTCCGTGATACCCCAGCCCATTGCGTACGCGGGCTTCAATGCGTTCGCGGGTGTATGCAGCGTGCGGAAGGAATCCGCAGTGAGTAAACGCAGTTTGCCGGCCTCAGCGTCCAAATGCAGTTTTACGAAACGCGCCCAATCTTCCATCGAACAATGCACCGTGCCCGCGGGCGCCATCGATGGCGGGTTGTCCGCGTCGCGGCCCGGTTCCACCGTGTCCCCATCCTCCGTGTGCCCCCGCGGTTGATCGAGCTTCTCCGTGGAACCCGGCGCGCCGAAGCCCGCCGTCGTCATTCCCAGCGGTTCAAACAATAGCTCGCGCATCAGTGTTTCCCAGTCCTTGCCGGTAGCCTGCTCGGCCATTGCCCCCGCAATCGCATAACCGGAATTCGAGTAAATGTATCGCGTACCTGGCTCGCCCTTGGGCGGATGAGCAAACACCCCTTGTACAAGCGCAATTCGCTGTTCGCGCGGCGAGCCTTCATGAAACCAGAGCTTGTTCCAAAGTCCGTAGTCGTGGAGATCGTGCGGGGCTCCCGCGCTGTGCGTCAGCAGTTGAGTCAAAGTCACCCGAATCCATCCTGGTTTAGAATCTTCCCAAATGTCCGCGAAGGATTCCGATGGCCTCGAATCCCAGGACAGTTTGTCTGCTTCGACCAATCGCGCAATCACCGTCGCAGTCATTGCTTTGGTACACGATCCCAGGTGCATCTTGTCGCCTACGCCAATGAGGGCTGGAGAACCTTTGCGCCGTACTCCCGCCGCTCCAATCGCCACGAGGCCATGAGTGTCAACTATCGCAGCCGTCAAACCCGGCATGCCGCTTTGCACGACAATGGTGCGGAGTTCAGCGGAAACGTCGCGCGGTTTGCGCTCGTCGGCGGAGACATTGGGCGGTATGAAAAAAAGAACGGAGAGAAACGCGGTGATGGTCCGGGTCATGCCTCGCCCGATTGGATTTGCGACAGGAATTGTTCCGTCTTGTGCCGGACAATGTCGCCCTTCACGTAGTAAATCACTTCTTCGGCCACGTGGGAAGCCATGTCAGCGATACGCTCGACCAACCGCGAGATGCTCAATAGGTGAATTAGCGCTTCAAGATGCTCGGGATGGTTCCGGATACCGTCCTTCACCTGGCCGTACATGTCCCGGTTGATCGAGTCGACTTCATCGTCGGCCGCGATGACCTGATACGCCAGGTTTTCATCCTGATTGACGAGCGCGTCCAGAGCCTTGCGCAGCATTGTGCGCGCCATTTCGGACATGCCGGTGAAATCAAACGGAATGTCCACGTGCTCTTCGGCGCTAAGAAACAGCGCGCGCTCGGCGATATTCACCGCGCAATCGCCGATGTGTTCCAGCGTCCCGTTTATCTTGATCACGGCAATGATGAAGCGTAAGTCATGGGCCACCGGTTGGTGCAGCGCGAGGATTTTCTGGCACTCTTCCTCGATGTCCACGTCGAGCTCATCAATGCGCCCGTCGTTCTCGATCACTTGCCGGGCGAGGTTCGAGTCGCGGTCGCGCACCGACCGCACCGCAATTGCAACACTTTCTTCAACGAACGCGCTCAACGACAGCAACTGCTTTTTCAACCGATCTATTTCGCGTAAAAGATGTGCGGACACTGCTCAACGCCCTCGCCGGTACACTACCCGAACCGGCCCGTAATGTAGTCTTCGGTTTGTTTCTCTTTAGGTTTCGTGAACATCTTCTCGGTATCGTCAAACTCGACGAGCTTGCCTTCCATGAAAAACGCCGTAAAATCCGACACGCGCGCCGCCTGTTGCATGTTGTGGGTCACGATAACAATTGTATAGTCCTCCCGCAACTCGCTGATCAGGTCTTCAATTCGCGCCGTCGCGCGCGGATCGAGTGCGGACGCGGGTTCGTCCATCAACAGAATCTCCGGGTCCACCGCGAGCGCGCGCGCGATACACAGCCGCTGTTGTTGGCCGCCTGACAGGTCCATCGCGCTCCGGTGCAACCGGTCCTTCACCTCGTCCCACAGTCCCGCGCGGATTAGACTCTGCTCGATGAGTTCCGCCAACACCGCCTTGTCCTTTGTTCCGTGCAGCCTCGGACCGTAGGCCACGTTCTCAAAAATGGACTTGGGAAACGGATTCGATTTCTGAAAGACCATACCGACGCGTTTCCGCAATGTCACGACGTCGGTGCCATTCCGGTAAATGTCCTGGCGGTCGATCGTGATCGCGCCCTCGAGGCGTGTGCCGTCAATAATGTCGTTCATACGGTTTAGCGTGCGCAAAAATGTGGACTTTCCGCAACCCGACGGCCCAATCAGCGCCGTCACCTGGTTCTCCGGAATCGTCATATTGATGTCGAACAGCGCCTGCGTCGCGCCGTAAAAAAAATTGAGCCGGCGCACTTCTACCTTGGGTGTGAAATCCACGGGAGTTGCATCGTTACCTAGAGAAAAAGCCGCGGGCATTGTTGTTACCACCTGTTCCGCTTCCTGAAATGCATTCGGACCATGATCGCCCCTATGTTAAGGCCGAGCACCAATAGAAGCAAAACCAGGGCAGTCCCGTACTGCGTCGGGCGGACCGCTTCCGCATTGGGAAATTGCGTCGCCAGCACGTAAAGATGATAAGGAAGCGCCATCGCCTGATCGAAAATGGATCGCGGCAACTGCGGCAAAAAAAATGCCGCAACCGTGAGCAGTATCGGCGCGGTCTCGCCCGCGGCGCGGCCCACGCCGAGGATGCTCCCCGTCATCATGCCCGGAATCGCATAGGGCAACACGCTCTTGCGTATCGTCTCCCACTTCGTTGCCCCCAAGGCCAGACTCGCTTCGCGCAAGGATTGGGGCACCGCGCGCAGCGCCTCCTCGCTCGACACAATAATCGTCGGCAATATCATGCACGCAAGCGTCAAGCTACCGGCCAAAACGCTCGTGCCAAAATCCAGAAACAGGACAAATAGGCCAAGCCCGAAAAGGCCGAACACAATCGATGGCACGCCCGCTAACGTGACAATGGCGAGACGAATCTGGTTCGTGAGCAACCCTTGTTTTGCGTATTCAGTGAGGTATACCGCGCTCGCCATGCCCAACGGCAAGGCGACGAGGATGGTGCCCATCACCAAATAGAATGTCCCAACAATCGCGGGGAAAATTCCGCCCGTACCGTCGGGGTTCGGATAGGTCGTCAGAAAACTCCAACTGATCACCCCGGCGCCACGCACGACGATATCCAGGATTATGTAACCAACAATCGAAACAAGAACGTAGGTAATAATCCGGAGACCGATGAATGCCGCCCGTTCCTTGAGGGTGCCCATCGTCAGGCCCTCCGGTACGATTTGAGCACGCGCAATGCCACCAGATTGATAAAGAACGTGGCAATCAACAGCGCAATACCGATCCAGAACAACGCGCGGTAGTGCGCCGTGCCAAATGGCACCTCGCCCATCTCCGCCGCAATCGTTGCAGTCATCGTGCGCACCGGCTCAAACGGTGACAGCGTCACCTTCGCGGCATTGCCCGTGACCATGATTACCGCCATCGTCTCGCCAACGACGCGTCCCATCCCGAGCATGATGCTCGCAATAATGCCCGACATCGCCGCCGGAACGACCACTTTGAAAATGGTCTGAATGCGATTCGCCCCCAGAGCGAGCGACGCCTCCTTGTAGGCACGAGGCACGCTCCGGATAGCGTCTTCTGAAATAGAGATAATCGTCGGCACCGCCATGAGCGCCAGCAGGACGGCGCCCGTAAGCGCGGTCATACCTGACATGAGCCCGAACGCGCTCTTGATGATTGGCGCAAGCACAATCAAGCCAAAGAATCCCAATACTACGGATGGAATCGCCGCAACAAGCTCGATAAACGGCTTCAGGATTTCCCGTTCGCGCGGCCCCGCCACTTCAGCAATGTACACCGCCCCGCACACCCCAAAGGGGATCGCAATCAGCGTTGCCAACACCGTCACCAGCGCGGAACCGGTTATAAGAGGCAACAATCCATAACCAGCCCCCTGGAACGATTTGGGCATCCACCTCGAACCAACGAGAGCGCCAAGTCCGGGGTCCTTCGCAAACGGCAAGGCCTCGCGGAACAAAAATAAAAAAATCAGAGCGACGATAACAATGCTCGTCGAGGCGGCCCCGGCGAGCACATATTTGACGCTACGCTCCTGGATTTGACGAAATGACACGCGTTATTGGACCTTAACGTATCCAGACTCTTCGACAATAGCCTGGCCTTCATCAGACACGCAGAAATCGAGGAAGTCTTTCACCGGTCCCGTGGCTTCCTTCGCGACGACCAACAATAAGGGCCGCGAAATGGAGTACGCGCCACTCAATACGGTTTCAGTGGTCGGCATCACCGCGGGGGCATCGGGCGTGGCTTTTACCCCGACACTCTTGAGCTTGGCGCCGGCCTCGTGTACATATCCAAGGCCCACGTAACCAATCGCAGACGACGAATCGGACACGCTTTGAACAATCGCGGACGTTGCCGGAAGCAACAGCGCATTTTGCGTGTAGTCCTTTTTGCGCAGCACATGTTCCAGAAAAAACATGTACGTACCCGAACTGGATTCCCGCGAAGTCACGACAATTGATTCGTTCGCGCCACCTACCTCGCTCCAGTTCGTGATCGCCCCCGTATAAATCCGCTCAATTTGCTCCAGCGTAAGTTCATTTACGGGGTTGCTTGGATGCACAACGATCGACAATGCGTCGCGCGCAACAATCGTTACGCTCAATTTCAGCCCCTGCGATTCGCCAGCCTTCTTTTCTTCCTCACTCAAATCGCGCGACGACGCGCAAACGTCGGTCGTGCCATTGAGCAGCGCGGCGACGCCCGTGCCGGAACCGCCGCCAGTAACGGAAATTTTTATGTCGGACCGCTTTTTCATGAATGCGTCGGCCCAGGCCGTGACGACATGCACCATCGTGTCACTACCTTTTATGGAAATCTCGCCTCCCGTCGCCGAAGCGCCCTGAGTGTCGCCCGTTGATGTTTGTTTTGGACCACAGCCCAGAACAGCAATCGACACGAGTACGCAGAAAACAGTCGTCCTCAGATTGTGGGAATACATTTCAGTCTCTGCCTTTTTCATTTGTCCCTCCCTGAAAAGCGTATGCTGCTCCGGTTAGAACCGTGTTAGGCGTTACGGAAATCCAGCATACTAAGCCACCTCCGCTTCCGATGCAGGCAATTGAATCGTAAACATGCTGCCTTTTTGCGGCGAACTCTCGACGGTTGTCTGTCCCCCGTGCACCCGGACAACATGTTTCACAATTGCAAGACCCAATCCGGTTCCGCCCAACTTCCGGCTTCTCGCCTTGTCCACGCGATAGAAACGCTCGAAAATGCGCGTGAGATGTTGGCGGTCAATGCCGCAGCCCTCATCCCGCACGCGAATGGAAATGGTATTCCCCTCGCGCGCCACGTCTACGAAAATGTCTGATCCCGATTGGCTGTATTTAATGGCGTTGTCCAGCAAATTCTCGACCGCGGTTTGGAGCAGCGCTGGATTTAGCCGCGCCCAAAACGGTCCCGCGCATTGGAAATGTATGCGGATGTCTTTGGCTAGCGCCATTACGCCGCAGGCCTGAATGGCGCCTTCCATAATTTCCAGCAACGGTCCGTTGCGCAGTTCGATTTCGTTCTTGCCCACTTCTTGTTCAATACGGGAAAGCTTGAGTAGATCCTCGATAAGAGTATGGAGCCGGTCCGCCTGTTTCCCAATCGTGGCCAAAAACCGCCGCGCCGAGTCTGGGTCTTCAAGCGCGCCGTCCAGCAGTGTCTCGACATACCCCTTGATCGACGTAATAGGTGTCTTCAACTCGTGCGATACATTCGCGACGAAGTCACGCCGCGCGTTCTCGAGCCGGTTCAGCGCCGTCACGTCGTGCAGTACAACGACACACCCGATATTGCGCCGCGAAGTATCGGAC
>JAWXCN010000147.1:0-5087 GCA_034408725.1 Candidatus Hydrogenedentota bacterium
ATGAGGTCGTAGTACGAAAAGCCCATCACCGCGCCGCCGTCCTGCACTTGGCCTCCCCACGGAATGCTCTCGGGTCCCGACCACGCCCAAAGGTAATATTCGACATTGCGTTTCGTCGTCGCGCGCGGACCAAATCGCCAGTGGTAGATGTCCGCACCGGTCGAGGTGTCGCCCTCGACAATTCGGTCGCCGCAAATCCAATCCATAATCGCCTTCGCATGTTCGTCGGTGGCGAATCCGAAATGAATCGCTTCCAGATTCAAAAAGGTGAGGCCCCAATCGTGGCCCACGCCGTCTTTATCGATGGCGCAAAAGAAGCGTTGCGTGGCAGGGTTCCAAAATACCTCATTGCCCTTGGCCTTGACACGTGCGGCGCGTTCGCGCAATTCATCGGCGGTGAATGCAAGCGCGCCGACTGCAATGTCCCATTCCGGATGCGCGGCAATCGCGGCTTCGATCTCCGCCATCACGTTTAGCGCGTCGTAATATTGATAGGTCGCGTAGCAATCTTTATAGCCCATCGGCAGCAGGTCCCAATAGTTGTTGCCAATGCCGTTGCCGGAGAGAATTTCCTTTTTGCCGTCGCTGAGTTTGATGCCGCTTCGCCCTTCGTGGCCCACCCACGTCGTCAGCACGAGGTCTTCGGTGTCGGCGTGAAATTCGGACATCACGTAGCGCATGGCGATGCGCATGCGGCCGATCTGCTCGCGAAGAAAATTCAGATCGCCGGTCCAATTGAAATAGTTCGCGCAACCGCGCACAAAATTCGAGTTGTTGATGTTGTGGCGTGTGTCGTATTGCGTGAACAAGGCCTGAATACCTACAATGCCGCCGGGCTGTTCGTTGCCGAACTGCACGCGCAACCCGGCGATCGAGCCTTTCCATTCCGGGTGCTTGAACACTGGAATCATCGTGTATGCGAAGTTCGCGCCGTCAACCGGCGCAAAGTAGACGCGCCGTTCCGGCGCGTATTCCGCCGCATCCGCGCGCGTCCATTCCAGATATGGCTGCGCATTGCTCAACCCCGTTGCGCGCCACCGCAACTGAATGAACGGCGCGTTGAACGGATCGATCTGCATCGCCGGCGCGGTCACGCTCGAATGCGGCGCGTCGAGCTTCACGTTCCACGCCTGATCGTGGATGCCGTCGTCGGCGCCGCCCGCAATCTGCCAGCCTTCCTGGGTCTTTACATCGGTGCCGGTCCAATTGCGATGAATGCCGTCGAGATTGAAGTGCCAGCCCCAGCCGCCCGAACCCTGCGCCCAGAACGGAAACGGCCAACCCAACTGATGCGCAATCGACGCGTGCTGATGCGTGGCGACGTAACCGTCGCTATCAATGATTCGTCCCGCCAGCGCCGCACGCCATTGCGTCCGCATATTGCGCCACGAATCGTCCGTCGTCACGGCGGGCCACAACGCAGGAACGCTCAACCACTCGTCCCACAACGTCGCCTTAGGCCCCGCGCCGGGATAGTGCAGCCAATATAGCGCGCGAAGGCTATAAACAGTTTTTTCGTGGCCTGGAACGATGAATTCGGGGAAATCCGCGGGCGGCTCCTGCGCGTCTACTTTAAACAACATAAGTATCGAAAAGACAAAAAACACGCATATTCTGTGGATTACGGATTGCATGAGATTCCTATCTTGAGAATTTCTCCGTGACAAAACTCGCCGCGCGTCGTATCGTAACACGAGTGACCGTGAAAGCGTTCAATGAGAATAATTTCCAAATATAAAGATTATTACGATTCCGCCCAGGCATTCGGCGCCGATCCCAACATCGTTTACGTTAGAGAGCAGGAGCGGTTCGACTATGAATCGCCTGAATGGTCGTGGCGCGAGGGTAGGAATTCGCTTCTGCCACGGCTGAATGCATTGCGGCCTTTGATGGATTCTTTGTTCCGCCTTCCCAACAAGCTGACAAAGGATGTGAAATACGGGCTATCGCGTGACAATATGGAGATACCAATCACAACGAAATTACTTGGGTTCTGCGGAAAACTGTATCCCGCCCTCGAAATCGAGAACACCACTTTTTATACAACGTCCAAAATTTCATCGGCATTGTCCATTCCGTTTTTGAAACAACACGGACTAGACACGAAAAAACTGGACGAAATACTGGAACGAAAAGAGAACTCATCCTGGTGCACGGACAAACTGAGCCATGAGACTTGGAAGCGTTACAGCGGACCGTTAATCAACAAACGACATGATGACGTATTTGTCGAACTCGGCGTACCCATATTTGTGATCGCGTATGGGTGTCCGAATGACAGGAAAAAGCAATCGCGTCCAAATACGTTGATATGCGAACTTAACCCGCAACTAAAGCCGCACGAGTTTCAGAAAGTAATAGGTCCTGCCGAAGCATTTCAGGAGCTTGCAATGTACGTCGGGAACCAACTGGCGCGGCAACCCGATCCAATATCAACAGTTTCCGACGAAATCTTGCGTGATGAGAAAGGATTTAATGAGTGGTCATTCCGCAGACACAAGGAAGAAGATAAGAAATTTAAAAAGAAGATGAAAAACGAATAGCACCTGCCCGAACGACGCCAAAACCTCAGACCTCCATCGCCGCCCGGAATACCTCAGTCACGGCCCGCGGCCCGCTTGAACCAGTATTGCTGTTCGACCAGTCCCGAATACGGCTTCGGCGCGCGCGGCTCGACGGTGTAGTCGTACTCGCCGCAGAGCAACTCGATGGCACGGTACCGGTCGAGCCGTTGCAATTCTTCCGCGCGCAGTTTCTCCATCGCTTCGCCCGCGCGTTTCCACGCCTCCACCCACAGTTTCCCCTGCGCAATCTGCTCGGGTGTCCAACCCGCCAGCGCGGATTTGGCTTGGTCCTCGGGGACGGGTGTGGGTTCTTCATTACGCATACCATTAGTATAGCGCACCCTCAGCCATTCGCGAAAGCGTTCGACGGTTTTCTGCAAACTTAATTTGAAATCATGATATATTCAGAAAAGACTTGGAGTTCACCGATGGCTTATACGGATGAACTATACGAGGGGCCGTTACCGTGTACTTCCTGAATCTGAACGCGCTGACAATGGAACTCCAGGAACGACCGCTCACGGATCGGGAGACGTTTCCGTACGCTCTCGGTTGGATACTGTTATGGCTATTTCCCTTTCCGGCAGTGGACAACGTATTCGACTATAGCCTTGACGTAATTGCTTATGTTTTTGAAGCGGGCGGCTTTATTTGGCTATACCGCATTAACGGTAGCCGTAACGGGATCGGCTTTCTCGGTCGATACTTTTCCATAAACTGGGTCGTGAGCTTGTGGACTATCCTCGTCGGAATTCCGTTCGTCATACTGATTGCCGTCGTATTTGCTGTTTTTGCCTTTGCGACGGACTTTGCGCCACCCGATTGGTTAACTGATGGATTTATGGTCCCTTTTGCAATAATACTTCTCAGCGTCTCCCTTGGCGTGACAGTCAGTCGGATGAAAACAGTCGCGCGCGCTTGGCCAGTGAATATCCCGCCCCCGCTTGAAGCGTTTCTGGAAAACGCCGAAGAGATTCGTTTGGAGTCCGCACCGCAGGGGAATTCTTTAGACGATATTAGTTGACCGTCGAAGCGCCATTTGCTGCATTTGATGCTCGCTGCACAGAATAGTGAAAATCCCGATTACGATTACGAGCATGAGCACGAGCACGAATCCAGACCCGGATTCGTCTTCTACTCGCTACTCGCTGCTCACTCCCCTTGAACCGCCGCCCGCTACCCGGTATCGTATAGCGTTCCGTGGAACTTTCTTTGCGCCGCGTGCATACACACACGTGGGGCGGTGGGGGCCGTACCGCGCCTGTGCCCGCCGATAACGCGAAATGGAGGAAATGCCGATGTGGGTGAAACTGATTTTCGCGCGAATCTCTCGCGGATTCGTGGTTTGTGGTGTTGTGGCGCTGAGTTTGGCGCTGGGCAGTTGCACCACCATGCAGAACCCATTTATGAAGAGTTCGTCGCCTCCGCCCGCAGAGTTGCCGCCGGACGCTGGGCCACCGCCCGCGGACCCGGGTCCGCCGCCGCCCGAGCCGGGGCTGGCGTTGTCGCCGTCCCAGCGGTTTGCGGACGTGCCGTTGCCGCAGGGGGTGAAGGAAGACCCTGACAAGACGTTTGTCTACGAGGACCAAAACATCCAGGTCGGCCGCATGGTCTATTCGACACGCGCAACGGTGAATGAGCTGGCGCAGTTCTATATCAATGAAGCCCCTACTGGTGGCTGGAGGCTGGTGAACAACGTTCAGGCGGCGGGCCAGGAACTGTTTTACGTGAAACCGGGCAAGAAACTAACGATAATCGTCCGCGATCTTGGACCCGCAAAGGGCCGGCAGCTTTGGTTGACGGTGACGCCGGACGGCGCTCAATGACGTGGTGGCTGCGGGGTGCGGCGCCGATGCGATTCGGGATGATCCTGTCGCTGGCAATGGTCGCCGCGCTAGCCGGTTGCGAAAGCTTGAGCAACCTGCCCGTCAATATTCCTGGCGTGACGGCGGGCCCGACCGACGAGGAGCAGATTATCTCCCTGCTGCAGGACGTTCACCGCGGGATGCAGTCGCGCCGGGTTTTCAAGGTGCTGGCCCATGTGTCGCGCACGTACCAGGACGATACGGGACGCGATTATGACATGTTGGAACATTACGTGACCGAGTTGTTCCGGAATTACAAGGAAATCGAGATCACGCGCGTGCGGCCAAAGGTATTGGTTCAGGGCGATGCCGCGCGCGCTATCGAGACGTTTGGTTCGCGCGCGGTGCCGTTCAACGAGAACGATCACCGGCCGCTGGAAGTACACGGGCAAATGAACATCTACCTGCAACGCTTCGGCAATGAATGGAAAATTGTCGAGTGGGGGCGGGTGTATTAGACGACGGAGTTGAGCGATACGATGGCTGTCGAGACGAAGAAATCCCCCGCTGCGAAGAAACCTGCGAAATCACTGTTTGACGAAAAGCCGAAGCAGGACGAATTGGCGCAGTTCCTCGCGGAAGTGCGCGAACGCCCCGCGCTGTATATCGGCATCGTCGTGTTTCTTTTCGCATGCCTCGCCGCCGGGTTTATCTATAC
>JAWXCN010000148.1:0-4390 GCA_034408725.1 Candidatus Hydrogenedentota bacterium
AAAGCCGGGGGCTTATTGGGTGAACCCCTCAAAGGGGTCTCAAAACCGTTAGCCGCTTCGCGGCAGATAGTCTGTAGCAGCTTTAACCTTGGTCTCATTTGCGAACATCACTCCGAACATATGCCTACTCGAACTCACGCACCGATTTAAACCCATCTTCGACCGCCGCAAAGGTCAAACCTTGGTGAGTCCCCCGGCAAAGCCGGGGGCTTACCTCACTGAGTTAAGATGATTTTATTCGTCACATACTTGTGGATTCTCACGAATGCGAACTACGTCACTGTGGAAATACGAACGCTCGCTTCCGAATGCACTGATGCGGGCGCGCGAAGCGCTGATGAATCCTTTTCGATCATTGCTTCGAATCCACGGCTTGACTGAGCAGGAATGGCGGGTGATTCGTTCCGTGAGCGAAAATGGCGCCTCAGACGCGTCGACGATCTCCGAGCGGTGCTTTATCTCGATGCCTGGTCTGTCTCGCACGCTTGTTTCACTCGAAAGAAAAGGGCTTGTCAGGCGCAAAAGGGATCTCGAAGACCAAAGGCGCGCCAATATCGCCCTCACAAAAAAGGGTGCGCACTCCTTTGAGCTCATTTCACCTGCAATTCTGGCCGTCAACGCAACGATCGCGGCGCGGATGCCATCTGAAAAACTCGACAGCCTTTATAAGTTACTCGTCGAGTTGGAACAAAGTGTGAGCGACACCACCCCCGTGTAGATCATCTGTCGCGCCTTGCCGGCCGGTGCGGGTCCATGCGTCGATTCGCGTGTTCCTGATCTGAACTCTTGGGTTTTTGCACCGGCCGGATTTACATCAATTTATTTTACATGGTAAATAATGTGGCTTAGAATCGCCTTGAAGCTGCGATCGAGGCCCTTTTCCTCGGCTCTCCTTAATGAGAATTTATGCACGTTAGCGTTGAAGACGGGCCTCTGTCGGGTTGCCGTGTCCTCGAGCTTGGTTCGATGGTGGCTGGTCCTTTTTGCACGCGACTGCTCGCGGATTTCGGCGCGGAGGTCATCAAGATTGAGCCATTGGACGAAGACCCTGTGCGCTTCATGGGTTCCCAGCAACGCGGCAAATCGCTCTATGCCGCAAGCATTTTTAGGAACAAGCATGTCGTCTCGCTGGACCTGAACTCAGCGGGAGGACAGCGCGCAGTCAAAAAACTGGTGCCGAAGTGCGATTTCGTCGTCGAAAATTTTCGTCCCGGGACTCTTGAAAGATGGGGGTTGGGTTATGAAGAACTAGCCAAATTGAACGCCGGGATCATTCTTGTTCGGATCAGCGGATTCGGACAGACAGGCTCCGGAAAAGCGCGTCCGGGTTATGGTGTCATCGGCGAGGCCGTAAGCGGGTTGCGGGATCTGACTGGAGAACCGAACAGCCCGCCACCGCGAATGGCGGTCTCGCTGACGGACTACATCACGGGGCTATACGGTGCATTTGGCGCGTTGACGGCCCTCCACGATCGAACCAGGACGGGACTGGGTCAGGTGGTGGATCTCGCTCTGTACGAAGCTGCGTTCAGTTTCATGGAGCCGCACATACCCGCATATTCGAATCTGGGAGTCGTTGCATGTCGCTCGGGCTCGAAACTCCCGAACAACGTGCCGAACGATCTTTTTCCCGCAAGGGGGGGCTATGTCCATATAGCCGCGGTCAGCCAGGGACTCTTTCGCCGATTGATGTCTGCGATCGGGAAACCCGAGCTGGCCGAAGATTCGCGGTTCAGTACTGCGCTTGCTCGCGTCGAAAACGAGGATGTCCTTTGCGACCTTATCGGCGAGTGGACCCGGCAATTCGACGAAGTGGAGTTGGAGCGGCGCCTTATCGAAACCGGCATCCCTGCATCACGCATCTATTCGATCAAGGACATTTTTGCGGATCCAATTTTCCGCGAACGTGAAATGCTGGTTCAGGTGCCGGATAAGGATCTTGGCAGCGTGACGGTAGCAGGTGTCGTGCCAAAACTTTCCCGGACGCCCGGACGTATCAGATGGGCTGGCCACACCGCCGGTGCGGATACCGAGTACGTGCTTGGCACCGTTGCAGAACTTTCCATCGAGGAGATCAGAAGATTGGTGAGCGAAAATGTTGTTCGAGTTCCCTCGTTCGAGTAACGGTGTGCAATCGCGAACAAGCCAGTTCGAGCCCTTAAAAAGGAATTGACGTGAAATACCTTCATATCGATGTACAGCCTATATCCGGGGCGCTCGGCGCGGAAATTCACGGCATTGATATCGCAAAGGAGATATCAAACGACGAAGTGAAGAAGGAAGTGCGCAGCGCCTTCCTCGAGCATGGAGTAGTTTTCTTCCGGGATCAAAAGCTGACGCCAGAGCAGCATATCGAGTTTGGAAAGTGGTTTGGCCCGCTCAATCGCCATCCCGTTCTCGCGCCGCTGGAAGGGTACCCGGACATTCTGGTCATTGCGAAAGAAAAGGAAGAGCGGACGAATATCGGAAATGCATGGCATTCGGACGTCACGTTCCTTGAACGCCCAGCCCTTGGCTCGATTCTCTACGCCCGCGAAGTCCCGCCATTCGGTGGAGACACGATGTTCGCAAGCATGTATTTGGCGTATGAACACCTATCTGAAGGTATGAAGGACGTTCTCGATAGGTTGGTTGCGATTCATAGCGGAACCCGCGCTTACGGTACGAAAGAAACTGTAGCCGAGCGGTTTGATGCAAAAAACAAAGGTATGAAAGCCATAGTAAGCGATGCGTTGGAAGCGTTCTCCGAGCATCCGGTGGTTCGAACGCATCCTGAAACAGGGCGCAAGGCACTTTTCGTTAATAAAGGATTTACTACGCACTTCAAGGGCATGACACGCAAGGAGAGCAAACCCATCCTGGAGTTTCTATACAACCACGCTTCGATGCCGGAATACACATGCCGGTTTCGCTGGGCCAAGAACTCCATCGCGTTTTGGGACAACCGTTGTGTTCATCACTATGCGATCAACGACTACCACGGACACCAGCGGTTGATGCACAGGGTGACGATTGAAGGAGACCGCCCTTACTAATGGTTACTGGTCACCCTGCCAAGCGGGACGGCGGTGGTGAGGGTGTACTCGCGAAGCTTGCAAATGGAGGATTTGTGGAATTGCTGGACCTGAAGAATCGTGTCGCACTAGTCACAGGTTCCACAAGTGGAATCGGATTTCGGATTGCTGAGGCATTGGCAAAAAGGGGGGCGCGGATTGCACTCAATGGACGCAACGCGGGAACTGGCGCCGAAGCAATCAAGCGGCTGCCTAGTACCGGGTCCATGCACATATTCGAAGCAGGTGATGCAGCCAACTACGAAGAGATCAGCAGAGTAATAGCCGCTGTTGAAACGCGGCTCGGGGCTCTCGATATCCTAGTAAGTAGCGGGGGATGGGTAAGGCCTGGGCCTACGCCATTTCATGAATTGCATCCGGACGACTTCCTGAAGGCATTTGCGGGCCGTTTTCTTCCCCGCGTGTTTCCGGTGCACGCGGCTCTGCCAGGCATGCGGGAGCGACAGTCGGGCTCTATCGTTCTCGTGACAACCGATGCCGGGCGCCACCCGACGCCCGGAGAGGCGCTGATTGGGAGTACCGGCGCGGCAACGATACTCATGACCAAGGCGATGGCGAAGGAATTCTCGCGATGGAAGATTCGCGTCAACTGCATATCGCTTACTCTGACTTCGGATACGCCACGCTATGATGAAATATTTTCCCGCCAAAGTTTCGAGAACAAACTTTTCAGCAAAGCGCTATCCCGCTTTCCTTTCGGACGGGCCCCAAACGCTGAAGAGGTTGCACAGGTAGCGGCTTTCCTGGCTTCCGATCAGGCAAGTCAGGTCACGGGCCAGACAATCAGCGTGAATGGTGGACTGTCATACGGCGGGTGGTAACGGTCTTTTTCAGGAGATAAATCATGAAATTGTTCGCGACGATCCATAAAGCTCTATTTACTGTCTCAGTGGTATTTCTTTCCGGCATTGTTCATGCTCAGGGGTACCCCTCCAAGCCAATTCAATTCGTTGTAGCTTTTCCGCCGGGCGGTGGTACCGACTACGCGACCCGACTGGTTGCAAACGCGATGTCCCCTCGCATTGGGCAGCCGGTCGTAGTCACGAACAAGGTGGGGGCAGGCGGGGCAATTGCCACCGCAGCCGTCGCAAAGGCGACAGCCGATGGGTACACCGTGCTGGTTTGCGCGAACCCTTCAATCACCATGTCGCCACATCTGATGAACCTGCCATATGATCCGGCCAAGGATCTGATCCCTCTAGTCAAGCTCCTAAACGTTTGGTTCGTCAGTAAAAACTGTGGGCGAGTTTGGGCTCGGGTAGTTTTCCAAGTACATGATATAGCGCCAGTTCTGTCGCCTTGAAGGTGCGGAAGCC
>JAWXCN010000149.1:0-26185 GCA_034408725.1 Candidatus Hydrogenedentota bacterium
CCCCTTGGGTGCGGGACGCCGAGCGGTCGCTTGCATACAATGATCCTGAAATAGGGATTGAATGGCCGATTCCAGTTACGGTGATTTCGCCCAAGGACGAGGATGCGCCGCGCCTGTCGATGGCGGAGCGCAATTTTACGTTCCAATAGCCGCTATCACTCCCGCAAGAGCACATCGCAGGTCAGTTGCACCTTCTTGAGAATTTTGCGTAACGGACCTTGTTTTCGAGCCTGGGCACGAAGCTTTACAATCAACTTCCGTTGAAGCCGGTAGCGGTCCATCGGCGCGCGTTTGGGCGCGGCGCCGTTTCCCGATCGGCTATCGAAGGGTTGCCAAATCGAATCCGGGGGGTAACCGCAGGTTTCCAAATCTTCGGGCGCGAGTTGCGCGATGACTTCGCGCATAAGTTTTTCCTTGGCTGGGTCCGCGGCGAGGTCTTCAACCCATTTTTTGACTGATGCGGTGGTTGGGCGGGAATGCTGCTGCACGCCGATGGGATCGCCGAGGCCCTTGGTCTCGCGCTCGCCACCGGCGTGATCGCCGTAGTCGATGGATTCTTTTTCAAATGGCACGCCGATATAGGTGTACATCTTTTCCATCCACGTCTCCGGGTCTTTCACGAGGTCCTCGTAGCGCACCTGAAAAAACGGGACGTCTTTCTGGCGCAAAAACGAAGCCATCGCGGGCACGTACCGGTTCAGAATGGGGTTATAGTTCTGAGCTGTCTGGTAGTCCCCGTCGAAAAATGAATTCGCATACGATGCGAACGTAGCCAGGGGATGGCGCGTTAGCAACACGTATTTTGCGTCTGGAAATACTTTCGCGATGAACGGGAGTATGAGGCCATACGCCGGCGTCTTGTCGAGGCACACCGTTTTGCCGCTGCCCTCCATGAACCGGCCGTATAACACATCGCAATAGGAACGGCACGCGGCCCAGTAATCCTGTTCTTTATTGGGCAGGCTATCGATAAACAGTTTTTGAGATTCGGCGGCGAGCACATGGTCGTAAGGCGCTTTATCCACCTTGGCCCACGGCCCAAGGTGGGCAAGAGGCGTCAACAAGTGGGGTTCGGGACCTCCCTTGATCATCGAATGCGACTCCAGCATTCGTTCGAGCATGGTGCTGCCCGATCGCGGCGAACTTACGACGAAAAGCATTTGTGGTGACATAGCGGTTCCTTCATCAAAAACAATGGACAAGGCCTAGACTGTAGTGTCCGTTGCCGCGCCGTTCAAGTCTGATTTAATTGGAACTGCCCGTGTTTGCCCGTGCTTTTCCGTGCGTGTTAAACTGTCACGTTGCCCCTTGAACAGTGGCGGCTGGTGTGAGGAATAAAGGGCGGGAAGTATCCATCGGCATGAATCAGAATGTAAAAAAATCACTTTTACTGGCGAAAAGAGTGCTTCTATTCGCAATAAAGATCAGCTTGGCGGTGGGTATGTTCTCGCTGTTGTTCTACCCCGAATTTTTTGGGTTGGACCCCGAAAAGTTTCAGCGGGTAAAGCCGGGCGACATGCTCGAGGAAATTCGTCAAGCGGGCGCGCCAAGTCTCGCGTTCTGGCTGATTTTGGCTGTACTGGTGCGGGTCACCGGCATGCTATGCGGTGTGCTGCGCTGGCGCATACTGCTGCGCGGCCAAGGCCTGCGCATACCGTTCTGGTACATGGTCGGAAGCTGGTTCATCGGCAGAACCTTCGGAATTTTTCTGCCAGGCACGCTCGGCCTTGATGGCTACCGCCTATACGACTCGTCCATGTACACGGGTGAGGTCATCAAGTGCACCACGGTTATTGCGATTGAAAAGTTGATTGGTTTCATCGCGCTGACCTTCCTTGTTTTCGTTACATTTCCGTTTGGCTTCAAACTGTTGAGTTTCAGCCTGCCGATGCTCGCGATTACGCTCCTGGTGCTGGGCGGGTTTGTTGCCGTTTCCTTTGTAACGCTGCTCAACCCGCGCGTCATACAAGTCCTTGTGATGGCGTTTCCCACCCCCGGATTCATCCGGTCGAAGGTCAACAAATTGGGCGCGTCCATTACGGCGTACAGCGGAAAACGCTCGGACCTTTTGCTGGCGGTGTTTTACGGTTTCATCGTACACGCGGCCACCGCGCTGATGTATTTCTGCACGATGATGGCCATTCGAACCGAGCACACAAGTATCTTCGACGTACTATTCGCAAGCCCGCTGGTCATCTATTCGACCGTTCTCGCGCCGACCATAGGCGGCCTCGGCGCCCGCGAAATTGTCGGCGTGGCTCTGCTTGGGGGACAGTCAGGCGCGGCGGCCGCGCTCACGTTCTTCCACCTCGGTTGGTGGGTGGGAGACGTCACGCCGTATCTCATCGGATTGCCAATTCTTGCGTTCCGCTCGCGGCCTCGCGCCGCGGATGTGCAGGCGAAACTCGCGGAGCTGCGGCAGGGCGCGGGCGATGAACCCGACCTGATGCAGTTGTCCAACAACGAAATCGCCTCATACCGAAATAAGCTCGCCACTTATGGCGTGGCCGGCATCGCCGCGGGTCTCATTGCCGGGGCGTTGACCGGGCTGGTGGAAGCGGGATGGTTGGTGAGCCATGCCGCGGGGTTGAAGGAAGCCGTTGCATTTTGGTGGGGACCGCTGGTGTATGGACTTTGTTTTGCCGGGGTTGGCCTTGGCGTGGCGGGTGCACTCGCCTTTCTTGCGCTATTGAGAGACAGATTTGCGGGGGCGAAGCTGGTTTTCGGAATTTGTCTGGGCGCGAGCCTTGCCGTGGCTACCGTTATCATAGGCCGGTTTCGCTACTTCCAGGACGTGCTCGGCGAGCAGCCTCTCTCTACAACTGAGAACGTAACGCTACTCGCAATTGCAGCGGGATTGTTCGTCGCGGGATTTCTCATTGGATGGATTGCCCTGGCGTTTGCTCGTGGTTCATTGAAAACGGGAATCGCCGCCGGCGCCGGCGCATATATTGTCCTCGTACTACTGGGTGTTATCTTTTCCGCGACGCGCGTACCGGTGGCCAAGGCGCTCGATCATGTGCCCGCGCAACAGACCACCGGCCCGAACATTATATTGATTGCGGTCGATACGTTGCGCGCGGACTACCTGAAAATCTACGATCCGGCTGCGAAAGCGAATACCCCCACCATTGATGCGTTACGCGCCGATTCGGTGCTGTATCAAAAATGTATCGCGCAGTCTTCGTGGACCAAAGCGTCGTTCGCAACGATTTTCTCCGGGCAGTATCCAGAGACGCACACGGCCATGATGAAGAGTTCCGTTCTTCCCGATTCCGTGACGACGTTTCCCGAGTTGTTGCGGGAGAGCGGCTACTACACGCAGGGATTTTGCAACAACCCCAATATCGCCGCGACGTACAACTACGACCAGGGTTTTGTGGATTACACCTATCTCAGCCCGCGCTATCTCTTTGGCGCGCAGCAGTCCGCCGAAAAAATGACGCTGTATAAAGTGTTGCGGCAGGTATACGCAAAAGTCACGGGTAAACTGCCCCTGCTCAAAAACCGGATTAACGTCCACGACTTCTACCAGCCCGGAGACGTGGTGACGCAACGTGGATTGGAGTGGTTGGACAGTGCGGCGCGGCCCACGGAATCACCGTTCTTCCTGTTCATGCACTACATGGATCCGCACGATCCCTATATGGACCACACGCAACCCGGCGTTGGTTATGCACGTGTACGGTTGGGGTCGAAGATTGACCCCGCGACGATGAAAGAGACGTTGCAGAATGCGTACACCGGCGAAATAGAATTCACCGACCAACAACTGGGTACGCTGGTCGCCGGCTTGAAAGAACGCGGTTTGTACGACAATTCGATCATTGTCTTTACCTCCGACCACGGCGAGGAATTTCACGAGCATGGCGGCTGGTGGCATGGATTGAGTCTGTATGACGAACAGATTGCCGTGCCGCTGATGTTCAAACTGCCGCAGAACCTCATGGCTGGGAACACGAGTACCTACCTCGGCCGGCACGTCGATATTGGTCCCACCGTGCTGCAGTTTGCGCAGACGGATCCCACAAGAATCGCGGAAGCGAAGATGCAGGGTGAGCCGCTGTTTATGTCGACCGGCGCGTCTACATTGATCGACGCGGCACAGGGCCACGTGTACTCTCATCTGAATTTCGAAGGCTACGAATTGCGTTCAATCCGAACGCCTGAGTACAAGGTTATTCATTCCAATGAGAACGATCGCTATAAACCCGTAGAGGTATATAACGTCGCCCAGGACCCTGATGAACAGAATAATCTTGCGGGATCGGGTGATCCCAACGAGCAGGAGTTGGGCGTCGCGCTGGAATCCATGAGAAAGTACACCTCGGAAAATGCGCAAAAACCCGAATTCGCGGACGCGGACGCGGCGCTCGAGGAACAGCTTCGCGCAACTGGATACGCCGGCGAATAGCGTCCGGCGTTGGAGAGATACGGCTTTGAGAATCGCAGTAATCGGAACCGGACACGTCGGGCTTGTCGTTGGCACGGGCCTGGCCGAGACGGGGCATTTTGTCACGTGCGTTGACTCCAATCGCGATCTGATCAAATCGTTGAACGAAAATGTGCTGCCGTTTTACGAACCCGGACTCGAGGAACTCATTGCGCGCAACGTCGAGGAAGAACGTCTCAAGTTCACGACGGATATCAATGCCGCGCTCGCGGAAGTGTTGCTGATTTTCATTTGTGTGGGAACGCCCGCGAGCGATTCCGGCGAAGCGGATACATCCGCGGTATTTTCCGCGCTCCAGAGTATTGGCAAGGCGATGACCGGCTACCGCATCATCGTGAACAAGAGCACGTGCCCGGTGGGCACGACAGAGGCGATTCGCTTCACGCTAAAAAGCCTCACTGACCATCCTTTCGACGTAGTGGTCAACCCCGAATTTCTGCGACAGGGCGCCGCGGTGGACGATTTTATGCGGCCCGACCGGATCATTGTCGGTTGCGATGACGTCCGTGTCGAGGAGATCATGAAAGAGTTGTACGCGCCATTCCTGCGAACTGGCAAGCCGTTGCTGATGATGAGCATTCGCAGCGCGGAAATGGCGAAGTACGCGGTCAACGCGATGCTCGCAACGCGCATCTCCTTCATGAATGAATTCGCAAAAATATGCGAGGCGTATGGCGCGGACATCGCCGAGGTCCGGGAAGGACTCGCGGCGGATTCGCGCATTGGCGCATCCTATCTGTTCCCCGGCATTGGCTTCGGCGGGTCCTGTTTGCCGAAAGATGTGCTTGCCTGCGCGCACCTCGCCGCAAACCGCGGCATTTCGAGTCCGCTACTCGAAGCCGTGAGCGCGGTGAACGAATCACAGCAACGGGATTTCGTCAAACGCATCCTCGAATACTACGGCGAAGACATTGCGCGCAAGCGTGTGGCCGTGTGGGGAGCCAGCTTCAAACCCAAGACCGACGATCTGCGCGGCGGCCCTGCTTTGCGGGTCATCGACGCCTTGCTCGATGCGGGCGCGTCCGTCGTTGTTTACGACCCTGTTGCGGAAGGAACGTTGCGCGAACAGTACGGCGACAAAATATCCATAACGCATAAGAACTATGCCGCGCTTGAGGGCGCGGACGGACTTGTCATTTGCACGGAATGGAACGAATTCCGCCGGCCCGACTACGAGCGGATGGCCTCCTTATTGCGAGAGCGCGTCATCTTTGACGGTCGAAATCTGTATACAGCGAAATCTCTTGCTCAACATGGGTTCCGATACTTCAGTATCGGGCGGCCCGCGGTGTAACGCACATGCCGCGCGTAGCACTCATCACGGGGGCGCAAGGGTTTGTTGGACGTGTGCTTTCAGCGCGGCTGAAAGAGGACGGCTGGCTCGTCCGCGAGTCAGTCATGCCGGGGCAGCCGGAAGGGCCAGGCAGCTTCGCGTGTGACATTACTGATCTCGCCCAGGTGCGAAAACTTGTCGGCAACTCTGACGGACTCACGCATGTGTTTCATCTTGCCGCAGTGACATTCGTGCCTGCGTCGTCGGCCGATCCGGGCGGTACGTTTGAGGTAAACGTGAACGGAACGATAAACCTCGTGGAATGCACCCGCGCCTTGCAGCCCAAAGCGCGGTTTCTGTTTATTGGCAGTGCGGCGGTGTATGGCACGCCCCGCATCACGCCCGTCTTGGAGACCCATCGGTTTGCGCCCCGCGAACCCTATGCCATCTCGAAGGCCGCGGCGGACTGCTATTGCGACTATGCCGCTCGCGCATACCCGATTGAGATTTTGCGGATGCGGCCATTTAACCATTCCGGCGCGGGTCAATCCGATCAATTTGTTCTCTCGAATTTCGCGCGGCAAATCGCGCGCATCGAACGTGGGGCGCAACCACCCGTGCTCAAGGTTGGTAACATCGACGCTGGGCGGGATTTTCTCCACGTCGAAGACGTGGTACGCGCGTACGCGGAGGCCGCGCTTCGCGGAAAAGCCGGCGAAGCGTATAACGTGTGTTCAGGAAAAGCGATCACCATTCGCGCCGCGTTGGACGCTTTGCTTGCCAAGTCTCCCGCGAAAATCGAGGTGGTGCGGGAATCGACCCGCTTGCGATCGTCCGAAGTATCAACGATCTCCGGTTCTTACGAAAAGCTCCAGGCTGATACCGGGTGGAAACCCACGCTATTGTTCGAGCGCGTGCTCGACGACCTGCTCGCGTATTGGCGGGGTCAACCGTAATGCCGTCGCCGCTTCCGCCCGAACCCGCGGGCGGTGCCGCAGGCCCGCCCCCTCCCTCTTCCAAATCCCGCGTGACCTGGCGTATTGCGCTGCGGAACACCGCGATCATATCGCTGATCACAATCATACTGGTGGAGATTATTCTCCGCGCGCTCGGTGTTGCGAACCCGGTGTTGTACGAACGCGACGTAAACACAGGATATCGCCTTAAACCCAATCAGCACGTCACGTATTTCGGCAACACGATTCACATCAACGAACACGGTGTGCGAGACGCGCGAACGCTTGAACGGCCTGACCCATTCCGCAAGCGGGTTCTGGTCCTAGGCGATTCCGTGACTTGGGGTGGCGTTCTTCTGCCGCAGGATGCCTTGTTCACGTCTGTCGCCGAATCGCATTTGGAATATACGGATATTATTAACGCGGGTGTGAACGGATATTCCGTGAACCAAATGGCCAAACTTTACCGGACACACCTAGAAAGCCTTCGCCCGGACATCGTCATCGTATGCGTTATTCCGCGCGACTTCGAGCGTCCTCCCATCACGCGCCTCAGTGGCAAGGGGGTAGCGTTTCCCGAAACGCGCCCGGCGTTGGCGTTGCTTCATGCAATGGCCATTTGCCGACAGGTGTTGCAGGACCGGTATCATTGGAAATGGCTATCGGTCTCGCCGGCAACTGCCGTTGAGGCGCAATCGGAGTTTACATATGAGGACGTAAATGTCCGGTCAATTTCGGAGTTACGTAAGGAAATACACTGCCCGTTACTCTTGGTTTTCCTTCCGTCGCAGGACACCGAATCCGAGCGGAAGGTTCGACAAACTCAAATCGCGGAACTTCCACGCATTGGAGTTTCCGCGATAGACATTGGTGGACAGTTAGAAACTTCACCCCGCGACTTTATAGATCGGGTCCATCTATCGGCGGATGGGCACAAAAAAATTGGAACGGCACTTGCCGCCGTGATACAGGATTTCGCGGGTGAATGAGTAGGACTGGCTAACGGAACCGATGACGCAACCGATTCAAAGCTTCTCGCAAGGCTAATTCGATTCGGTAATTTCATTGGTTGCCATCCTGGAATCTGCCGTGGAGATGGCTTGTTTTTTTAGAGCCCTCGGTTTGCGCTTAACGGCGGGATTACCGGTTCCGTTGCCGCGGTTCTCGTGTTCCTCCTGATCGCGCATCGCGTGACGCATTTCGACGACATGCCGTTCGTTCACGGACGCCGCGGCGCGTAGTTCGAGAAACGATTCGCGCACAAACTCGATGAGCGAGTCCACGTCCGGTGCTGCATTGCCATCCGCGATCAACGAGACGAAAAGCCGTTGGTCATAGCTGGTGACACCACAACTGATGCCCATTTCAAGCGCAATCGGGAGCAGTGGGTAATAGCTCAATAGCCGTTTTCCTACGCAGTAAAGCGGAATCTGTGGTCCCGGCACATTGGTGCAAATGAGATGCATGGGCGGCACTTGCCATGCCATGCCGAGAATTTTCTGCACGAGTGGAGTTGCGACACTCCCGAGGGACAAAGCCTGCACCGGGGCTGGAACGCCCTGCAACGCGGAAAACATAAGGCTAACGGCTTCGCTGACGCGCGACTTTTTCAGTTCTGTTGTGTTCTCATTGATGATGCGCAGCCGTTCGACCGGGTCTTTGACTTCCAGAGGCACTTCTAACGGTAAGAACGAGATGCGATTGCCCATGTCGCCGCGCTCGTCTTCCGTGCGAATGTTCACCGGGACCAGCACGCGCAAATAACGTTTACGCAGACTCTCACCGTGGAGTTGCAGATACCGCTGGCACGCGCCGCTGAGCACCGTCAGGACTACGTCGTTCAACGTCCCACCGCAAGCCGCCCGAATTGCGCGTGCTTCCGCGAATGAGAAATCCGCGAACGCCAGTTTACGTTCGCCGGAAAACGGTTTGTTGAACGGCATGCGTTTGGCCGGGGCAAGAAAGTCGCGCATGGTCGCCGCAAATTCCTTCGCAGCCGCCTTGGTTTGCGTGGGGTCTAAGCCCTTTGCATAGTCCACAAGACCCTTCCGGAACCGCGACCAATGGTCTACCGCATCTGTCGCATTGTCACGCAGTGCGTCATACAGGAGCTGGCCCGAGTTCGGGATTGGCGGGGGAAGATATTTTTCCTTTTTGATTTTCTCCGATTTCGGCCATGCATCGAAAATAACATACAAGAGGCCGATTCCCGCGACGCCATCGATCATGCAATGGTGTACCCGCGCGAACATCCCTGTTCGATTGCCCTTCATGCCCTCGACGACGTAGATTTCCCACAGTGGCCGGTTGCGGTCGAGCATGCCGCGAAACAATTCAGAGCATAACGCGTGAAAAGCTTTCTCATCCCCGGGATCGTCGCAGGTGATCAAATGGACGTGATTGTTGATATCGAAATCGGGATCGAATTCCCAGGTGGGCATGCCGATATTGAAGGGCGCGGGGACGACACGCTGGCGGTAGCGGGGAATGAGGTGCAAGCGGGAATCAATGTGTGACACGAACCGTTTGAACGGCACTCTTCCATCGAACTGCGCAACGCACCCGACATTCATCGGTTCTTCTTCCCGTTCGCTGAACAGGAAGAACGCATCCATCGGCGACAACCGCCGCTTTAGGGTGCTCGATGACATTGTCCTTCGTCTCCGTGGAAACAATCATTCCAACACAGGTGATCGCAGACGGTCAAGCGCGTTACTCCGCTTCGAACACCTGAACACCCTGCAATTCAAGCACGAAATCCGGGCCGAATGCCATCGACGGCGTTAACGCTCCCGGAGGCAATGGAGTGCGTGCAACGCGCTGGAGTATGGTCACTGCGGCGTCTACCGTAAGCGCGTATCCCTCCGGCGTGCGCATGCGAAGCGCTTTCTTCTGGCCGGCATCGTTTGTTACCTCTCCCCAAAGCAGTGTCTCGTTGCGCGCGCGATCACTTTCCGTCGGACCTTTTACGTGCTTTGTAATTCTATTTTTTAGAAACCGCTGCACGAAACCAAGACCAAGGATAGGTCGGAGTGCGGCGGCGCGCCTCATCATTTTGAATTGCTTCTCCGGAACACCCGTATACACTTCAATATTCGGAATGCCGGTCGAATAATACGCGGTGGATACATCGCCCCATGGAATTCCTACAGCGAGCTCAGGCGAATTCCGGAACGGAATCATGGCCGTCATGGATGCGGAGGGAACGGAAATCAGCTTGCCCTCCTTGCGTATGCGCGAACCCTTGGGCAAACCCTCGACCACGGTCTTCGCAGTGCCGGGGCTAAACTTGCCGTCGCGCGATTGAAACGCAAGTCTCAAGCGTGTTGCATCCGGCAAGGCGCGCTTCAACATCGCGGCGAGGCAATCCGAAGGCACGACATCGAACCCGACGCCGGGCATTGCAACCATTCCGGATCGTTTCCAATGGGCATCGCGCGAGTGAACATACTCGAATACATCAATCTCGCCGGTGATGTCGAAATAATGGCAGTGCGCATGTTCGCATGCGGAGAGCATCGGGACGCTGGTAGCCGAGAACGGCCCCGCGCAATGCAGCACTGACGTAATGCCGCCGAGGTTGTCCGCCACGACGCGGGGATCGTCGAGCGTGAACACGCGGAATTCGAGACCCAACTCACGCGCAAGTTCGCCCAACGCGGTGGCGTTGCGCCCGCCCAGCACTGGGCGCATGCCGCGCTGGACGGATTCGATGGCGCAAAGGCGTCCGGTATAGCCATTCGCGCCGTAGACCATCCACGGACGATGTTTTTCGATTGCGGGCGCGGTTGCCATGGATTACACCGTCACCGGATTATCGGCGGCCACGCCGCGTGATTGCATAATCAAAGTATGAATGTTCATTGACCACCGATTTGTGCAGTTCCGAAGTATATGTGGAATCGTCCAATGCGCGTTCAGTCGTAATTTTGTCTTTTGACACGGTCACCGATGCAGGCTCCGGTCCGTCTTTCAAAAGTTCCGCCATGACCCGGCCATCCATTGGTGCGGGCGGGCTAATGCCGAGGACGCGGCACACTGTTGGGGCAATGTCTACGTTCGCCGTGGGTACATTGCTTTTCATCCCCGTTTTCAATGCCGGACCGGCTGCAATAAGCGTGTTATGAATATCAAAAGGGCTCGACGTGCCGTGGCCGGCAATGCCTCCTTGCGCCGTCATGCCTTTCCAGCCATATTGATTCGCTTCGTCAGACCAAGTCACATCGACCAAAATATCTCCGGAGCGTTCGTGGTTCCAATTGATGCTGTCGAACGAAAACGTCCCCGGAACGCGGCCTTGGGCATCACCTGGTTTCGCAGCCGCGGTGAACACGGGACCTATCCAGGGCGTGCGATGAAGCACATCCACGATTCTGTTTATCGTGGCGTCATCGTGATTGTCGACGTAGATCGCGCCTTCGGACACGATTACGTCCGTGCTGGCGAGGCTTTTCTTCACACCTTCCTGCACGAGCAACTGCATGAGGTTGGCGGGCCCGGAGTGCGTCGAGAACCCATGATCGGATGTCACGAAGATGTTCAACCGCTCCGATAATTTGCGGGCTTCCAGTTCTGACAAAAGCCTGCCGACTTCCTCGTCGACATGCTTAAGGGCGGCGACGGTGTCCGGTGTGCCGATGCCTTTTGAGTGCGCGGTGTGGTCGGGATCAGTGATCCAAAGAAACGACACGCGCGCGCCGACTTCCGCAATGCCCATTTGCACGAGGGCGTCTACCGCGCGGCGATTTCCCGCCACTTGCGGATAAGCCTCCGCCGGTTCCGGGCCGAACCGTTTTTCGACTCCTTCACGAGTGGACTCTGGCAGCACCATTTCGGAATTTACGATGCCACCGCCCTTCACCTTATGGTTGAGCAGATACGACGATCCGCTCGAACCGGCGCTCGCGACGAACAACTTGATGCCAGCGCCGTCCAGAATCTCACCGAGCGAAGGTGCTGTGAGCAGTTTTCCGCCGGTGGCATCCTCGACCTTCATCAAGTTCTGCGCGTTGCCGGTGCTGAATGGTTTTTGGGAATCCACCTCGGGCACGTAAATCGTATTGCCAAGGATGCCGTGCCGCGCCGGATAGCAGCCGGTTGCGAAGGACGATGCGTTTACCCGCGTAACCGTGGGAAACACGGAGTGATGATTCGCGCACACGACGCCGCGTTCACCGAGCGCGTGCAGATTCGGCATGAGCTCGGACGTGACATAGTCTGGCCGCAGCCCATCCAACACAATTACGAGAGCGCTCTGCTGCTCTTCCGCCACGGCGGGACACAATCCAGCGGAGAATACGAAAGCCAGGATTGAGAACGCGGTGGTGAGCTTCATGGTCTGAACTCGCGTTAAACGCGGAGATGATCGGCTTGCCAGTTGGTCACCAACTGCTTGATATCCTTCGAGCGCATCGACTTGTTTGCCAGGACCTTTTCTACGAGCGCTGGCAGCTCGGCGTCCGAAGCGAACCGCAGACCGATGATCTGGCCCAATTCGAGCTCACGGGCACGCGCGGCGATGCTATCGGGCAACACCCGTTCGAGGCGCTGGCCCATTTCCATGCGGATGATTCGATCTTGCAGACGTGTAGCATATCGCCGCATCCGCAGCACCACCATCACGACCGCGATCGCGAGAAAGGTGACCGTAAGCTTGCTCAGCACGGGAATTGTCACCAGACTTGCGATGATCGCCAAAAGGCACAAGATTCCAATTATGACCAACTGTGGATCGTAAGTTCGATGGTTCGCGTAATTCTGCACCGGTTCTGCCGACATTGTAGACTCCTCCGCTTATGGTTGGCGCCTGTAGTTTGAACACATGGAATTCGACTGGCAATCCGCACTTCCCATCAAGATCATAAAGGATCGGATACCGTCTTGTCTCACAGTGGCAACGGATGCCCGCGGATAAAGGTAGGACGCTACGAGAAGTCCTGAAAGAACTGCTTCACCCGCTTCCAAACAAACCACGTCAGCGTGCGCACGCTGTCGTTGTCCACCTCGACAAAGCGCACTCCGAACCGCGGCCGAGAAGCCGGCTTGCCCGTCGAGAAATGCACCAGCTCTCCCAACACCGTTACCGCCGGGTCATCGGCAATCTGGACTTTTAACTGTTCGCCATGTTCGAGTTCCGGTAGCGTTTCGCTCTCCATGAGCGCGCCGCCCGAACTGATATTCAGCAGTTTGGCCTGAAACTGGGCGGGAGAATCGTCCAGCATGAGTGTCACTTTTATTTCCGTGGGTACGCGCAGAAACGAGCGGAGCTCGTCGCAGTTCAAATTGGCGGAGCGCAGCAACACCAATTCGGTGTGAGCGTCTGGGGCCGAAGTCAAAAATCGCGTGAAGTAAGCAGCCGTACCCTTTGGTCCGTCAAATTCGACGACAATGCCGCGGCCTTCAGGAGCAAAACCGTCTTCGGCGCAACGTATTCGGACGACGCGGTCTCGCACATCCAGCACCTCGGCCGGAATGCGCTTGCCATTTATGCGCATGTGGCATTGACTGCCTTTTTCAAAACAACCCGGCATACCGCGACACCCTTTAGAGGTTGGAGATTGACCCCGTGCTCACTAATCGGTTTTTCAGCACCTTTAACATAAGCATACCATGCAACGAGTTGGCGATCCAGCCCCTGCGAGTTTACGCCGAGTTTGCTCCCGTCGTGCCCATGCCGCTACGATCCAAACCGTTGAATTCGGAATTGGAGCACATTAGCCTTGGAAAAGAGAACTCGCGCCGGGTACGTCGTTTCCGACCTCCATATGTTTTCGAAGCGGTCAGATTTTGCCGTTCATGAGGACGCAATATTCGACCATGCAAGCCGCGCCGATGTTTTTATTTTGAATGGAGACACGTTCGACTTTCGTTGGACCGTTCTTCCCTCGATGGACGAGACGGTCATGGCGGCGATTCGCTGGCTGCGGTATCTGACCGAGCGATTTCCGCGGTGCGAGTTTCATTTCATTTTGGGCAATCACGATAACAACCAGGCTTTCATCGAGGAATTGTCGCGGTTGGCCGTGGAAAAGGACAACCTGGCCTGGCACCCGTACTATTTGAAGCTGGGCGATACGGTGTTTCTGCATGGCGACGTTTCCGACAAACCCATGATGGGCCCGGCGGGCCTCGAGAAACACCGCGAGGAATGGCTACACGATACGGTGCGCCGCCCGATTTATCATCGGCTGTATGACATGGCAATGAACGTGGGCCTGCACAGAATGGCGCAAGCAGCGAAGTATCCGCGCAAGCGCGTGGTGCGTCGTGTGCTCGCCTATCTTGATGACCTTGGATTGGGCGCGGAAAATGGTTTGAAGCACGTGTACTTTGGTCATACGCATGGCGCGATGCAGAATTTTGGGTACGGGGGGCTGCTCTTTCACAACGCGGGTTCGCCGATGAAAGGGTTGAAGTTCAGCGTTTTGCCAGTGGAGATTACGGAGACAACACAGTAGGAGTTTTCATGCGAAGTCGATTGATAACCGCAGTCATGCATACTCTTGTCGCGTTTCTCGCCGCGCCGTTTTTGATGGCTTGTATCTGGTATCACGGCACAGCACCGGATGGTACCTCGAAACAATATGAGCCCCTTAAGATTCATGGGGCCGGGTTCGTGGTTCTCCGCGCAACTGCCGACACATTCAGGCAGATCATCAATTCGGACAATTCGTCGTGGGAGGTTAAGGTTTCGGAACTCGCGACGAAATCCGGCTTTGCAGCCCGAAACGATTACGCGGTCGCGCTAATCTACACCGGCGACTATGAACAGGCCATCAAGGTACTACACGAATTGGAGGAGCAGGCCAGCAATCCATCATATGAGGTCGCGGCTAATCTTGGCACGGCCTATGAGCTTTCTGGAAATTTAGATCAGGCTTTGAAGTGGATCACAGAGGGAATGAAGCGCGATCCGAAGTCTCACTACGGCACAGAGTGGCTTCACCAGCGAATTATTCAAACCAAGCTTGATGGTAAATCGGAAGTGTTTGAACTCGAAAATCCGCTCGACTTTGACAATCCACAAGCCCGGTATACGGCCGGCGAGCAAACTTTCACCTCGGAAGAATTGATTACCGCCATTCTGTACCAGACATCGGAACGGGCTGCGTTTGTCAAACCGGAGGATGGTGTCATGGCGAACTTGTTCGCGATGGGTGGGAATGTCATAGCATCGACCGTAGCGCTGGAACCGGCCATCGATATGTTTGAACTTGCGGTTTTATATGGACATCCAAAATCACAGGAAATTCAGGCTTGGTTTCCAGAAGCCAGAAAGATTATCGCCTGGAATAACAACATGCGCAGCTTGCGAAACGCAGGCCTCTGGGCTGCCGGGATTGGCGCATTCATCGTCGCGGCATACCTGGCGGTGCGATATCAACGAAAGAAACGAAATCTACCCCCCGTCCATCACGAATAACTTGCGTTCGAAGTCTTGGCTGCGGATCAGTGAATCTGCGCCCCTTGCCGGACGACAGCCTGCTTCGGTGCGAGCCGATCGTGAATCACGCGCTTGAACGCTTCGAGCGCGGCGACCGGGTCTGGATCGCCCCAAATGTTCCGGCCGATGGTTGCGCCGCTTGCGCCGGCGGCGATAGCGCCATCCATTAAGTCAAGCGCTTCGAGCAGCGAATTGGCCTTTGGCCCGCCCGCCGCAACTACCGGCACCGGTGAGGTCGCAATGATTTCACGGAACGATTCGATATCGCCGGTATAGGGGACTTTAATTACGTCCGCGCCCAGCTCGACGCCTACGCGCACGGCGTACAGAATATTTTCCGGATCGTGTACGACCTTCGGTTCGCCCGAAAAGTCGCGCGGGTAGATATGCGCTATCACGGGAAGTTCATACTGCGCGGCTTCCTCAACGATTCCCGCCAGCATTTTCAGGTAGTCGCCTTCGCGCGCGCTCCGCAGCGCGATCGCGGCGGAAATGGCGTCCGCGCCGAGACGCATGCACTCGTGTGGGCGCGCGTGCTGGTGCATGATGGCGTCATCCAGCGTAAATGCAACGCTTGTAATGATGAGCGGTATGCGTCCCGCGTATGGCGCGAATGCGTGTTCCGCCATCCCCTTGTACATCGTGATGGCATCCGGTTTACCCTGGACGAGTGTCTTGATCGTTTCCGGCACATTACGCAGACCGGGAGGGAGGCCGTGCTGATATGCCACGAGGTGGTCGACAGCCACGGAACACAGCCGACAGGAAGGATGAGCAAAAATACGATTTAGACGAACGAGTTTACCGAGTGCCACGATAAGGTCCTTTTCCTGCGATTAAAGGTGAGCATGTACAAGTGCGGATCACGTTTCCTTTTTCATGATGAACAGGTAGTTAAATCCCCGCAAAAAATAATTCCCCGCTACAGCTTCCGTGTGCCAGTGCCGGCGTTTCAACGTCTTGTTGTGGCGTACGATTGCAACGATGTCCACTGGCTCGAAATATTTTTCCAGGATTGAGAACAAGCGGAATCCAATGGGTGCGAACTGTTTTTTCTTCTGCCACGAATCGCAGACGTACAGAGCCATATAGCGTTTCGGTTTGAGAATTCGGTGCATCTCGCGGATCGCCTTTTCCATTGCTTCGTAATACGCCGGCGTAAGCGCATCCAGTTTGCCAATGCACGCGGGGTCGTCGGAATAGTCTATATGCGTCGAATACGGGGGATCGACGAACACAAAGTCCGCCTTGCCGTCTTCCAGCGGCAACTTGCGCGCGTCCGCCCGAAATACATCCTTTCGGAATGGCGCAATATCGTATCCCAACGCGCGTCGCCCCAGGTCTCGCGCGACATCCAGCGTGGTTCCACTCCCGCACATCGGGTCTACGACGAGGTCGTTTTTCCGCGTATAACGCTCCAGCAAGTTCCAGATGATGTAAGACGGCGTGGCGCCGATATACTCTTTGCTGCCTTGCTCGGTCGAGCCATAATGTTGCGACGGATATTCCCATAAAGTCGTGGTTTGCAAGGTCAATTCTGGCTTCGTCGGCATTTTGGATCCCCGTATCGTCAATGATTGCAGACACCAAGTATACCCAAGGCGGGCCTGTCGAACGACGATACGTTTCCGTTCCGCAGTTCAAGGAAGAACTCAATGCACTTTCCGATGCAGCTCCATACAGGCTTCTTCCCACAATGTCGTGATTGGAAAGAGCGCTATTTGGACTGCGGTGGCGAAGCGGGTAGCGCAGACACCGCTTTGGCTGATTAGGGGAGAAGTCTTTGTGCGCGGACAGCAAGGGTAGGACACTTGTGATGAGCAGCACGGTGCGCCTGCTACCGCTGCCCGGTAGCCGTAGTGCGTTGTTCGCGCGCGAGGCTAAGTTGACAGTTCTGGCCTTTATTCGCTACGATCCTTTTACCTTATGCCGGATGGCCAAACTGGTAAGGCACCTGCCTCTGGAGCAGGGGATTCTAGGTTCGAATCCTAGTCCGGCAACCATTTTATGCCAGCATCCGAAGCCGCAGCGCGGCTTCGTTTTGTGTGGCCCGTTCATCTAGGGGTTAGGATGCGGGATTCTCAGTCCCGTCACAGGGGTTCGAATCCCCTACGGGCTACCATTTTCAACTCCGCAATATCTCTGTGGTATTGTATTTGAGAGCATACGCGCCGCTTACACTAATGGCGATTTGCCAGCGCTATATACCGGGATAATTATCGGATGGTGGTGGAGGAGAAGCCTGCGGAGTCACAACCCGAAGTCCGGGTCCGCTGGGCGAATGTAGAACGCCTGCGCATCTTGGCGATGTTCGAGATTATTGGGTTTCATTCCGCGAGTGAACGTCTGATTTTGCTCGGGGGTATCGGGCTTCCCATTTTTCTCATTCTAACGAACCTCTTCAATTGCACGGTCTCTGACCGGCGAGGTTTTCGACAATTCGCACGAGACAAATTTAGCCGCCTGTTTTACCCCTGGTTGTTTTGGTGTGCAGTTTACGGCGTCGCGCACGCGGCGTTCGCTATGCGAAGAGATGTCCCGCTATCAAAAGTTTTTGACCCGTTGATGCTGCTCTATGGAACCAATCTTCATCTGTGGTTCGTACCTTTTGCGCTGGTATCGGGAGTGTCGGTCGCTTACGTCCAATCGCTTACGCGAAAACAATCTCATGGCCGCATGATTTTCCTCTCGGCAAGCGCCGGCGCGGTGCTGCTGCTCGCAACAGCCTACGTTCACACGCTCCGCGGGTTTCCTGCGCCTTTTTCGCAGTATATTTACGCGGCTTCGTCGCCATTTATCGGATTCGCGATGGGAAGGACTTTGCTCGTCAATCCCGAAAAACGTTTCGCCGCTTTCAGTGTTCTTTGCATCGCCGGAGCGGTATTCGTTCCGATTGCTCTTGCGCTGCCCATCAAACTGTTCGCGGTCCGTTTTGCGGTCGCGGCAGTTTTTGTTGGGCTTGCCCTGATGTGGCCCGGCACGAGTGACTGGTTGACCAAGAAGCTGGCGCCGTTGCTTCTGGGTATATATCTTATCCATCCGCTGCTGATCCGTTTTACAAAGCGGGGGGCTGTTGTGGATGACTATATTGTGTTGTATATTTTTGCGGTCTTTCTCTTGTCCGCGCTTGCAATTTTTTTCATGCGAAAGACGCCGCTAAAGCGGTTCACGTAAGGCGCATGGTTGCAGCGCCTCCGGTTCCAGTGTCATTTCATGTACCATCACTTGGGTAGACCATAGAGGGAACAAAGCATGTCTCGACCCCGCGGCTCCTGGAGCGCCCGTCTCCTGATTCATCTGCTGACGATTGCTCTGGGTGTGTTGGTATTTTGGATTCTCGGGTTTCTCATGAGCGACCTGGAGAGCATCCCCGGGCCGGATTATACGGCGATATTGAATCGTCATCTTGACCAGTCACTGGTCGCAAAGCGGGATGCGCTCATAACCCAAAGCGCGGATTTGGACCGCAAGCTGGCCAATGCGCGCGACGAGTCCCAACTGGTGCGCGACAGCTCCCAGAACTTTCAGAGCACGATAAACCAGTTATTGGAGCTTCAGCGGCAGAGCATAGAAAAACAAGTCGTTCAATCAGAACGCGAGAAGACCGATTTGTCCGCGAGTCTCAACCATTTTCTCGATAGCCAGAAAAAATATCAGGAACTCAACCAACGCATCACGGAGATGGCCGCGGAAAAAGCGCGCGTGGACGAGGAGAAAGTTTCGCTCGATCTTGCTCTGGAAGCGCAATCGGCGCCTGCACAACGCGAGTATGAGGATAGTTTTAGCGCCCACCGCGTCCGGCTTGCCGCATACCAGTTGGCGATCCTGATTCCCGTGCTGCTGGTTGCGGGTTATTTCCTGGTGAAGCGCAAGGGCAGCATTTATTATCCACTCTATCTCGCCGTTGGAGGTGGCACGCTCGTTCGCGTGGTTTTGGTCATTCACGAATACTTTCCAGCGCGCTACTTCAAATACATTCTCATTGTTGCGCTGTTGATCTTCGTTGTCCGGATTCTGCTGCACGTTATCCGCCTCGTCGCACATCCAAAAGCAGAAACGCTGATGCGACAGTATCGGGAAGCGTATGAGCGGTTTCTCTGCCCGACGTGCGATTATCCCATTCGAACGGGACCGCGCAAATGGTTGTACTGGACGCGCCGGACTGTTCATAAAGTTTTGCCGGTATCCAGCGGGCCGAGCACAGAGGAGCCGTACACCTGTCCTTCGTGCGGATCAATGCTCTTTGAACCCTGCGGCGCCTGTCAGCGCATCCGGCACGCCCTGTTGCCGCACTGTGAGCATTGCGGCGCGGCGTCGCCGTCACCGGCAAAACCCGCGTGAATAGTCAGGCTACAAGAACGAGTCCACCAGCCTGCACATATTTTGAAACGCGCGTAACATAAATGACCGTTTGTTCCATTCCTCGAGGGTCAGTTCGTCGCAGCTTTCCAGATAGCGCGCCTCGATTGCGCGTTGCCGCTGGACGATTTCCTTATCGTAGATGACAAGGCTGACCTCGCTATTCAATGCAAACGATCTGATATCCACGTTGCTCGAGCCGACCACCGCGATAGAATCGTCGATGCTCATATGTTTGGCGTGCAGAAAACGTGGCTTGTACAGATGAATCCGCACTCCACATTCGAGCAGTTCTTCGTAAAACGATTGTTGCGCAAACCCCACCAGAAACTGGTCCCGTTCATGCGGGAGGATCAGATGCACCTCGACACCGGACATGACGGCGGTCTGCAAGGCCTGGAGCAAGGGTTCATCCGGCACAAAATATGGCGTAGTGATCACGATGCGTTTTTCCGCGTCGTGAATCAGCGCTACGACGAGGTGCTGCACGCTCGCCCCCGTATATCCGGGTCCGCTTGGCAGGAGTTGCGCCGTCACCGAGCCCGCGGGCTTGATCATTGGAAACAAGCCTTCGCCGCCGATTTCAGATTCGACTTCACAATAGCGGTCTGCCAGAAATGTCACTTGAAGTTGCGAGACCACCGGCCCTTCCACGCGAGCAACCAAATCTTCGAATATGAGACCGGGTTTAAACTCCGAAATGACAAGATTCTGTGAGCCTATGTATCCAACTTGCCCGTCGATGACCACTATCTTGCGGTGGTTTCGCAGATCAAAACGCGCCGCCTTCGCACGAAACATCCCGACCGGCAGCATGGCGGAAACTTCAATGCCCATCCCCGTCATGACGGGTGCAAGGTGAGTTAGGCCGGGCCGCGATCCCAGATAGTCCATCAATACGCGGCACGCCACGCCGCGGCGCACTGCGCGTCCAAGTGCCTCGACAACTTTGCGCCCAACCGCGTCGTCGGCGATGATGTAGTATAAAAGATGGATATGATGCTCCGCGGCGTCGATGTCTCCGATCAATCGCAAAATGGCGGTGTCATATTCATCCAACAATTCCACGGCGTTGCCACCGAGGGGCGCGAATTCGCCCAGACGCTCCACAAGTTTTGTGGTGTGATGAACGAGCGGCGGCACCTCGCGTTTCTGCAAGGGCCATCGTGTATTCCATTGGTGCGTAGCCCGTCTTACGAACGTCGCCGCCCGGCCATGCAATTCGTGCCGCTTTTTGGGCAGGTAGATGCGTCCAAACCACGCATAGAGCAGCACGCCGACTACGGGAAGGAAAAAGATGAACAATAACCACGTGCGCGCGGCGGCGGGCGTTTTGCGATGCGGCACATAGAAGAGCATCACGATGCGGAGAGTCCACTCGATGATCAGGTAAAGCGCCGCCACCGATGGAAACAGAAACGCGGCGTGCGAACTTTGAAATGCCTCACTGCTTTCGCCCAGCACGCGCGTGCCCTACCGTACCGCAGCAACAAAGATGGTGGCGGAATCGCGTAATGTTTGCGCGCGTTGGATCATCCGCGAAGCTCGTTCTCGTATCGCGCATCCGTCCAACAGAAATCTCCGAGCAGTTCTGTCATGGGATCGGCGTTCTCTGCGCAGAACCCGAGATGTAGGTGGCGCCGCCAGCCTTCCGCGAATTCAAACCGTGTTGAAAGCCGGCCCACTTCCCGGCTCATGTCTTCCATGGTAACGAGATAACTATCGAGCCCCTGGCTACGGTCGAGCCATTCCTTCTGACTTATGTGCGCGGCGAGCGCGGCGCGCTTCGCCGTTAACGCCGTCGTGATATCGACATACTGGCCGGCGCGTATGACCCGGCGCAACGGATCGCGCAAACCCCAGGGCAAGGCGTGATACAGCGTCACATCACTCTCAATCGGTTCGGTTGTGGGCTCGGTGAAAAAATTGCGCATGCCCCGAGCGAACGCCGCGGTTACTGCCAGCCGGCACGCGATCATGTGGTCCTCCATATAATCCTGCGGCGACTGCACCAACATGATCGTTGGCTGCACCGCGCGCACGATTGCCGAAAGTTTCCGTAGCGCGGTCCGATCGTACAAGAGATCGAGATCGTCCGCCAGCGGCGGATGCCACGTTGCTCCCAGCAATCGCGCCGCCTCCCGCGCCTCATCCGCGCGCGTCGCGACGATGGCGTCCCGCGAAAGTTCCGCGGTACCCAGGCAACCGTTGCAGAGATTGATGTAATGTAACTCGCAGCCCGCGCGGCCAAGCATCACCATCGTGCCCGCCATCATGAGTTCGATGTCGTCAGGGTGGGCGGCAACCGCGAGTACAACAGTACGTCCCATGTCTTTCCTTTTAATTCTTGATTGCGTTCGGAACGCCTTGTTGGGAATCCCAAGACCAAGAACGCGGTTATGATGTCAGATGTCGGGTTGATTCGACAATTAAGGAGGCGACCACCCATGAAACACGCGCCCAGATTTCTCGCCATCGTGAACGATGCGCGTTCGAGGGTCCGCGAATGTACGGTCCAGGACGTTCAACAGCGGATTAACGCGGGGGAGGAATTCCATCTCGTCGATGTGCGCGAGGATACCGAGTTCGCCGAGTCGCACGCGCCCAAGGCCATGCATATCGGAAAAGGCGTGATCGAACGCGATATCGAAAAGAAAATTCCAGATGCAAACGCCCCAATCGTCGTCTACTGCGGAGGTGGTTTCCGTAGCTCCCTCGCGGCGGACGCGCTCCAAAAAATGGGCTACACCAACGTCATTTCGATGGACGGCGGGTTTCGCGGCTGGAAAGAGGCAGGATTCGATGTTGAACCTTCGGGATGAACTCAACGACAAACGAATCGCATTGGCCGCCACGCGCAAACTCCGAAGAGCGGTCGAGGACGACCGCCCTCCGCGGGATCAGCGCCGCGGAGGTGTCGCGCCGTAGGTCTCGAGTTCGGCTTCGTAAATGAGCTTGAACGATTCGTAGGCGTCCTGCGTCAAGGGCGTTGGCGCGGACACGTAAGGGTTCTTTCCCGCGTCGCGCGCGTAGGTCGATACGGGATACCCGCGCTCGGTGATATACCGCTTGAACCACTCGACGGTCGCGACGCCCTTTTCGACCAACATGTTCGTCGAACGCTGCGCCTCGATGGCCGACTCTCGATCATCGGCCTCGTAAAAGTCCTGAATGGCCTTTACAATCGCGGGGTTCAGCGTACACCCCTGGCCGATGCAGCCACAGGCTCCCGCGTAGAGTGCCGTGAGAAATGCGCATTCCGATCCGGCAATAAAATGAAATCCGTTCGGCACCATTGTGTAGCACAGATTGTGAATGTACTGCGCATCAACCGTCGAAACCTTCATCGCCGTCACCTGCGGAATCTGGGCAAGGGATTCCGCCAATTCCATGGTGACGCAATATTCCGGCTGGGTGCCCGGCGGCTGATAGAGAATGATGGGAATCGTGATCGCGTCGCTCACGCGCTCGAAGTAGCGCAGGATGACGTCTCGGTGCGTTTCGCCGCCTTTCGGCGCGAGCGCTTCAGGCAGGGTCAGCACTATGCCCGCGGCGCCCTGTTGTTCAGCGAACTGGCTTAACTCGCAGGCCTGCCTTGTGAAAACTTCCGTGTCCGGCCGGCGATCGAGATTGCGATCCCAAATACCCGATGTGCCCACGATGACAGGCCCGCGTCCCTCGAGATGCCTGCACGCAAGTACGGCCATCTTTTTTACGTCGTCAACGTCGTAGGTATACATCTGGCCCATGCCAGACCGCACGAAATATGAACAGACCGAGCCGTTATCGTGGATATAATCGATCAGGTTTCGCTGGCCGTTTTCGTCGATCCGACCCTGCTCGTCCCAGACGGTAAAAACATTTGCGATGGCGCCCCGAACAATCGCCGGTATCATCCCGCTAGCTTTATCCTTTCGGGCGGACGGCGGGCATCGGCGGTCGTACACTCGATCCCAGACCCTTCCGCAACACCTCGCGCTTCGGCAGAGGCTTTTGGGTTTTCATGGGACGGTACCGGAACATTGCGCCAATTATCAACACGACGGCGGCGAGTTCGACATAGAACAACCACTGCGGGTTGTATTGATCCATGAGCCAAGGCGTCGAAAGTGGCGTTTCATAGTTCATGCGCACTTTCTCGTCCACCAACATCTTCATCTGGGATTCGAACTGAAACCAGTCCGTGAGCATCACCGCAAAATGCGTGACGGTATGGAAAATCCCGAAATAAATGATCAGCTCAAGGAACCATTGAATGGGTCCCCAGGTCCACCGGCGCGTCGCATATAGTAGCGGAATTATGATCGCTGCAACGACGCCGCACTGAACGGCATTTTCGTGCAAGAAAACGATGACGGAATCCATTTGAACGGTCCCTCCCCTGCCACGGTCCGGAAACAGACTACCATAATTTATGCTTTATGACAAGGATTATCGGTGTTATCAGCTAATACAAGGTAATTTATAATATACTATTATTTGACGTGTTGACCGTAAATGATTGCTGGTGATAGTCTTACGCCGAAAATCAAAAGAGGCGAAGCTCATGCAAGCTATACATATTCAAGCCAACGGCGAGATTGATCAGATCCGGTTCGGGGACGTACCCGATCCGAAACCGCGCACCGGCGAGGCGCTGCTTCAGGTCACTGCGGCCGCGCTTAATCACCTCGACATCTGGGTGCGGAAGGGACGGCCCGGCCAACAACCGAAATTTCCTCACGTGTTGGGTTCGGATGCAACGGGCCGGGTGATAGGCGTTGGGGAGGGTGTGGACGCTTCGATTCTCGGAAAAACCGTGTTGCTAAATCCTGGGCTCTGGTGCGGCGTCTGCGAGTGGTGCGTCCGGGGCGAGCACAGCGTATGTGCGTCGTACACGATCATTGGTCTTGGACGCTGGGGGACATTTGCCGAAAGAGTGACGGTTCCCGCGGTGAACCTTGCGCCTGCGCCGGACCATCTATCCGCGCACGAAGCCGCGGCGTTGCCGCTCGCATACCTAACGGCGTGGCGAATGCTCACTACGCGCGGCCAATTGAGAGCTGGGGAGACACTACTGATTCACGGGATCGGCGGAGGTGTCGCCATCGCTGGCCTGCAATTGGGCAAACTGATGGGCGCGCGCGTGATCGTAACCTCATCGGGCGAAGAGAAACTTGCGCGCGCCGGAGAACTTGGCGCGGACGACGCCATCAATTATGCGAAGACCGATGACGTTGCCGCGGAAGTGCGCCGGCTAACCAAAAGCCGCGGCGTGGACATGGTGCTCGACACCACTGGCGCGGGCACGTGGCCCATCAATTTTGCGTGCGTGCGCAAGGGCGGCAGGATTGTTCATTGCGGCGTGACGACGGGCAAAACGGCGGAAGTGGATTTGTCTGCTCTATACTGGAACCATATCACCGTTATGGGTTCGACGATGGGGTCGCAAGAAGAATTTCGCGCCCTCATCCAGGCGGTAAGCGCTGCGAAAATGAAACCGGTAATTGACAAGGTTTTCCCGCTCGCTGAAGGCCGCGCAGCCCAGGCGCGAATGGAAGATGGGCAGCAGTTCGGGAAGATTGTTCTGGATGCCGCCGGATAGAAGTGTCGCTACGTAAATTTTATCGAGGAGACTGACATGTCCCGCAAAGTGCGTATTACGGCGTTGACCGACATCAACCGCGAGAAAGGCCGCGATGTAAAGGCCAATCTTGATTGGACGTGCTGGATGATCGACAAGTTGTCCGTCGAGAAACCGGACATAGTCTGTCTCACGGAAACCTTCGATACGCGCGAAACGCCGCTCGATCATCCCCACATGGCGCAGACGCTCGAGGGCGAGACGGTTTCGCGCATGAAGGAAAAAGCGAAGGAATATAACTGTTACATCATCTGCGCATTTATCGAGCAGCGCGATAATGGGATCTACAACACCGCGGCGGTCATCGATCGCGGCGGAAACGTTATCGGCAAGTATGACAAGATTCACCCTACAATCTCTGAGGTTGACGACCACGTCCTGCCCGGCGCCTGCGCGCCCTCTGTGATTCAAACCGATTTTGGCAAGATCGGTTGCATGATTTGTTTCGATGCGAACTGGCCCGGCGACTGGAAGGCCCTCAAGGACGCCGGCGCCGAGATCATATTCTTTCCTTCGGCGTTCTCCGGCGGGCGCATCTTGCAATCGCTCGCGACGATTTATAATGTTCCCATTGTGTGCGCGTGTTTTGAACAATGCTGTCGCATCATTGATCGCGATGGGCTGATCATCAACCGGCAGGGTGTCTACCAAAAATGGGTCACTGGCGTGATCGACCTCGACAACCCACTGTTTCACCTTGATTTTCAATTCGAGAAAGTAGAAGCCATCCGCAAAGCCTACGGACCGGACGTTCATATCCAGGTCTACGAAGAAGAAGGATGGTGGCGCGTTCTTCCTCAGCGCTTGGAACTCGATATCCTCGACATCATCAAGAAATATGAATTGGAAACGCTCGATGCCTATATCGCGCGAAGCACTTCGGTTCAGGACAAGAATCGGTTGAACGCGTAGACCGTTAAGCCAACACTTCCTGCACAACCTTCCCGAACACATCCGTCAAGCGGAAGTCCCGCCCCTGGAAATTGTAGGTGAGGCGATCGTGGTTGATGCCGAGACAGTGGAGGATGGTGGCGTTCAGGTCGTGAATGTGGACGGGGTTTTCGACGATGTTGTAGCC
>JAWXCN010000150.1:0-11350 GCA_034408725.1 Candidatus Hydrogenedentota bacterium
GACTGGCTGCCGAGCCTCGACCTCTACGTGTCGGAAATATTCTACAACCTGCACCAGTCCGATCTGACCATGCGCTGGCACCGGGCCATAGGCAAACCTTCGTGCGAATTGCTGACGTCGACCTCTCCGGACCACGTTCATCTGTCTGTACCGCCCACGGCTTGGCAAGTCAGCGCTGCAAGTGCCAAGGCCAACGGATGCAATGTGCTTGGCCCATGCGGCGTTGGCGCATACCCCGACACCACCAGTTCTAAACGCCTCTTAGAGACTGTGCGGAAAGGTCTTGATTTCTACATGGAGGACTCGGACCTTCACGACGGGGCCACGCCGATGGCCAAGGTCGCGCTAGTATTCTCCTGGGCCACCCGCAAATATTTTCGCGAGGGCCGCATGGACTGGTCGCAGGAACTCGACGGCTGGTCGCGCGTACTCATTGAGGAGCACATCCCATTTGAACTGGTCGTGGCAGAGAACGTTTATTCCGCCGGGGACCTCGCCCGCTATGAGCTTGTCATTCTGCCAAACATAGCTCACATGAGTGATGACTTTTGTGACGTATTGGATGAATACACCAGTGCGGGCGGGCATGTGTTGGCGACAGGCGAAACATCGTTGGGCGATGAGCGTGGATTCGGACGCGACGACTTTGCGCTGGGCGACCTCTTCGGCATAGTGCGCAAGGGCACAATAGAGGGGCCTTTTGCGATGGAGGGCGCCTCCGAGCCCGAGCCCGCCAATGGTGTGTTTCAGCAAGTGTCGGCGTCCGGTGAGGTGCTTGCACGGCACGTAGCAACCGATCCCGCCGGTTCCGTCGCCGGGGGCTTAGATCCATTTCCCCTGAAGCCCACGCAGTGGCCGCTGGCCGTGACTCAGGCGGCAGGCGCGGGACAAGTCCTGTACGTGGCGTTTGGACTCGGTCGCTACTACGCCAGCCACAACTTAATCCATGCCCGAAACCGCATGACCCAATTCATTGACAGGCTCCTGCCCAAACGCCAGCTCGTGGTAAAGGCGCCGCGTTGCCTCGAAGTGACCGTGTGGCGCCAGGAGATGCCCGAGCGGACCATTGTTCACCTGGCAAACCGGACCCCGCTGGCCCACGACTTGCCGCGCATCCATGAGATCACGCCGTTGCGGGACATTGAACTCGAGTTCGAGGTCCCCTACTCGTCTTCACGTGTGACGGGCCGTGGCGCCGAGGTGACTTGGCGCGTTGACCACGGAAAAATGCGCGTTCACATAGACAGTTTGGATATCTACGCCGCTCTAGTGATCGAACCGGCGCAACAGTAGGGTTGGCGAGACTCCCAGCGCACGGTGGTTCCCGAAATGGTGGATTCGTATCGAGATTTGTTTTCGAGGAAATACCCTCGCATTACGAAGTCCTCTGTGGTGATCGTACTCGTGTGGTTGCACGGGTTCTCTTCCGCCATGTGCCTATCTGGACTGGGGCGGCCCCCAAGTCGCCGCTTTGGCTGTTCATCACAGATGGTCTACCATTACCGTGCGCGCACGAAGTCGTCGCCCATGAACAGCCAAAGCGGTGTCTGCGCTGCCCGCTTCGCCACCGCAGTCCGAATAATCCTCCATCCAAAACCACGCCTTAACAGGAAGCCTTCCTTGCGGCGGGGACGCGGTGCAGGGAGATGAGCCGGGGATCAGGCGGGACCCGCGCCGCAGGGATACGACGGCACAGACTCCGCGATCCGCACGCCCTCCTGTTCGGACAGGTATCGGAGCAACTCTTCCGTGCTCCCTTTCAAGATGACGGTTTCTGAGGGCAAGGTGCTCACTGCAACGCGTCCTTCGATCACGCGCATGGCGCCCACGGTCTCAAGCTCGAAGAATCCCAAGTCGCCTCCGTTGAAGATGCTGTAGAGGTCGGCGGCCGAAAAAGGCCCGGTTGCCTGATCGTTGTCGGCGATGTTGAAGTATAGACCTTCCTGGGGCTGAGTCTTGCGAAGGAATAGCATGGAGCGCGGCAAGTCGAGTGCACCGATAAGCCGGGGGCGGCTGCTTACTCTTACGCCGATCTGTTGCCGCTGATCTCCGCCGAGCCGGAACGTGAATTGCCCTTGCGCCAACGCGATTCGGTCCCCTGGTTGGCCATAGAAATCACAGTTTAAGGCGTCGCTCTCCTCGCCCACCTTTCCGAAAGCCAATATCCCCTCGGCGCCGGGAAACTGTTCGAGCGACCAGGGCGCTAGGAGCACGTCCTCGGTATTGTAGTCACCCAAAGGCTCGAAGATATCTTCAGTCCGATAGGACAACCCGTTCAAATCGTACCCCTGGGGTACGCAGTTGCCGTCCGGGACCGACACCAGCCTCCGATATCCCAGGTGGATAACGAAACCTTTCCGATTCGTTATCGTGATGTGCTTCTCCACCAGGGCAGTGATCCCGTCGTCGCACGACACGCTGGGAATGGCCTTTCCAATACCGTCCTGAACAGTCCATGCGTCGCCGCCGGGAAGATAATTGAATGCGAAGGGTCCGCCTTCGGGGGCGGGCCACAACGAGTTTCCGCCGAAGTTGTCGTATTGGTCGGGGGATGGATTAAGAAGAGCCGCCGCGTCGAGCCGGTGAATCAGTTCCCCGTCGAACTGGCAGAATATCCGGCCGTGAAGTTTTGGAGGAATTAGTACGCTCCCCCGTCCGCAAGTCAGTTCCACTAGCTCGGAGTCGAAATTCCTCAGTAAATTCAACGCCATGCTCTAATGTCCCGCTGGATTCAGATTCTGGTGAATCCCGTGATGACTACGAGAAAATACGAAATCATCACGAAGGCGCCAACAAATGTAAGAGGCTTCGTATTCACCCAATTCTAATGGTATGTATTTATTGGCCTGGTGTTTTCGCCTGCAAGAGGTCCCTGATTTCGGTGAGCAATTCCTGATCCTTCGTGGGGATGAGCGGAGCGGCGGCTTCTTCCACTTTTTTGGCGCGGAGAAGGTAGCCGAGGAACTTTACAGTGAATATCCAAAGGGCCAGGGCTACGATTACGAAGTTGACGACTTCTCCAAGGAATTTGCCGTAAGGAATGACTTTGTTGCCCACGGTATAGGCCCATTCGGTGTAAGATTGGTCGGCGGGCATTACCAGGCTAATCGCCGGCATGATGATGTCTTTCACGAGCGAATCGATGATTTTGCCGAATGCCGCCCCGATGATGACAGCTACAGCGAGGTCAACGACATTGCCCTTGAGCGCGAACGCCTTGAACTCCGACAATAACGAAGACGCCCCTTTTACAGCTTGAATGGCCATGGAATTCTCCTTTCAGCAAGCAGCCCAACCCACACAGCACACACGTTTGACTTCACTATTATACAGGGAATATGAGCGCGCGGATCAACAAACGGGTGATTACAGCATGCTGCGGTTGAGCATGGTCTCGTAGACCCGCTGGAGGGCGATGTCCGTTGTTGCTTCCGTGAGTGACCGCCCCTTCTTCAGTAGCGGGGCCGTCGCGGCGAGCGTTCCGTCGAATCGCGCGCGAATCTCCGCTAGCGTTTGCTCGCGGGTGTATTTCATACCGCCAAGGGCCTGGCGGTACTCGAGGTTGGACGCGATCACGCCGCCTGCATTGGCGTAGATGTCCGGCAGGATTGAGACTCCCCGGTTTGAGAGCGCCCTCATTCCTTCATAAGTCACGGGCATATTCGCGGCTTCTACGACGCAGGTTGCGCCAATGGATTTCGCGTTCTTCTCGTCGATGACATGACCGCTGGCGGCGGGGATTAGATAGTCACACTTCAATTTGAACAGCGCGTCATTCGTGAGATTCTCTTTTGTGAATCCGGCGATGCCACCCTTTTTGATGCAATGCGCGTCCAGCGCGTCGACATCAAGCCCGCCCCGATCGTGCGCGCCACCGGAAATATCGGTAATGCCGAGAATGCGCACGCCTTCCTGGAACAGGAATCGCGCCGCGTATGAACCTACCTTGCCGAATCCTTGCAGCGCCACCGTGCATTCTTCGGGCGCGACACCCCGGTGTTCCATGTCTTTCAATACGGCGTAGTAGACACCGTATCCCGTGGATTCTGCGCGCCCCGGCAACCAGCCCTCAATGCCGTCTGGTTTCCCCGTTACGGATGCGGGGTCTTGGGTTTGGTTGTATATGCGGACCATTTCCGCGCCACCCGTTCCCATGTCGGGGGCGGGAATATATTTGTGGCTGGCGAAGAGGCCAGCGAAACTTCGCGCGAACTCGCTCATGATATCAGCCTTGGCGATGCGCTCGAAATCGCGATAGGTTCCGGAAAAGCGGTTTGCCTTGGTCATATGGGTGAACAGCGCGCGTAGGTCCACGCTGATTCCGGATTTGCCGCCACCAAGCTCGATGTCCGCGAGCGCAGTCTTCAAGGTCATCAGGCGGGCCAGCTCAGTGGTTTCCCAGAGGTCTACATCGTGCGCCATGCGAATGCCGCCTTTGTATGGACCGCGAGCGCGATCATGGAGCACGATCCCGGAAATAATATTGATAACTACACCGAGAATTTGCACGTTGAGCCGTTCAATGCGGACCGCGCGCGGTTTGATGATTTCCTGAATGATATCGGTGGGAATCTTGAGGCGTTTGGCGCTCTCCTGCATGAGAAGGGCTGAACGGGTTACTGGTTCATTGCTGCGGACGTAATCCTCGAGGGTGTTGCCAATTTTCATCTGGCATCAGACCTTTCTTGCTTGAGTATGGACGCAAAGAAAGCGCATGAACAGCCGTGTCGGTTAAGGTGTCGCTGGCGCGGAAGCGGCGGGCCGGGCCGGGTTTGCCGCTTGCGCAGGGGGAGAAGATGGCGGCGCGCCTTCGGTCCCGAGGATTTCAAGCGCCACCGTTTTGGATGTTAAAAGTAATTTTTCGTCGCGGATGAGCATGGCGAGATCGGGAAACGCCTTGACAAATTCTTCCTGCAATAACATGGCGAGGGTCATGCCAGGGCGCGCGGTCAACGTCCATTGCCGGTTCTCAATCGGTAAATCGAGCACCGGTTTGTCCACAACGATGACGTTGTTGACGCGCTTGTTCACATCACCGATGATGTCTACGAGGTCCCGTTTGTCGGCAACAATTGGCGGAGCCGAAATATCCGTGTTCAACACTTTTTGCAGTTCCGTGCTGACTTTTTGACCGGAAAGCAGTGTAATGCCCGCGGCGGCCGCGGTTTCCTGTGCAAGCTTGGCTTTGGCGCGTTCTTCGATTGGATTGATATTGTCGTATTGCACGGAGCGAATTTGACGGCGGGGCACCTTAATAGAGACCTCTTCGGTGACCTCCAAAATTATTTCGCTGGCAGTTGACCGAATGACCTGTAGTCCTCTGTATTCATGACCGTTATTGAGTGTTATGACATCGCCCTGCGGCTCTTCCTCCACGGAAATCTCCGCCGGCGCCGCGGTTGCCTCGGCAGCCTCGTCTGGCGCTGTTGCGGTTTCCGGCGGGTCTTGTGCAATCCCCGCGAAAGGTGCAGCGAACACTAGAATCAGGGACGCAAGGCGTAAGCTCATGGTAAAAGAATACTCCCGTACCCGCCGCGGCGAAGCGGGAACACCCGTGCGTTTCACATTCAAACCCGGCTCCGGTCTCAATGCCCACGCGCGCCGCACACGGGCCGTTGATGATTCTAGGTTTCGCTCGGTCATAAATCAATTTGCGTTGGAATTGTTTAAGACCGCATGCGCAAGGTTGTAACAATGTGTAGAATTCGCTGTGGACTAGGCGAGGATCAACCCGCCCTTCTCGAATAGGCTATGGAGTATATGTATGTCTCGAATCCTGATTGCCGATGACCGACAGGATTCCATAGAGCGCCTTGCGCGTGAAATCGCTGCCGAGGGATATGACGTGACCATTGCCGATACCGGCGGCGAAGTGCTAGAGGACGTCTTGCGGCAACCGCCTCCAGATATCGTGATTCTGGGACCCGGGCTCGCAATGCATGACGGATATGAAACGTGTACCTTGCTTCGAGCAGACCCCGACATTCCCGCTCGGATGCCGATAATCCTTTTGGCTGATCGCGACGTGGACCACCGCAGAATGGAGCGCGCGGGTTTTACCGCAGTGCTCTCCCGCGAATGCGCCGCGACGGACCTCCGGGAACTGTTGTCGCAATGGATTGGCTAGACGGCTTCACACCGACTTGATGCGAATCTCGGCGTTCTTCCGGCTCGATTCGTAGATCGCGTCGATGATCTGTTGGATGCGAAGCGATTCCGCTGGTTGCACACGCACAGGCCGGTTCCGCTCGATGCACTCGACAAAATGGCGAATTTCCATCCGGTGGCCTTCCTGAACGGGCAACCAGTCGTAGCGTGTCGTAGTGAGGGAGCGTCCTTCATATCCGAAGAGTCCCAATGGAGATGTGGACACCCCGGCCTTATCTCCGAGGATTGTGACACCGCTACGTTCGGCCTCAATATTCGCGGCCCATGACACTTCAAGGGTCAATGTGATGTCCTTCTCGAAACGGACATAGGCCGAAGCGTAGTCTTCGACGTCGAACTCTTTTGGATCATAAGGTTCCCCCCACTCCGCGTTGCACAGGTCGGGCCGGTCACCAAACATCCGATACACTTTGCCTGACGCGGCGATGGGTTTTGGACAACCCATCAGCCAAACCGCGAGATCGAGTACGTGTACGCCGAGATCGATAAGCGGACCACCAAGGGACTCCTTTGCGAGGTGGAATTTCCCCCATCCGGGGATGCCACGCCGCCGGAGAAACGTCGCATTTGCGGAATAGATGGTTCCGATACCGCCACCACTGATTACTTCTTTGAGTTTTTCCGCGTCCGCCTCGAACCGCATGTGCTGCGCAACCATGAGCTGGCGCTTGACGGCATTCGCGGCCTGGATCATGGCGCGGCATTCCGTGCTGTTCATCGCCATCGGCTTTTCGACGAGGACATGCGCGCCGGCCTTCAGCGCATCGATCGTAATCGGGGCATGGAAACGGTTCTGGGTACACACGTCGATGATGTCATATGCGCCGTCGCGCAGCATTTTTTTGTAATTCGTATGGACTACGCGCGCGCCGTATTTTGCTCCCATTTGCGCGGCACGGTCGGGGCGGATGTCGCAAACCCCCATGAGCTCGACGCGACCCTCCGCTTCCAATTCCTGCCAATTTGGAAGGTGCATCTCGTCGGCGATTGCGCCAACGCCGATTGCTCCGACGCGAAGTTTCGTTTTTGGCATGCGCATGTTTCCCCTAATCCGCGAGACTGTACCGGCTGAGCGTTGAGCACGCAAATCTGCGTGCTTTCGCCGTGATCGCATACTTGCTAATGGGACATCTCCAATTGCATTCTGAACCATAGTCATCGGTTGGAAGGAATCCAAAAGTGAATTCAATAGGGATTGGCTATGCAGCCATCATGCTTTTGTTGTGCTCCGCCGGACAGGCCAGGGAAGCCGAAGACTATCCGCGGGCGATGCCTATTGAAGGATGTGTAAACGTATTCGCAGCGAACGCGACATTGTTGAGCGGCGGGCAACCCGAAGGTACAGCCGCGTTTAAGGCGCTTGCAGCAGCCGGCGTAAAGACGATCATTAGCGTTGATGGTGCGAAACCCGATGTCGAGGCAGCGGCGCAGTTTGGCATGCGGTATGTGCATCTTCCCATTGGGTACGACGGGGTTGGACGTTCGCGAACAATCGAGCTGTCACGCGCGGTGCGCGATTTGCCGGGGAAAACATACATTCACTGTCATCACGGAAAGCACCGGAGCCCCGCCGCCACGGCAAGTGTCATGGTCTGTTCGCACGGCTGGTCTGGCGAAGAGGGAATCGAATTTCTAGAACGCGCGGGCACGGCAGAAAGTTATAGTGGCCTTTACAGCGACGTCCGGCGGATGATTGCGGCGTCGAAGGCGGAGTTGGACGCGGCGGACAATAAATTCCCGGCGGTCGCCATCGTGCCGGGCGGTGTTGAGTTGATGGTCCAGATTGAACACCGGTTTGATGCGTTGGAGAACGCTAAGGCAGCCGGGTGGAAGGTTTCGCCTGCCCATCCCGACATTGTGCCTGCCCATGAGGCGCTGCAGCTTATGGAGCTGTTTCGTGAGAGCGTCCGAATAGATAGCACGGGCAGGAAACCTGGTTATCACAAGTTTATGAAACAGTCCGAGACTGCGGCCGAAAATCTCGAAAAAGCAATAAGGTCGGGTGATATGCTTGCTTCGGACAAGGCCTTTGGCCTGATCAAAAATACATGTACGGCCTGCCATACCCAGTATCGAAATAAGTTTGGGCGCCGGTAGGCGATTCCGATACTACGCAAAGTGTAACAATTGGTCTGAACCAAGGTATCGTCTGATGCCCGGTCCGGGCAGCCTTTCCCCCAGGGGCATGATTGGGGTAGCCGGAAAACACAAGATATTGTATTGAGTTTTCAGGATGGTTGGTGTATACTCCGTGCGACGCCCAAAGTGTGGGTGCGTCAAGCGGATGAGGAGAAAGGCCAACTCAACCTGTTTTTATCTTGAGACCGGCCGTACTTTTACCATTGTAGGAGGCGGTTGCGTCGGCAAGTAGCACGAACAAGTTGCCGCAATGGCCCTATCGAAAACCAAGGAGGTGAACGCGACATGAAGCACATCAAGGCCCTGAGCAAAATGGATCCGAAGGCTGCCTTCAGCTTACCGTCGAAGCCGGTGAAGACCGCATGCGACACGTTTCTGAAGACGCCGGAAGAGAAAGACGAGAAGAAGGGCAGCGAAGAGAGCTAGACCGTCTCTTCGATTTCGTTGCGAAGTTTTTCGAGCGCCCTCGGCGAAAGCCAGAGGGCGCTTGGTCTTTATGCGGGGCGATTTCCATGAATATCTGCATAGCCGGGCAAGCCGCGCCCGTCGCATGGATGCCGCATCTTGTGTCCGCGTTTCAAAAGCGCGGCAACGTGATCACCATCGGCCCAGTCCCCTCGATTGTTCCGATAGGAAGCATGCCGGAATCCTGGCCCGCGCCGGGACACATTGATTGTCCGCTGGATCAAATTCGCAGCCTTCTCGATGTGCTTCCGCCCGGATGGGTACCCGATATTCTGGTAACTGTTTCCGGCGGTGGCGTCCCGTTACTCACTTGCACGCACGATCTCTCCTGCCCCACCGTTTTTTACAGCGTCGATACGTGGCAGTGCTACATGGATTACCGGGAGGCGCTGCACTACGACATCGTGTTCGCGGGCCAGCGCGCTTTTGTTCCGCTGCTTCGCGCCGCGGGTTGCCAGCACGTCAGTTGGCTGCCGCTGGCGTGCGAACCGGCAGTCCACAACCCTTTGCGGATGGTGAAAACCAGTGACATTGGCTTCGTTGGCGGGACCCGGGAGCCAGTCCACTGGCGGCGCCGCGCTTTACTTGATGCGCTGCGCGCGCGGCATTCCGTGATCGTACATGACGGACTTTATGGAGACTCAATGCGGCGCGCGCTCGCCGAATGCAAACTCGTGTTCAACCATTCGGCGGTCGATGACGTAAACATGCGGATTTTTGAAGTGCTCGCGATGGGCGGTGCGCTGCTCACGAACCGTACCTCGCAAACAAGTGGATTATTCGACCTTTTCACAGAAGGCGAGCACTTGATCGTGTACGACGATGAAAAGGATTTGCTGGCCAAGGCCTCCCACTTTGTAACGCAAGATGCGGAATGCATGCGCATTGCAATGGCGGGAAAGTCGCTGGTTCATCGCGAGCACACCTATGATCACCGGGTGGACACGATATTGAATACGGTTGCGGGACTGTTTCCAGGTTTTCCCGCCGCTGGCGCCCGCGAATCGGACCGTTTTGACTTTCTGCCAAAGGTACCTGGAAGGTTATTGGATATCGGGATGGCGGTTCCTGCATCGAAACATGGGTTGCTGCGCCGGGGGGTGCGTACGTTTTCCGGATACGCGCGGAACGAAGAAGTGCTCACGAAACGCCGTGGCTCGTATCACGACGCCGGAACCGAAATGACGGACAGGTGGCGCGAATCTTTCGATACCGCGGTCATCGGCATGCCGCCGTTCGACGGCGAGTTTGACCTCGCATATGGCTGCCTCGCGCCGGGGGGCGCGCTTGTCGCCCGGTATCCGAAGTCGCCAGAGATCGACTCCGAACATTCCGAAGAATTCATACAACATGGTTTTCATGTCGTGCGCCGATTTGTTGATTCGGAGCACCGGCGCGTCATTTGGGCGCGGAAACGTACACGGCACCTGCGCGACATCGCGCGCGAGGTATGTCAAACACTTTGGGTTCCGGGAGTGGATGGCGAACATGTCGCCTCGTTGCTCGATCCGGAATGGTAGTCCCTGGTGTAGGTGTCCGGACCAGACTACAATAGTGCCAATAGAGGCGTGATGCATGATCAAAACTATCGGACTTTCCAAGCGTTTCGGTGGAAAACTCGCCGTAAACGCACTCGACCTGTCAATTGACCAAGGCGAATTCTTTTGTTTTCTCGGTCCGAATGGGGCTGGCAAAACTACAACCATTAAGATGTTGACGGGGCTGCTGAAACCCAGCGGTGGACGCGCCGAGCTCGGCGGGATAGACATTCAGAAACATCCTGTGGCCACCAAATCCATCCTCGGATACATACCCGATACGCCCTTCTTGTACGACAAGTTAACGGGGCGGGAATTCATGCGGTTTGTCGCGGGACTCTACCAATTGCCCAAGGAAGTCTTGAACGGAAAAAGCGAAGAGTTGCTGGAATTGTTTGAAGTGCGTCACGTCGGCGATCAACTGATCGAGAATTATAGCCACGGCATGCGCCAGAAGCTGTCTTTCGCCGCCTGCTTCCTGCACGACCCCAAGATCGTGATCGTTGATGAACCCTGGGTTGGGTTGGACCCGAAGAACATTCGTTTCGTGAAAGAGTACTTGAAGCAGAAGACTCGCGAAGGCCTGACCGTCTTCATGTCCACGCACACACTGAGCCTGATCGAGGACGTCGCCGATCGTATCGGCATTATTCATCAAGGCGTGTTGCTGCACACTGGCTCGATCAAGGACATTCTCACGCTCGCAAGAACGCCGGGCTCCCTCGAAGACGTGTTTCTCGAACTGACGCGGGGCGAGAACGAATGACGCGTGCGAAGGCGATCCTCTGGGCGAAAATACGCATCGGGCGCAACCAGGTCGCGTCGGTCCGGCACGAGTCCAAGCTCAAGGTCGCCGTCGTTTCGGTGTCGGCGGTGCTGTTGTGGATAGCGGCGTTCGCCGCGTTCTATGGGGCGTTCCAGTGGTTGAAGCAATTTGGCGCGGACAACTCCGATACGACGATGGGTCTCGGTGAAATCATCATGTCGCGCATGCTGTCCGTATTTGCGCTCGCGTTATTTTTCATGCTGCTGTTCTCGAA
>JAWXCN010000151.1:0-51342 GCA_034408725.1 Candidatus Hydrogenedentota bacterium
AGGATCACTAAGCCCGACTTTCGTCCCTGCTCGACTTGTAAGTCTCGCAGTCAAGCTTCCTTATGCCTTTACACTCTACGCACGATTTCCAAACGTGCTGAGGAAACCTTGGGGCGCCTCAGTTACTCTTTGTGAGGCGACCGCCCCAGTCAAACTACCCATCAGACACTGTCTCCCGCCCAGCTTCATGGGATCGGGGTTAGGCTTTCGTTTTAATCAGGGTGGTATTCCAAGGGTGACTCCACCGAGGCTAACGCCCCAGCTTCAACGTCTCCCACCTATCCTATACAGATCAAGACAAAAGCCAATATCAAACTGTAGTAAAGGTCCACGGGGTCTTTCCGTCTTGTTGCGGGTAACCTGCATCTTCACAGGTATTACAACTTCACCGGGACCACCCTTGAGACAATGCTCAGATCGTTACGCCATTCGTGCAGGTCGGAACTTACCCGACAAGGAATTTCGCTACCTTAGGACCGTTATAGTTACGGCCGCCATTAACCAGGGCTTCGGTTCAGAGCTTCGCACAACGAATTATGCTAACTCCTCCCGTTAACCTTCCGGCATTGGGCAGGCGTCAGTCCCTATACATTGTCTTACGACTTAGCAGAGACCTGTGTTTTTGTTAAACAGTCGCCTGAGCCTCTTTGTTGCAACTCCAGCCAGCTTACGGGGCAAGCCCTTCACCAGCCAGAGCACCCCTTCTTCCGAAGTTACGGGGCCAATTGGTCGAGTTCCTTAAGAGTGGTTCTCCCGAGCGCCTTAGAATACTCTTCTCACCCACCTGTGTCGGATTACGGTACGGACACCGGCCCCCTCGCTAGAGGGTTTTCTAGGCAGTGTGGAATCAAACAATCCGCATTAGCCGAAGCTTCTGCGTCCCTTAACGCCTCGGAGTATTGCAACCCGGATTTGCCTGGGTTACCTCCTGCGCGCTTAGCCCGCCATCATCTTGCGAATGCCGACTGACGGGTGCTTTATCCTCCTGCGTCGCCCCATCGCTCAAACGGAGACGCGGTGGTACAGGAATCTTTGTGCCTGTTTTCCATCGCCTACGCCTTTCGGCCTCGGCTTAGGTTCCGACTAACCCCGGGAGGATTACCCTGGCCCGGGAAACCTTGGGTTTACGGCGGACAGGTTTCTCGCCTGTCTTGTCGTTACTAATGTCTGCATGATCACTTCTGTACAGTTCACATGTCCTCACGGTCATGCTTTATCCCAGTACAGAATGCTCCCCTACCCCTGTAACGCCCAAAGGCGTCACAAGCCGTAGCTTCGGTGTTACGCTTAGCCCCGGTACATCTTCCGCGCATAATCACTCGACCAGTGAGCTGTTACGCACTCTTTGAATGAATGGCTGCTTCTAAGCCAACATCCTGGTTGTCTGGGCAATTACACATCGTTTCCCACTTAGCGTATCTTGGGGACCTTAGCTGACGGTCTGGATTCTTTTCCTCTCGACTACGGAGCTTATCCCCCGCAGTCTGACTGCCGCAGTTCCACAAACGGTATTCGGAGTTTGATTGGGTTCAGTAATCTGGTAGGACCCCTAGCCCATTCAGTGCTCTACCCCCGTTTGCTACCATGCGACGCTATACCTAAATATATTTCGGGGAGAACCAGCTATATCCGAGTTTGATTGGCCTTTCACCCCTATCCACAGCTCATCCAAAGCATTTTCAACTGCCACTGGTTCGGGCCTCCATTCCCTTTTACGGGAACTTTACCCTGGCCATGGATAGATCACCCGGTTTCGGGTCTACTCCGTGCAACTAAACGCCCTGTTCGGACTCGCTTTCGCTGCGGCTCCGGACCATAAGCCCTTAGCCTCGCTACACAGAGTAAGTCGCAGACTCATTATGCAAAAGGCACGCGGTCAGACGGGCCGAAGCCATCGTCCTCCCACTGATTGTAAGCATACGGTTTCAGGTACTATTTCACTCCCCCTTCGGGGTGCTTTTCACCTTTCCCTCACGGTACTTGTTCACTATCGGTCACTGAGTAGTACTTAGCCTTAGGAGATGGGCCTCCCAGATTCACGCGGGGTTTCACGTGACCCGCATTACTTGGGGACAAACAAAGAAGGACCGGCCGTTTTCGTCTACGGGACTATCACCCTCTATGGTCCCGCTTATCCAGCGGAGTTCAACTAACGGCAAGTTTTGTAACCTTCCCGGGGCTCCGTATTGCCCCGACTGTACGCCCCACAACCCCATATGCACAACGGATACGGCCTATCACGTACATATGGTTTGGGCTGATCCGCGTTCGCTCGCCACTACTAGCGGAGTCGCTTTTTGCTTTCTATTCCTCGAGTTACTAAGATGTTTCAGTTCTCTCGGTTGGCTTCGACCGCCTATGTATTCAACGGCCGATCACCGGGGTTTGCCCGGTGGGGTTGCCCCATTCGGAAATCCACGGATGAGCTTGCTTCCAGCAGCCCGTGGCTTATCGCAGGTAGCTACGTCCTTCATCGCCTCTCAGTGCCAAGGCATTCACCGTACGCCCTTAGTAGCTTGGCCAAAACCCTATTTCACCTGGAGCACACGCCGAAGCGTGTGCCGTCGGATGGATAACGAATCTTATTCTAGACACTCTATTACGGTAGTCATTTACATGCTACCCTCGCATTCAACTGTCAAAGAACCTACCCGCGGCCGCTCCTGGCGCGCGGAAAACCATAAAACGATGCGCTGACGCTCAACCCTTTCCCACCCTCAAAGGGAACAAGAAAAGTGGAGATGGACGGGATCGAACCGACGACCTCCTGCTTGCAAAGCAGGCGCTCTCCCAACTGAGCTACACCCCCAACGGGGATTCAGCACAACGTTCAACTGTACAACTTCAAAAATTCTCAAAATGGTGGGCCCGAGTAGAATCGAACTACCGACCTCACGGTTATCAGCCGTGCGCTCTAACCATCTGAGCTACGGGCCCACGCCCGAAAGAGCCAAGCTCCCTGAGAGCAGAATACGATGCATGTCCAAAAACATGAACTGTGATCGACCTGCGCGACATACGCCCGAAGGCATATCCGCGTAGTGTTTTACTCCTTAGAAAGGAGGTGATCCAGCCGCACCTTCCGATACGGCTACCTTGTTACGACTTCATCCCCCTCACCAGACACACCTTCGGCACCTCTCCCCCTTGCGGGTTGAGCCAGTGACTTCGGGTGCACCCAACTCGGGTCATGTGACGGGCGGTGTGTACAAGGCCCGGGAACGTATTCACCGTGGCGTAGCTGATCCACGATTACTAGCGATTCCGACTTCATGCAGTCGAGTTGCAGACTGCAATCCGAACTGAGGCCGGCTTTTTGGGATTGGCTCCATCTCGCGATCTTGCGTCCCTCTGTACCGGCCATTGTAGCACGTGTGTAGCCCCAGGCGTAAGGGCCGTGATGACTTGACGTCGTCCCCACCTTCCTCCGACTTATCATCGGCAGTCTCCTCAGAGTGCCCGGCATAACCCGCTGGTAACTGAGGACAAGGGTTGCGCTCGTTGCGGGACTTAACCCAACATCTCACGACACGAGCTGACGACAGCCATGCAACACCTGTCTCCTTGTCTCCGAAGAGAAGACCCACTTTCATGGGCTGTCAAGGGATGTCAAGCCTGGGTAAGGTTCTTCGCGTTGCCTCGAATTAAACCACATGCTCCACCGCTTGTGCGGGCCCCCGTCAATTCCTTTGAGTTTCAGTCTTGCGACCGTACTCCCCAGGCGGTGCGCTTAATGCGTTAGCTGCGGCACAGAAGGGGTCGATACCTCCTACACCTAGCGCACAACGTTTACGGCGTGGACTACCGGGGTATCTAATCCCGTTTGCTCCCCACGCTTTCGAGCCTCAGCGTCAGTAACGTGCCAGAGATCCGCTTTCGCCACCGGTGTTCCTCCAGATATCTACGCATTTCACCGCTACACCTGGAATTCCAATCTCCTCTCACGTACTCAAGCCTTGCAGTATCCAAAGCAGTTCCAGAGTTGAGCCCTGGGTTTTCACTTTAGACTTACAAAGCCGCCTGCGCTCCCTTTACGCCCAGTTATTCCGAACAACGCTTGCAACCTCCGTATTACCGCGGCTGCTGGCACGGAGTTAGCCGTTGCTTATTCCTGAGGTACCGTCAAATCCGGCGCATTTCCTCGCCAAACAATTCTTCCCTCAGAAAAGGACTTTACGACCCGAAGGCCTTCATCATCCACGCGGCATCGCTGGATCAGGCTTTCGCCCATTGTCCAAGATTCCCTACTGCTGCCACCCGTAGGTGTCTGGGCCGTGTCTCAGTCCCAGTGTGGCCGATCAACCTCTCAGCTCGGCTACCCATCGAAGCCTTGGTGGGCTGTTATCCCGCCAACTAGCTAATGGGGCGCGGACTCATCTTCCGGCAGGGCTTTAAGGGCCCCTTTCTTTACAAGGCCCGAAGACCTCGTAACCACATGCGGTATTAGCGGCCGTTTCCAGCCGTTATCCCCCACCGAAAGGCAGATTATCCACGTGTTACTCACCCGTTCGCCGCTTTATATACCCTTGCGGGTCTTAATCGCGCGACTTGCATGTATGAAGCGTGCCGCCAGCGTTCGTTCTGAGCCAGGATCAAACTCTCCGACAAAAAATTAACAAAGCCCAGTAGTATCTACCAGAACCTTGCCTTTATCGAGAACTTGAACCCCTTTTCAGGAATTCAATTTAAGGGTGTCCGGTTACACACGACAAGTCGTGCATACCGACAATTTGCCATGCAACACCCGAAGGCGCTGCACGGCGCACAAGTTTCATGTCTTACTTGACATGCATCGTATTCAACTCTCAAAGAACAGGCCCGACAGACGAAACAAACCCTATACCGATTCGACGTTAAAGTTCCCTTTGAGGGGGAACGCCATCTTGCGTCAGGCCAAAGCATAACGCGTCAACAGCGTCTACTGGCTTGGGTTTGCCCGCGGTCGGACAGCGATTCGTGACCGCCATCCATCTGCGAAGTGTACCACCAAAAACTGCCCGTGTCAACCCCTCCATCCAGCACCGCGCAGACCACAACAATCCGCGTTCAAGGGGACTTCAGAGCTACCGGACAACCCCCGGCGACCACAGCGAAGCGGGACTTTACAGGAAAGAAAACGCGATGTCAACAAATTTTGAGCGCGCACGCGACATCACGCTGTGGCGAGAGCATTTCTTCACGAAATATGCTTCTCTGATTCCAATTTTTTTGCACAATCTTATTGTACTAGTATTATAATCGTAATATTTCTCGTGAATGCGTTTTCAACGCCCCCTTACACCATCAACTCGCCACGCTCAAATATGAAATACAGCGAACTTCCCGGCGCTGATATTGATGCGGCGGACATTCCCACGAAAGACATCACGCGCGTGTGCAAGAATTTCGAAAACTACTACGACACACTTTCTTAATGGAAATTCTTGGTTATTGCGCGTGACAAAATGCAACAGGTAACCGATACACGCGCATCGAACCCGTAGGCAAAAATTTAAAACGCAATTGCCGCTTCGGCCAATATAGGGCCTACTGACAGATCGGCATTGTGCGTTTATCGAGAGAGCGGCCACTTATTCGGTGCGCGCCGTATCATAGACTGCGCGGCCATAATCATCGTGTTCGAGGAATTCGCATGTAGATCAAGCGCGTAGCCCTCGGACAGGATTCCATCAAGCTGCTGGGGATTAATTTTCTCCCCACGTTGTTCGACAACTATCAGCCATTCACTTTTAACGCACCTGATGGGCAGCGGCTGACCGTGTCGCGGATCGCTTCTTCCGTGCCTTGGGTAGTGTCGATGAGAATTTTGTCGTCCACTTCGCGGAAGACTTTGGGCAGCAGGGTGCAGCAATCGCAGCTATGAATGCAGGTCTCTTCGTCCCAAATCACAGTAATCATAGATGGCCTCCAAGAATGATAGTAACAGTATTGCCGGGTGATCGCGGGGATGCAAGCGCGGACGCTAAGGCGCCGCTTCGGCTATTTATCACCGTTGCCTACGCCTAACAATGCGCGCATAACCATGCACGCACGAAGCCCTCTCTCATAAACAGCCAAAGCGGTGTCTGCGCTACCCGCTACGCCACCGCAGTCCAAATAGTCCTCCACCCAAAACCACGTTTTAACAAAAAGCTTATTGGGACTGCGGCGGCCCCCAAGGCGCCGCTTTCGCTGTTTATCACCGTTGCCCACGCCTGACAATGCGCGCATAACCATGCACGCACGAAGCCCTCTCTCATAAACAGCCAAAGCGGTGTCTACGCTACCCGCTACGCCACTGCAGTCCAAATAGTCCTCCACCCAAAACCACGTTCTAACAAAAAGCCGATTTAGACTGAGGCGGTGGGCGCTAGGGCGAGTGAGTGCGGTGGCTTTGATGATCCATTGCGGCGTAACGCGGCCTTTTTCGGCCCTCGATTGCTTTTGAATTTGGACCCTGCGTAGAATGCGCGGATTGGAGTCGGTTTTTCGTGGTCCCGCCTGGTGTGGCAGGAGCCCCCATATACACCGCCACGAACAGCATTTCCGGGAATTGGAGCGACAGCGTCGTCCATGGATTTTAGCGCTTACGACCCCGAAGATTTTTACGATGAACTGTTTGAAGCGCCGGGCATACCCCGGCCCGGCGCACGGCTGTTGGTCAAGAAGATCAACATGCTCGGTAAGGGCCTGTTGCACGAACACCAAGTTGCGGCAGAACGCGCGCTATACCACATGGGGATCACGTTCAACGTCTACGGCGACTCCGCGGGCACAGAACGCATTTTTCCCTTTGACATCGTCCCCCGGATAGTTCAGGCCAAGGAATGGGAGCGCCTGGAGCGCGGGCTGAAACAGCGGATCGTCGCGCTGAACCACTTCATCGACGACATTTACCACGAGCAGCGCATTTTGAAGGAAGGGGTGATACCGGAACACGTGATCGCGTCGGCGCGCTCGTATCGGCCCCAATGCGCGGGTGTCAAGCCCCGTCGCGGCGTATGGTGCCATATTACGGGCATTGATCTTGTGCGCGATAAAGACGGCACGATGTACGTACTTGAGGACAATCTGCGGTGCCCCTCGGGCGTCTCGTATGTGTTGGAAAACCGTGATGTCATGAAACGCGCATTCCCGCTGGTGTTCGAGGCTTCGTTCGTCCGTCCGGTGGACGATTATCCGATGCGGCTGCTCGATATGCTGACCTCGCTGGTGCCGGAAGGCGTTGCGCGGCCCAAAGTCGTCGTGCTTACGCCGGGAATTTACAACTCCGCGTATTTCGAGCATTCGTTCCTGGCCCAGCAAATGGGCGTGGAACTTGTCGAAGGCCGCGACCTGCTCGTGAAAGACGGGTACGTCGTCATGCGCACTACAAAAGGGTTCGAGCGCGTCGACGTAATCTACCGGCGCATTGACGATGATTTTCTCGACCCGCAGGTTTTCCGGTCTGATTCGACGCTAGGCGTTACGGGCATCATGGACGTATACAAAGCGGGGCGCGTGGCGCTTGCGAACGCGCCGGGCACCGGTGTAGCGGACGACAAGGTTGTTTACACGTATGTGCCGAAAATCATCAAATACTATCTCGATGAAGACCCAATCATTCCCAATGTGCCCACGTACGCGTGTTGGGACGACAAGGAACGGGACCACGTGCTCGCGAATCTCGACAAGCTGGTCGTGAAACCCGCAAACGAGTCGGGCGGCTACGGCATGCTGATCGGCCCGCATGCAACGTCAGACGAGCGCACTAAATTTGCCGCGCTGATTCAGGAGAGCCCGCGCAACTACATCGCCCAACCGACGTTGTCATTGTCGCGCGTGCCCACGATTGTCGATGATCATTTCGAGGGCCGGCACGTTGACCTGCGCCCCTACATTCTTTACGGCGAAAACATTTACGTGTTGCCGGGCGGGCTCACGCGGGTCGCCCTGAAAAAGGGATCGCTGGTCGTGAATTCATCTCAAGGCGGCGGCAGCAAGGACACCTGGGTCGTCGAGGAGTCTGAATAGATGCTGAGCCGGGTCGCGGAATCAGTGTATTGGCTGAACCGGTACATCGAGCGCGCGGACAACGTCGCGCGCTTCGTGGACGTTAATTTCCACCTGCACCTCGATTTGCCGGGCGAAGACGGCGAACAGTGGGAGCCGCTCGTGCGCACAACGGGTGACTACGACACCTTCATGGCGGCGTATGGTTTGGTCACGCGAGAAAACGTGCTTCAATTCCTTGCGTTTGACATGAAGAATCCAAATTCGATCCTCGCGTGCCTGCGCGGCGCGCGGGAGAGCGCGCGCGGCATTCGAGAAATTATCCCCTCCGAAATCTGGGAGCACATCAATACCTTCTACATCATGGTGCGCGATGCGGCGCGCGTGCGCGGCATCATCGAGTCGCCTCACGGTTTTCTTACGCGTGTCCGGAGCGATAGCAATCTCGCCATTGGCTTGGCGGAAAGCACCATGCCCCGCGGCGAGGTTTGGCAATTTGCGCGGCTTGGCCGCTATATCGAACGCGCCGACAAGACACTCCGCATTCTGGATTTGAAAACTTTCCTGGAGTTACCATCGGTTGTTGATGTAGGCGACGCGATGGATTCGATCCAATGGGCGGCGTTGTTGCGGTCCGCGAGCGCGTATGAAGCCTATCGCAAGAAACACGGCCGCATCGAGCCTGATCGCGTCGCCCAGTTTCTCGTGCTGGATCGGGAGTTTCCCCGGGCCGTGCTTTATTGTGTGAATGAAGCCGATGAATCCTTGCACGCAATTTCCCGCACCCCCGAAGACGGCTATAGCAATCGCGCGGAACAACGCATCGGACAGCTTGCCTCGGAATTGGCTTACGCGGACATTCAAACCGTACTGGCCGAGGGATTACATGAGTACCTCGACACGCTTCAGGCAAAACTTAACTCGATAGGCGACGCGATTTTTGACACCTATTTTGCGCTCGAGCCGCAGCCCGTGGCTTCTTAAGCCGCGCCGTGGATAAGAGGTGAATAAGGACGCCGAAGTGGTGGAAAAACCCTCTAGTGGGTACAAGGAGTACTTGTTTCTGCATTCCACCTAACAACTCCGATCACGTGGTGTTGCGCGATGTCGGACCCACAATCGAGATCATTATTGTTGCTGGGGATAATTCGCAAATCGGATCGTGGACAACCGGTGGATAACCTCCCGTTTCCAGTGGAAAAAACTGGCTACTTTTGTGCGCCGGCGTGCTTGATGGATTCCAGTCGCGGTACCGAGTATGTCCCCATTAGCATCTGATCCAGAATGCTCACATCGGTGCAGAACGCACGGGCCTGTTCGAGCGTAATCTTCCCTTCCTTCTGAAGGCGGAACAGATAGTTCTCGAAAATCCATGAGCGCGACGTGGTCTGCTGCATACCCACGCGAATGCCATCGGTGTCGCCTAGCATGACGGCGTCGTTAATCGCTTTGACGTCGTTGAACAACACCTCGATGGCGGGTATGCGGCCGCCGCCGGCCTTCGGCACAAGCCTTTGGCAGATCACGCATCTCATGCAATCACGGATTTGGAGCTTAACCAGGTCCCGTTCGACAGGATCGAAGAAACTGACGATGCGGTTTACGACTTCAAATGCGGTGTTCGAGTGAAGCGTGCTGATCACAAGGTGGCCCGTGGCGGCAGCGTTGATCGCGGCGCGAATGGTGTCGGGATCGCGCATTTCCCCGATCACGATTACATCGGGATCGTGCCGGAGCGCTCCCGTGACGGCCAATCCGAATGTGGCGACGTCGGTGCCGAGATTCCGCTGCGAGATAAGCGCCTTGCGATTGTGATAGACATATTCGACGGGGTTTTCGATGGTGAGAATGTGCGAAGTATGGTGCGCGTTGATGTAGTCCACAAGCGCCGCCACCGTGGTGGATTTACCGGACCCCGTCATCCCAACGAGTAAAACCAACCCATGATGCAGTTCCGCGAGCGTTTCCATCAGGTCGACCGGCAGGTGCAGGTCTTCGAACGAGGGAATGCGCTCCGGCAGGTAACGAAACGTGAGATGCGGGGCGCCCGAGGTCACAAAGCAGGAGACTCGCGAGTAGCCAAGTCCCGCTTGATGGAAATTGAAACTGGCCTGCTTGTTCTCCTGAAATTCGTTCCAATCGCGTTCCTGCGCGACTTCGCGTATGACGGCCAGAATCTGCGGGGCCGACAGCACGCCGAAAACTTCCGATGGCGCGATCTCGCCATCGACGCGAAACATGGCCTGTTCGCCGGGACTCAGGTGAACGTCGCTGGCTTTATACTCGACCAGCGCTTTGAACAGGAGTTCCACGCTGATGGGGTCCAGGCGGAACTTTTCGCCGCGGACGCGCCACACCTCCGGAAATTGCAGCATGTTGGAATAGGTATCGAGTGCTTCAAGCGCGCGCGTGTGGTTTGTAGACGCGGGCGCGGGAAATCGCAGAATGTGCCAGTTGTCTTCGACAACCAGGTCGCAATCGGGAGCAAAGTCGGCGGCGATTTTTTCCATGCACTCGAGGGAGTGGCCTTTTGCATGGGCGCGGAGTGAAAAATTTGTCCAAGGGCCTTCGTAATCGGGCCGGTCCGCGGTCATCTCGACCGAGCTTGAGCGAAGGGTAAGCCGGCGAGGCGGCCCTTCCTTCTCAATGATTTCTTTTTCGCCAATGGCAACGATCTCGCGGAGGCTTTTCTGTCGGCCTACGCCCAGAATCCACTCAGCCATGGCACGGACTCCCGACGGTTGGGACGGTTTTGCGCACCGATTCTAATTGGCGCGATTTCCCCCCGTCCAGCGCCGCGCCGGCGCTACTGGCACTTACTTCGTGTAAACGATCACCTCGTCATCAATGTGAAGCACGTGATCCTTGTTCCACTTGTTCCACTCGAACAATTCATTAACTTTGACGCCATACCGCTTCGCAATCGAAGTCGGGCTTTGACCTGGCGTTACCTTGTGCGTGGAACGGTTGCCGTCTCCGCCCGTCGATTTTCCGGTGGAGCCGGTTTTCGGCGTGGAAACGATGAGTTTTTGCCCGATGCTGATGCGCGCGCCGTCACCGAGATTGTTCCACGCGACCAATTCCGAGACCTTCACTTTGTATTTGATGGCGATCACGGAGAGCGTTTCATTTTTCACCACGGTGTGCGATTCCACGCCCGCAGCCTTGTCTCCGGAATCGGACACTTTGGATGTGGGTTTTGCGACAGCGAGTTCGATCGTGGAATCCGCTGGCGAATCCATGCCTCGGACTTTCAGTTTTTGGTCCGCGCGCAACGTGTCGCCGGCGGCCATGCCATTGAGTTCCCTCAATTCGCTGAGTTTCATGTCATATTTCGCAGCTATGCCCGACAGCGTCTCGCCCGACGCGACTTTGTGAGTCACTGTGGTTACTGCCGCGGGTGCGGTTTTCGGCGCAGGCTCACCTTTCTGTGTTTCCGGCTTCACTTCCGGCGCCGGCGCGGATGCCGTGCTCTTGGCCACGATCAACTTGTCTTTCTCGTGGATCACGTCGGACTTTTTCATGTCATTGAGCGCAATCAGATCGTTCAGCGGCATCTTGTGTTGTTGCGCAATTGCCGCCAGGGTGTCCCCCCGTTTCACGACATAGGTCTCCGATTCTACGGGCGCCGGGGCCTTGATCTTCGCTGATTCCCTCTTTGGCGTTTCGCCCGAGCTGGTAGCCGCCAGCAACAGGTCCTGGTTCACGCGGATGCGCGCATGGCGGTCCAAGTTGTTCCACCGTTGCAAATCTTCCAGCGAGACGTTGTGCATCTGGGCGATCTCGAACAGCGTATCGCCTTTCTTCACGCGATACTTCGCGAGCTTCGGCTCCGGCTTTGGCTCGGATGCTTTCGTTGGGGCCTCCTCTTTCGGGGCTGACTTCTCCGAAGATTTCTCCTCGGAGGTGTCAACGGGTATCAGCAGTTTCTTGCCGATCGGAATCCGGTTTGCGATCCGCAGTTTATTTTCCGCGGCAATCTTGTCCTGGTCTACGCCATATTTGTTGGCAATCTTGGAAAGCGTGTCCCCCTTCTTCACGACATGGAACGTGCGGCCATCAAGCGAGGCGACGTTTTTGCGGGATTCCTTCGAGACGGATGCGAGGGCCGCGGTGAATAGCGAGCCGCTTTCCGCGGGAACAACTACGGCGTAATCGCCCGAAGGCGGCGTGACCCCTCGGATGAGCTGCGGGTTCAAGCGTTTCAGGGTGCCGCCGGGCAGTTCCGCGCCGCGTTCGAGCGCGGCGAGACTGTACGAGCCTTGGACAGACACATTGACCACCGGCTCCGGCCGTGATGGATTTTCATTGAATCCAAAGCTTTTCGGACTTGTCGCGACAATCCAACTTGCCGCCAGCTTGGGATAGAACTTTTTCGTTTCCTGGGGCATGTGGTCGGACGCGGGTGGATTCGTAATCAGCTTCCAAATATCACGTTCACCACCGTTCATGGCGACCATACGTGAAATCCCACCCTCGCCCATATTGTAAGATGCAACGGCGAGCGGCCATGCGCCGCTATGATAGGTGTGCAAGTCGCTGAGGTACGCGGCCGCAGCGCCGGTCGCTTTGACCCAGTCGCGCCGTTCATCGACATAGCTGTCGATGCGCAATCCGTAGCGGCGACCCGTGGCCGGCATAAATTGCCACATGCCGACCGCCCCGGCCCTGGACACAACATTCGGATGAAACTGGCTCTCGACCATTGCGAGCCACATCAATTCTTTGGGCAGGCCGACCTTCGCGAATTCTGCTTCAATCACCTCGCGATACTTCCAGCTACGGTCCAGCCCCGCCTGGAAATTTTTGGGATAGCGCTTGACGATCTCGTCAATCTCGGTCTGGACATGGCTTTGCGTGAGCACGTTACCGACGAAAATATCGCTGGGCTTCGTGCGATCGGCCAGTTCGCGGTTGAACTGTGGATGGTCGCGCTCGAAGAGGTCCGCGGTTTCGGTGTTGGAACTCAGAATGCGCTCGAACTCTTCGCGCAGACCCTCGAACACTGCTGGATTCAGGTCCGCCTCACTGAGGTACGCCAGCATTTGGCTGTAATGCCGCAACGCGCCTTTGTGGTCGCCTTTGTCCTGCGCCACGTTGGCCTGCCGCCATTCGGTGTCCGCCGCGCGGAGCAACTCGGACGCACTTCGTTCTTTGGCCGGGCCAAGTTCGGCGGAGCCAACTTGTGCCACGGGCACGGGATTGAATTGATGGACTTTGTCCTGGGTCGTTGAACACCCAGTCGCGAGGGCCAAGCTGACGATTAGCACCCCGGAGGAAAACCTGCTCGTGTTTTTCACTGGGCAGTGGTCTCCTGTCGTTTGCGGTTCGTTCAAATTAGTCAGGGATTTGGATGATACACTCTTCCCGGAGATAGTGTATGGAACCAGCCCTAGCGTGTCAAGTGCGAGGCAACACTATATCTGGGGCTAAATTTCGCGGCCACACTACCCTCTGTCCATTTCCAAAAAGGTCAGCGTGGCGCCCGGATACGATAAATGTTCGACACGGTTTCGCTAAGTTGGTGTGTGTAATAGATATAGCCGCCCACACTCCAACAGGGTTGAGTCTCATCCGCCTGGTCAAATGAGAGTTGCCGCTGGTTTCCGCCGTCCACATCCATCACCCAGATATCATAGTTTCCGGTGCGTTTGGAGGTAAAAACGATTCTACGCCCATCCGGCGAGAACGATGGGTCCGTGTCGTCTTTGTCGTCAGTGGTCAGTTGGGTCTGCTGAGAACCATCGCGCCGCATGGTCCAAACGTCATCATTTTTTGTGCGATGGGACACAAATACGATGCGGGTCCCATCGGGGGATAAGCGTGGTTGGTCGCCTTCCGCGAGGACGGCGGTATTCCCTGCCGCAGGCAAGGAATCGGCGTACACCACCTGCATTTCCCTGCGTAGCACGCTTTTATTTTTCGCGCGGGCATACAGCAGGCCCCTGCGATCGCTGGTATAGTTGGGAAACTCCTCGAGCAGGTCCTGGTCTGTCAATTGGAGGAACCCGGAGCTTCCATCGACGCGCGATTCATAGAGATCGCCACGGCCGGTGCGGTCCGAGCCGAAAATAATACGCGTTCCGTCCGAAGACCAGTTCGGGTATCGATCATCCTTGTTGCCATTCGTGAGTTGTAGCGTCCCCGCGGACTTATAGCTGAACACGAAGAGGTTGTAATGACCTGTCCGGTTGCTTGAAAAGGCGATGGAATTCCCGTCCGGCGAAATCATGGGGTCCACGTCGCGCTGTGCGCCCGTGGTGATCTGGGTGCGCTCTTCCTGCGCGGAGACACACACGACGGCAAGATACATTGCGGCAATCATACGAACTATTCGCATTAGCAAGACCCTTTCGCGCCAAGCGAAGCCGCTCGCGCCGGAATCACGGACGGCCCGGCATGGCGAGACTTCGCATTATCCATCAGATTCGCACCTGCAATAACGTACCGGACGCGCATTGGGTAGTCAACACTTGGGTAGGCACGCAAGGGGGGTACTTTTCCGCGCAAGCCGGGAATAGCGGGAATGGGGTGATAGCGTTGCCGCTTTGGAATTCGGCGCTGAAAGGCTGGTGCTTCCGGCAAGACTTTGCTAGTCTGCGACGAGGTCCATGAAGGAGATATGAATGCGTGTATCGCTGGTGCTGATTGTGGTTGTAATGCTTGGACTCTCCGGCGCGCCTGCTGTCGCCGAGGAGAAGTCCTATGACGTAGTCATATACGGAGGGACTTCCGGCGGGGTGGCCGCGGCAGTCCAGGCGAGGCGCATGGGCCGCACGGCACTATTAATCGAACCCGGCCAGCACCTTGGCGGGTTGACCAGCGGTGGGCTTGGCGCAACCGATATCGGCAACAAAGACGCCATCGGGGGAATTTCCCGCGAGTTTTACAGGCGGGTAAAGTCGCACTACGAAGACCCGGCATCATGGACCCACGAGCGCCGGGAAGGTTATAAGAATCCCCGGTATAGCTCCGCCGATGACGCCATGTGGACCTTCGAGCCGCGGGTCGCGGAGACAATCTTTCGCGGGTTTGTCGTGGAGGCAGGCCTCGAGGTTGTCTATGGTGAACGGCTGAAACGGCCCGGCGGCGTAGACAAAATGGAAAGCCGGATTACCGCAATACGAATGGAAAGCGGCAAGATTTTTCACGGCGCTTACTTCATTGACGCAACCTACGAAGGCGATCTGCTGGCGGCCGCGGGCGTGTCTTATCACGTTGGACGAGAGAACAACAGCGTGTACGGCGAAACGTTGAACGGCGTGCAAACGCGCTACGCAATCCACCACCAACTCGTCGCGGGCGTCGATCCGTATCGCGAACCTGGCAATCCCGCGAGCGGTTTATTGCCGGGCGTGACGCCGGGGCCACTGCCTGAAGACGGTACGGGCGATTCCAAAGTCCAGGCCTACAACTTCCGCATGTGTCTCACCGACGATCCGGATAATCGCATTCCCTTCGAGAAACCGGATGTATATGACCCACTCCGGTACGAGGTATTGTTGCGCAACTTCGAAGCGGGCGAGAAGCGGATTCCCTGGAACCCGATTGCGATGCCGAACCGCAAGACGGACGTGAACAACAATTACGGTTTTTCCACCGACAACATTGGCAAGAATTACGAATGGCCGGACGGCGATTACGCAACCCGCGACCGCATTTTTCAGGATCATCTGTTATATCAACGCGGTCTCATGTGGACTCTCGCGAATAATCCTCGCGTGCCGGAACATATGCGGGCCGAAGTCAGCCGGTGGGGCAACTGCAAAGACGAGTTTCCGGAGAATGGTGGTTGGCCACACCAACTCTATGTGCGCGAGGGAAGACGCATGATCTCCGACTACGTCATGACTCAGCACAACTGCGAAGGGCGTGTCGTTGCGGAGGATCCCATTGGCCTCGCCGCCTATACGATGGACTCTCACCACATCCAGCGTTATGTTGGCGCGGATGGATTCGCGCACAACGAGGGCGACGTGCAAGTCGGCGGGTTCCCGCCCTATCCGATTTCGTATAAATCGATCCGCCCAAAGAAGGTGGAATGCGAAAACCTGCTGGCGCCGGTTTGTCTTTCGTCCTCGCACATGGCATTTGGCTCGATTCGCATGGAGCCAGTGTTCATGGTGCTGGGCCAATCCGCGGCAACCGCCACGTCGATGGCGCTTGAGAACAAACAGGCCGTGCAGGACATAGACTATGCGGCATTGCGGAAGCGACTGGAAGCGGACGAGCAGGTGTTGGAGTGGTCGGGGCCGGACAAGATCACAAACTTCAAGATCGATCCGAAATCCCTGGACGGAATTGTGATCGATGATCTCGATGCTGAATTGAGTGAGGGCTGGCTCACCAGCAGCTCCGTCCCGCGTTTCGTGGGCAACTGGTACCGCCACGACGCGAACGAACTCAAGGGCGAGTTGACGGCGCGCTACAAACCCAAATCGCTGCCCGCCGGTAAATACGAGGTCCGCGTGTCTTACTCCGCTAACCCAAACCGGGCAACTAACGTGCCGGTCACGATCACGCACGCGGATGGCACGACCGCGCAAACGATCAACGAACGTGAAACACCGAGGTATGACCAGGCGTTTGTATCGGTTGGGGTGTATACGTTTGAGAAGGACAATGCGGAGGTTGTGTTGAGCAATGAAGGAACGGATGGGCATATGGTTATTGATGCTGTTCAGTTTCTGCCTGTCGGAAATTAGTATGACGGCCCATTCGAGCGGCCAGCGGAAAATCATTATCGATACGCGATGACTGCGGAAATAAAAGACAAAGATTACGAGGAAAACCAAATGCAAACCCGACACCGCATCTTTTGCCTGGCTATCGCCCTCGCGGCGCTATTCGGCCAAAGTTATGCCGAACCCGCAATCGTGAAGGAAAAAGACATTGTCCTCTATTCTGACGCGAGGTTTTACAGCGCGTTTCCCTCGATTGTGCAGCGCCCAGACGGAGAACTGATTGTCGCGTTTCGGCGCGCGCCCGAGCGCCAATATTTTGGCGAACCCAACTCGAACCATACCGACCCGAACAGCTATCTCGTGCTGATCCGGTCCAATGACAACGCCGCGACGTGGACCTCCGAACCGGAGCTGATTTTTGCGCATCCATTCGGCGGCTCACAGGACCCCTGCATGACCCAATTGCGCGACGGTTCCATCGTGTGCAGTAGCTACGGTTGGGCGCAATTGCGTGGCGATGCGGCGGAGAAGTTTTCAGAATCCATGCGCCACGGCGAATTCGTTTTTATGGGTGGCTACCTTTTGCGTTCGACCGATGCAGGCAAATCCTGGTCGGCGCCGATCATCCCGCCGAATGTTCCGGGGAATGTTGTGAAGAACGTTTTCAACGAACCGTGTCCTGCGTACAACCGCGGGCCAATGTGGGAGAGTCGCGACGGTACGCTATTCTGGGCCATCGCATCGCAAACGCAGCTCAATCCGCGGATCGCGGAAACGCATTTGCTGGCCTCGCGTGACGGTGGATTGACGTGGGAGTACCGCACTCCTATCGCGCAGGACGAAAAGGCGTCGTTCAACGAAACCGCGCTCATCGAAACACAAAAAGGTGATCTGATTGCGTTTATGCGCACGGCGGATTTTGATGATCGCACGGTCATGGCGCGGTCCACCGACGGGGGTAAAAGCTTCGAGAAATGGATTGACACGGGCTTCCAGGGGCATCCGCATTGCGCGACCGTGCTGCCTGATGGACGCATTCTGCTGGTCTACGGATACCGTCACGCGCCGTTCGGCATTCGCGCGCGGGTACTGGACCCGGACGCCACAAATATCAAGGAAGTCGAAGAAATCATTCTGCGCGATGACGGCGGCAATAGCGATCTGGGCTATCCCTGGGTGACCGCGATGGCCGACGGGAAGTATCTCGTCGTCTATTATTTTAATAAGGAAAACGGAACGCGGCATATTGCGGGCAGCATCGTCGCCGTGCGATGAAAATATTCTAGAGAAAAGAACTGGTTGCGCTTATTCTGCGTTTGACAACGTGATAATGTTGCTTGTCCTTGATCTGCCAGTCCGCTTGCTCACTGGGATTATAGAACCGTACCCGCCCGGATACGCACAGTATCTCAGACAAATAGGACTCGAAGAGTTCCTGTAATTCCCGGAACGCCGCGCCCTTGGTTTTCCCCGTGCCGACGATATCGAATTGGAGCGCGATAGCTTGCCATTCCTTACCTGCCTTTTTTTATATGCGACCGACACTGCGCCGTCCAAGGTCCTCACCTCGACATGAGTGGACTTGCGTTTCGTTGCCATGCGGCGGTTTCCTCCCTCTGGAATTCTAACATTTTTCGACCTTGGAGGATACTTGAGCAGCTATGCAAATGTGACAGAGTTTACGCGCGGCGCGCTCGCGCCAATGAGACGTTCAGGATCAGCGCCGCCAACAGAATTGCGCCCATGATCGAGTCCTTAAGATAGATGTCGATCTCGACGTGGTTGAGCCCATTTTGAAGGATGCCAAAGGTCAGTACACCAATGACGGTATGGCCGATTCCGCCTTTACCGCCGAAGAGTGACGTTCCGCCCACCACGACCGCTGACACGCACTGGATCAGGACGTTGTCCAATCCGCCGGCCTGCGCGCTGCCCATTCTCCCGACAAGCACGATGCCCGCTACTGCCGCGGTGATGCTGCAAATGCAAAAGCATGCGCAGAGCGTGCGGGTGACGTTGATGCCGGACAGTTCGGCGGAGACCCGGTTACCTCCGACAGCGTAGACGTTGCGGCCAAACCGGGTGTATCGCAGCATGATGAAGGCAATGAAAAGGAACACGGCGGCAACGATGGTTATCCACGGAATTTCGATGAGGCTGTACACCGTCCCGTTTGCGCGGGTGCGTTGCACGAACCCTATCGAGTTTTCGCCCACAAATTTCAAAGATGATGGAATCGTGAAGATCGGCGCGCCCATTGTGATGCGCAATGCGAATCCCATTGCGATGAGCGATGCCGCGAGCGTCATCATGAACGATGGAACCCGCAACTTTGAGACGCCAAGTCCGATCAACACTCCGAATACGCCCGCGCCTGTTACCGCGGCAACCATCGGGATACCTTCCTGCATAAACGGCGGCATGGATGGAAATTGGGAAAGCAGCGTATTAAACAACCATGCTGACGCAACGCCCGCGAGTATCGCCATAGCCTCGATACTGAGGTCGATTTCGCCCGTGAGCAGGACAAACGTGACCCCGACGGCCATGATCGCGAGCGCGGAATTTTGCCGCAGAATGTTAATGAGGTTTTCGCGCGTGAAAAACGAATCGGTGACGAAAGCGAAAAACAGAAACATGACAACACAGGTGAGCAGCGGCGCGAGGGTGTCAAGATGTCGTCCCCAATTTCGCACGCTGTCCCCCTGTTGTCCGTCCGCACGCGCCGTGTCGCCGGATGTTGTAGAATCTCGAAGCCGTCATTCAGCTATTACGAGTTTATCGAATGGCAACTGTAATTCCACCACCTATCGCGCCACAACCCCTGCCGTCGCGACCACCACCAGGCGCTGGCTCTGGTCTTGGCGCCTGGAGTATTGGCGCGGGCATTCTGGGCCTCGCGGGATCGACGTGTCTGCTTGGGCTCATTCTGGGGCCTCTGGGAATCGTGCTCGCACTGATCGCGATGGGAAAACCGGACGAGTCCCGGTGGCGCATCGCCTTTGGGCTGGCATTGTCCGGCGCCGCGCTCTTGGCGAGCGTTGCGGCGGCTGTTGTGACGTTCAATTCCATCGGCACGCTCGGCCCACAGTCCTGGGAAGGCGTGCGTGCCCCGGATTTTACCTTGCGCACGAGTAATGGCGAAACCGTTCGCTTATCCGCTTTGCGCGGGAAGATGGTGTTCGTCGATGTTTGGGCAACCTGGTGTCCGCCCTGCATTGAAAGCATTCCACACCTCGAACTGCTGGCGGAGAAATACAAAGCCGGCGGCGTGGTGGTGCTGGGCCTCAGCACGGACGCCGCCGATACGCTCCGCGAATATCTGGACGACAAGCCCATTGGGTATGCGACGGGCGTCATTGGCCACGGTTTTCCAGAACCCTATGGCACGGTCGCCGTTTTACCAACGCTGTTTGTAATAGATCGCAACGGCGTGATCGTCGCCGTGGAACGGGGCTATCACTCCTACGAAGAGATCAGTATGCTCGCCCGTCTTCCCGACTACCCCGGCACGCCGTTAGACCCGCCCAACAGGAAGTCTCCGGAAGTTAGCGATGCAAGCGACGGCGCCACACGCGATCCATAACTGAATGCGTGTCGCGCAGATTGCATTTCCCTCATGCTGCCGCTACTCTTTTCCTTTTGGGAAGGGGTCATCATGAGCAATGCAACTACGGTACGTTCGGTGCCGCCATCGGCCGTGCCACAGCCTGAATCGAGGGACAGCGCGCGAATGCTTGCGCTCGATGTCCTTCGCGGCTTTACGATGTTCTGGATTATCGGGTCGGATTCCCTGCACAACGCCTTCAAATCAATCGGCGAAAAGGGTCCGGCGGGATTTCTCGCCAACCAATTCGAACATCGGTCGTGGGAAGGGTTCGTGTTTTACGATCTGATTTTCCCGATGTTTATTTTCATCATCGGCATCTCGCTGGTATTTTCCCTGCAAAAGATCGTGAAGACGGAAGGTAAGGCGCAGGCCTACCGCCGGGTATTCAACCGGTTCATTTTGTTGTTTCTGTTGGGCGTGTTTTACGACGAAGGCATGCTCAAGCTCTTCGAGTATGCAAACGATGATAAGCTCGAAGGTTTGAAATGGTGGGTGTGGGATGAGAATGAACTCTGCGGTGTATTGCAGCGCCTCGCGATCTGCTATTTCATCACCAGCCTATTGTTCCTGAATCTGGAGTGGAAAGGCCTAGTGGCCGTCTTCGTTGGGATTACCGTGGTCTACTGGGCCGCGCTGACCTTTGTGACCGCCCCTGGCCAGGAAGAACATTCCTGGGAGCGCGGCAAGAACATCATTCACTACATCGATTCAAAAATTCCGCCATACGGGGGATCGGATCCCGAAAGTCTCGCGACAACGCCGCCCGCAATCACGACGTGTCTGCTCGGCGTGTTCGTGGCATTTCTCATCCAGGACAAGAAGTACACCATTCAGCAGAAAGTGCTTTATTTGATCGCTGCCGGTGCGGTGATGACGATTGTCGGCTACCTGTGGGGTTGGTACGGCGGTTACCCGATCATCAAACGGCTATGGACCACGACGTACGTGTTGGTTGCCGGCGGATACAGTTGCATTTTGCTGGGCCTCTTCATTTACATCATCGACATCGCACGGATGCACTGGTGGATTCCTATGTTCATGTGGATTGGCATGAATCCGCTTACCATCTACATGTCCACGAACATCATCGATTACCAGCGCCTGGCCCGGCGGTTCGTGGGTGGGCCCATCGAGGATTTGGCGGGACCCTACGGACCCTTGCTGATCGCGATAGTCGCGCTGACAATTTCAATTCTCATCGTGCGATGGATGTACTACAAGAGAATCTTTATTCGGCTGTAGACGATTGTCCGTCCAGCGCGCAATGTTATGACAACGCCATTCGAGTTCGCAGTCGAGGTCTTGCGCTGGGCGTGGGGCATCCCGGTGTTTGCGTTGTTGTGGTGGTTGACGCGCCGGTTGCGCCACGACCCTCACGAACTTCGCGAGCCACGTTGGGAGGGCCGCGCCCTCTGGTTTACACTCGAACGCCTCGACCGCGTTTCACTCGGAATCATCGCGGGAGCGGGACTGTTGTTTTGGCTTGGCCGGAACACCGTCGATCCAATTCCACCAGATTCCGTGTATCACCTGCTCGTCGCGCGCCGTATCACGGAGCTTGGCGCGATTCCGTGGTGGGACGATTGGCAGTTCGCGCCGCTGGGCCGTCCGCACCTGTATCCACCGTTGTTTCATCTGCTGCTCGCGGGAGCGGCAAAACTCGCCGGCGGAGATTTCATCACGGGATTCCGCTGGGTGGAATCGTTGGCGCTGCCCTTTACCTTTTTCTCGACCTGGTATCTTGCGCGCTGGTTGTTCGACGCGCGCCGCGCCTTCGTTGCATTGCTGATCGTGGGCACGGACTACTCGCTCGTTTTTACCTCGGTGATGGGAACGCCGAGCGTATTGTCCACCTCGCTGTTTAGCATACTCATCGTTTTTTTTCTGTCAGGCCGCTGGCTGGTGGCCACCGCAATCGCGATCATGATTGTTTATACCCATCTTGGCGTGCCAACAATCATGTTCGGCGCACTCACCATCTTTTGCGTGTTCAACCGGCGCTATCTGCCGCAATTGCTTGCGATGGCCGCGATTACCCTTGTGACCGGATTGCCGTGGTACGCGCGTCTCGTTATTTTTCGCGACTGGTTTGCGCATCCCCTCGAGCTGGGCGTGTACGGCGCCTTGCCGTCGGAGTGGATTTGGTTTTACAAAATCGCATGGCTCCAGTTCATCAGCATTTCTATCCTGGTGCTTATGATTCGTTCATTTCGCGGGCTGCGCTGGGGTGAACCGCGCAATCAGATATTACTGGCGATAATTGCCGCCAGCCTCCCTATGCTGCTCAATTATGGCGGACGCTTCTACACGCACTCTCTGCATATTTGGGCGATACTCGCGGGAGGGTTATTTGCGCAGTACCTCGTGGCGCCCGTATCGCGGAAGCGGATTATCGCGTTTTGCCTGCTGGCCCTGACGCCAAGCGCGGGCATCATGGGCACGGGTACGCCCATCGGCCCCGGCGTGTATCCGATGCCTTCGGCATGGTTGCTCGGGCCATTCATTGCCGCGGGCGGCTTGCGATTGGTAAACGATTCGCAACCGCCGGGATACGTGACTTGGGCGCAGACCAGTGCCGTCGGAGAACGCGTGGCCGCGCTAACCGAACCGGACCAGATTATCTATTGCGAACACGATCGGGATTTTGCGTTGATGGTGCAGTGGCACGCGCACCGGCCAATTGACACCGGCGCGTGGGAAGAAACACAACCAGGCAAGCAGGCGATGGAATTGATCGACTGGGCGGGCCGGAACAATCCGCGCGCGTGTTTCGTGTCCCGTTTCAACGTGGGTTTTCCGGCGGACATGTACGTCGAGCAAGTAGGTGATTTGTTTATCGCGATACGCATGGACAAGAAGGATCAAAAGCAGTTGCGCAAAGAGATTCGGAAGCAGGAGAAAGCCGGCCGAAACGTTCCTTAGCGCTTACGCAAGCAGACCCGGCAAGACATTTCCAAACACGTCCGTCAACCTGAAATCGCGTCCCTGGTAAGAGAACGTCAGTTTCAGGTGGTCGACGCCCATGAGATGCAGGAGAGTCGCGTTCAGATCGTGAACGTGTACCGGGTCTTTCGCGACGTTGTAACTGAAATCATCAGTCTCGCCATACAACCCGCCCGCCTTTGCGCCGCCGCCGGCCATCCACATTGAATAGCACCGGCCATGATGGTCGCGGCCGTAATTTTCTGGCTGCACATTGCCTTGGCCGTACACGGTGCGGCCAAACTCGCCCCCCCAGATTACAAGGGTGTCATCCAGCATGCCGCGCTGTTTCAGGTCGCGCACGAGCGCGGCGCTGGGCTGGTCCGTATCCTGCGCCTGCGTCGAAATATCGCGAGGAAGTTCCGCATGCTGGTCCCAGCCGCGATGGAATAGCTGCACGAACCGCACGCCGCGTTCGGCAAGCCTGCGCGATAACAGGCAATTGGCGGCGAAACTTCCGGGCCGGCGCACGTCCGGCCCATACATGTCGATGATGTGGTCTGGTTCGTCCGAAAAGTCCACGAGGTCAGGCACGGAAGACTGCATGCGGTAGGCCATCTCGTACTGCGCGATGCGCGTGACGATTTCGGGATCGGCAAACTCTTCGTATTGTTTCTCATTCAGTTGCGCTAGCCCGTCGAGCATGCGCCGCCGCGTCGCGTCATCGACACCGGGCGGGTTATTGATGTACAGCACCGGATCGCCCGCGGAACGCAGGTTGACGCCCTGATGCTCGGTTGGCAAGAAGCCCGCGCCCCAGATGCGCGGATATAGGGGCTGCATGTTGACGCGAGGGTTGCCTTTCGAGATCAGCACGCAATATGACGGCAGATCATTGTTTTCGCTGCCGAGTCCATAGCTCAGCCACGCGCCCATGCTCGGACGGCCCGCCAATTGCGCGCCAGTCGTGATATAGGTCGTTGCGGGATCGTGGTTGATGGCTTCCGTTGTAACCGAGTTCATCATGCATATTTCGTCCGCGATGGACGCCATGTGCGGAACGACTTCGCTAAACCACGCGCCGCTTGGTCCGTGTTGCGAAAACTTAAACTTGGAACCCGCCACGGGAAATGTGTTTTGACCGGATGTCATCGTGGTGAGCCGCTGGTTGCCTCGCACGGACGCGGGAAGTTCCGTGCCGCTCTTCGCCTGCACGATGGGTTTGTAGTCGAAGAGGTCGAGTTGCGATGGTCCGCCGGATTGAAACAGAAAGATCACGCGTTTGGCCTTCGGCGCAAAGTGTGGAAGACCGTGGGACCCTTTCGGCGCCGACGCAAATGCCGCGGGGTTCAGCAATGAACCCAACGCGGCCCCGCCAATCCCGCACGCACACCGTCCAAAAAATTGGCGGCGCGTTTGCAAGAGCGCATGCTCGGCGATGGGGCTGTGTGAACTCATTTTGGCGTCGCCTCGTTTTTAATCAGGAAATCGCGGGATACAAGCTACCCCTTCGTCACGGTCTCATCCAAATTGAGGATCATGCTGGCGATAGTTGTGTACGCCGCGAGTTCCGCGGGGTCGAGCATTTCGTCGCGTTTGGATTCGCCCACGGAGAGCAATTCGAGCGCGGCATTGGTATTGGCGCGGTATACTGCGAGCTGATCGCCAAAAATCTTCGTCAGGATCGCGCATTCGTCATCGTTAGGAACGCGGGCGGTTGCCAACTGAAACGCGTAACAGATGCGCGCGGCCGGATCGCCGGCATCTACTTCCTTCATCATGCGTTGCGCGAGCACGCGCGCGGCTTCGACGAACTGCGGATCGTTCAACAGAGCGAGCGCCTGCAGCGGCGTATTGGTCCGCGCGCGCCGAGCGGTGCATACTTCCCGGTTTGGCGCGTCAAAAATCAGCATGGAAGGCGGCGGAGACTGCCGTTTCCAGAACGTGTACATGCTGCGGCGGTACAAGTTTTCGCCGTTGTCTTGTTCAAAGAATTGCGCGGTGAACGTCTTGTCTCCGTACGAAACTTCTTCCCAGATGCCTTTCGGCTGGTACGGCTTCACGCTCGGACCGCCAATGGTATTAACCAGGAGTCCACTCACGGCGAGCGCGTTGTCGCGGACCTCTTCCGCGTCAAGGCGGTATCGGGAACCGCGTGCGAGCAGGCGGTTTTCCGGGTCCTTTCCCAACAAATCGGATGTTGACTTCGAGGATTGACGGTACGTCGCCGAGGTCACGATCAAACGCTGCAATGCTTTGACGTCCCAGCCGGTGCGGATGAATTCGAGTGACAGCCAATCCAGCAATTGCGGATGCGAAGGCCAATCACCCTGCACTCCGAAATCTTCCGAAGTTTTTACCAGGCCCGTCCCAAAGTAACGTTGCCAATACCGGTTTACGGCAACGCGAGAAGTCAGCGGGTGCGACGGGTCTACCAGCCATTGCGCAAGGCCGAGGCGGGTCAGCGGCGCGTTCGCGGGCATTGGCGCCAGGTTCGTGAGCACGGCCGGCGTAACGGTATCGCCCGGGGCGTCGTACTGGCCGCGTTTGAGCATAAACGTTTCGCGGGGTTTCTCGAGCTCCGCCATTACCATTGTTGTCGGAACTTTTGTATCGAGTTCAGTTTTCTTTTGGTTAAGCGCCGCGAGCTGGGTTTGCAGCGCGGGCCATTCGCTCCAGTTCCGGCTCCGATAGTATTCCTGCAAGACCGCGCGCTGCGCGTCCGTGCGGGCATTGTCCACCGCGAGCAGAATCTGCTCGACGTCCAATGGAATGTCACCTACTTTTTCGTCAGTCCGGCGGAACTGGAACGAATACTGGTTTCCATAATTCACAACTTTTACCAGCACGCGGTTCTCGCCCTGGACGAGCTGCGCCGTTACGGTGTCCTGATCCGCGAGAAGCGCGCGCTGGACGTTGTTGTCCAGCACGACCTGATCATTCACCCATACCTTCACGGCGTCATTCGAGCCTATGCCGAACGAAATCTGGCGCGCGCTCGGAGCCTGAATCGTGCGGTAAAGGTAGGTCGCCGCGATGTCGCCATTGAGAATATTGGGTTGGCCATCCGCGATTGTCGGCGTCAATACCCATTTCAAACGCTGGTCTTCGTACGTTGCCTTGATGTCAACGCCTTTTTCAGGCTCGTAGGCGGTTTCATACGCTGTTTTGCCGTCCGCGGCGACGAACGGTCCGTTCACATACCACTGGCCAAACTCTGTAGGCCCCATGGTCTTGTCGGTCGTGAGCGCGATGCGGAACCGGCCCAGCGTGTGTTGAGTAGATTTCGATTCCTGTTTTATCCGGATGCGGAATATCGAACCGCCCGCATATCCTGCCGGTTTCTCGGTGACAAAGACTGCTGTCCGCGCTTCCTTCTTGGTCGGGCCATCTACCGCCCACCCTGTTTCGGGATTGGCGTCAATCGCTTTGGCAATCTCGAAACCGGATTGCGAATAATCGGAGTTGGCTGCCGCGAGCGGCATGCGATCGAACTTTTCTGGTGTGGACTTTGCGGCAACCTCGACTTCAAACTCAGTGACGACAAAATTAGAATTCGATGCGCGCCCCGCGCCCTTCTCAGGCAATGTGTCGTGCGTGAGCGCTTCGAGGCGGATCGCCGTGATGTCTGTCAATTCGGTTGACACCGTGTACTCATAAACATCGGTGTCGGGGTTCGTGCCCTCGACGAGGATGGACCGGTCGTATTGCTCTTTGAGCGTCGCGCCGCCCGAGGAAACGACGCTGTCCGGATCCATTACGGCCCAGCGCGCGCGCACCTTGTCGGCAGCCTCGTTCATCCAGACCGCCTGCGCCGCGTCCACTTCGGGAAGTGGTTGCCTGATGTTCGCCAGCATCGCATCAACTTCTGCTTGCGCGGCATCGAGCGCAACCTTCTGATCGGGCAAGGGCGCCTTCATCAGAGGAACGGAATTTCCCGTGTTGCCATCCGATCCCTTTTCAGGCACCGAATTGAAGAACGCGTAAAATTCGTAAAAGTCCTGCATCGAAATCGGGTCAAACTTGTGATCGTGGCATTGGGCGCAACCAACAGTCAGACCCATCCAGACCGTTGACGTCGTATTGACTCGGTCCACGACGTACGCTACCCGGTATTCCTCCGGAATGACGCCGCCCTCGAAGGTGATCATGTGGTTCCGGTTGAATCCGGTCGCGATGCGTTGATCGAGGGACGGTTCGGGCAGCAAGTCGCCCGCGATCTGTTCGATGGTAAATTTGTCGAACGGCTGGTTTTCGTTAAACGAGCCAATCACCCAATCGCGCCAGCGCCACATGTAACGCTCGTTATCGACGTGGTAGCCGTTCGTGTCCGCGTACCGGGAGACATCGAGCCAATGGCGCGCCATCTGCTCGCCGTAGTGGGGCGACGCGAGCAGCCGGTCGACAACTTTCTCGTAGGCATCCGTGCTCGTGTCGCTGACGAACGCAGTGACTTCGTCAAGTGTCGGGGGAAGACCAGTAAGGTCAAGCGTTACCCTGCGTATTAACGAATGCTTCTCCGCTTCGGGCATCGGCGCGAGACCTTCGGTTTCGAGCCGCGATGCGATAAAGTTGTCGATAGGGTTACGCGCCCAATCCGCTTTCGCAATCACCGGGGCTTCGCTCGGCGCAGGCGCGGTGAAGGCCCAGTGCTTGTCCATCGAGCCACCCTGAGCAATCCATTGCGTCAGCAGATCGATTTGCTTCTGGGTCAGCGTTTTGCCAAACGCCGCGGGCGGCATGCGGTCCGCCTCGTCGTGCGCGGTGATTCGCGCGACCAACTCGCTTTTCGCCGGGTCGCCCGGAACGATAGCGAGTTTGCCGGAAGACAACGCGGTGTAGGCGCTGGTCCCTTCGTCAAACCGCAGTTCCGCCTTGCGTTCGGCCTCATCGGGGCCATGACAGGCCATGCAATTGTTCGAGAGGATGGGACGGATATCGCGGTTATAATTCACGCGATCAGCCTCATTCACCGCGGGAAGCGCCGCAACAGCAGCGGGCGCGGAAGCAGGTTGTTCGGGTGCCGGCTCCGGCGCAGGTTGTAACGTGCCGATCAGTTCCAGCGCGCGTTCATACATCGTAATTTTATCGGCGAGCGCCGTGTGCTGCTTTTTCGCGGCATCGAGTTTTTCCTGAAGACCCGGCGCCGCCGCGGCATGGTCGGCGGCGTCCTTTTTGACCGCGTCTATTTGAGCGGACAATTCGGCGAGTTTGGCGTCCAACTCCGCGGCGCGTTTCGCAGCAGCATCCACTTCAGCCGCCGCAGCCTCGACAGGGGGCTGGCTTTCATTTACCTGCTGTCGAATCTGTTCGAGGCCATCTTTCAGCGTCTTTTCCGCTTCCGCGCGGGACGGCGGGTCCGCCTCGAGTTTTTTCAGGAGTTCGACGATCGCGTCGACAGTCGGCGGATTCGACGGCGCGGGTTCTTCCGCGAACACCATCATTCCGCACAACGCAACGCAACCAATGGAGATATACCGCATCATCATCCGACAAAACCCTCCAGCTACCACTATCCCAAAGCGGGACTACCGTCGTCAAGCTTTTACTGCCTGGCCAGCCGCTAAAAGAGGGTATTGGAGGGCATCGTGCTCAACGGGTGCGCTTGGCGAGTACCCACAGGGATCGAAAGCGGGAATCCTTGGGAAAACTCAATGGCAGCACCGGTTTACCAAGGAATCGGCGGGCAATGTTCTTCAAGGCAGTGACAAATGGACTATCCATCGACGGAGTATCCGGATCGCTTTGTTGGCGATAATCTCGAAGCCTGCTCTCTCGAATGCGGTTTTTACATTGGCCTCGCCCGCGAAAAGCAGGTGGTCGGGAAGGTAAAGCGAGCCCGGAAATTCGTCGCGCGCAATATCGCCACCATTGCCGGTGACTACCAGCAACGTACCGCCAACTTCCAGCAGGCCAGCGAGTTGCCGCAGGAATTCCACCGGGTCCGGCAGATGGGAAAAGACATTGATTAACGAGAGATGGGTATGCGTGCCTTCGACTTTCGATAGCGGCGTCGCCGTAACTGCGATGCCAAGGGCCTTGGCTTTCTGCACCTTCGGCTCACAGGGTTCGATACCGGCAATACGCGAGCCGGAAGGCAGAATCTCTTGTGCAGCGCTGAGCATTTCGCCATAGCCCGCGCCGATATCGAGCCAGGAGTATGGACCGGTTGCTTGTGCCTGGTCAGGCATTAGTTCTCGCAACCGGTTCGCGTACAGCCTCACTTTTCGGGGCGAATAGCTTCCGATGACATTCAGAGCCTGATCGCCAAATTTATGCATGCCCGTTCGAGCGGCTTCGTCAATATCACTTGCGGCAGGGCGAGGATTGAGATAGACAAGACCGCAACCGCGGCATTTCACCATCGTGTAGTTATTCTCGCTCGCCCAAGGTTCGCTTTCAGCGTGTTGGCACAAGCAGCAAGGAACATGTTCGAGTTTCACACCCGCCACCCCATCAATCAATACAGGTCGCTTGTCGCAAATGACAGCGACGAAGATAGCATGGGGCCCGGATATCTTCAATTGCGCGCCGGCAAAATGTCGCTGCGCAGACGAATATTGCCCGCCTGTTCTGATAGAATTCCGCGCTGCATCCCCGCGGTTGAGCAGGAAGAGGACCATGCCGATACATCCATTGCTTGTTTCCCGGCGAATTGAAGTGCAGATTATCAAGCGTATGTTGAAGTTCACGCCGGATGATGTCGTATGCGACATTGGGTGTGGCGACGGCTATTGGACGAGCAGGATAACCCGCAGCGCGCGAACAGTGGGTGTGGATATCGATTCCGCCGCGCTGCGTCGCGCCGTGGCGATACATTCGCGGCCGCGCCTGACCTATGTCAAGGCCTCGGTCACGGACATGCCGTTTCCCACGGATTATTTCACCAGGATATTCGGAATCTGCTCGATTGAGCATGTCCCCGACAATACCGCCGCGTTCTCCGAGATGGGCCGTTGCCTTCGGCCCGGCGGCCTCCTGGCGTTGACCTTGGACAGCCTTACCTTCCCGGGCACCACACAGGCGCGCCGGGAGGAACATCATCGAAAATATTTCACGCCGCATCTCTACGACGTGCCATACGCCGCCGAATGTCTTCAGTCGGCGGGCCTGACCCTGGTCGAACACCAATTCATCATCTGTTCGCCATCGGCCCATCGCGCATACAATTTGGTGAGCCGCCAACCCAAACTGCAATACCTCGGCTTTCCGATTCTGTATCCGCTGATTCGATGGAGCGACGCGCGGGAGTCCGAGCCGAAAGGCGGTTGGAAACTCGCCATCAAGGCGATTAAGAAGGTTTGAACATCCGGCAATTTTGCTGTTTACGGGAGAGGACATCGTGCGCGCAGTGAGCAAGGGTTGGCCATCTGCGATACAGCCAAAGCGGCGCCTTAAGGGCCGCCGCAGTCCAAATGGGCCTGCTCCCACCGCTTTTCAAGCATGGATGATTATGCAGGTGTCGGCAACTTTTCTGCGGACGGTCAATCGGATTCGCTGCGTCTTGAGCTTTATTCCGTACGAAGGCGAGTAGCAGACTTCCGCAACGTCGATTTCATCGAACCCCGTAGTTTCGATAGCGGCTATCACGTTGCCGCCGCGTGTCACGGATATTTCATTCGCACTGACGCATTTCGCGGTTGTTTCGGGTGCAAGTAACAAGTGCGCATCAATAGCGTCGCATGAGCGGCGTGACTCCAGGTGGTCGCGAATCTCAATCCGCACCGGCTTGTTTCGTAATTCAATCGAACGGTGGTGCGTATAGTCTTCAAACGACTGGCAAGTACCCGCCATGCGAACGTGCGATTCGGCCGATGTCCACTCCGTAATGTGAGACAACGGCACTTTTTCCCATCCCCAGACGGGAAACATGCGGGCCTGATCGATACCGCGCGGGGCCATCGTATTGTGCAGCGCGGTCGAACGAAACAGATCGCGCTCCGCGTCCCCAAGCAGATACCCAAATGTTCCGCTGTCGATGATGATTGGGATTCCATTCAGCACAATCACTGGCGCAAGAATGTCCGCATGGCTGTGCGCGCTGCTGCCATCCAACCCGAGTCCAAATTCTCCGCACCGGACAAATACGAAAGAATTTTCAGGAGCGTCGCCGGTGCGAAGGATGCAGTGTCCTCCGTCGGGAAAATGGATTGAGGATTGCGGTAGGTGATGCGGGATCATGCCGCGCAGCGCAGTCCAATTTTCAGCGCCCAGCAACCAAAGGGTTTCTTCGTTCCCGCCGTTTGCCGCGCGCCACAGGTCGTTCCGTTGAAACTGCCATGCACCTGCCCCGAGCCATCCGCGAAAATCGAAGAACGGCACGGACTCCGTTGAATACAATCCGCGGCCGTCATCGCAATCGCCGATCTGCGGCGCCAACCCGTTTGGCGCGGTGATCGCGGCTTCGTACTCCAGCATTCTCTCGAGACGTTGCAAGATCACGGGCGGCATTGTATCGCCGTTTAACTGGCCCAACCGCACGACTGTCCAAATGAAATCGAGGACGAACCGGTGATAGCCCGTGGCCTGTTCGCGGTTCACGCCATCGGGATAGATTTGCCGTTCCAGTGCGTCGGCGAAAATGGATAGCGCAACCTGCTTGAATTCTGATGATTCCTTGAACTGCGGAAAGAGCGTTGCGAATGCAAACAAGCCCGCCGTTTCGCCGAGCAGGTGGTTGTTCGCGGCGAGCCATCCGGTGGTAAGCCTTCTGCGCAGATAACGCGCGTGCTGATACAATGCGCACAGAAATGGATCGAGCCCGTGCTCCTGAAAATACGGCGAATCCTTCATCAACCAGAACGCGTTCGACCACGAAATCAGCCGTATTCCCATTTCCATTTCGCTGAACCAGTTGATCCCCATGCGAAACGGGTTCGCGACTATCCAGCTCAACAGTTGGTCCGTAAACGCGCGCGCGTATTTCTCGTCGCGGGTGTAGCAGTAGGCTTTCCCGAGCGTCACCCAGTATTGATGACGGTTCAATTCCCATGGATGTTTTATGTCGCCCGGCCTGTCCGGACGATTGTAAAACCCTTTCGGAAAATCTTCGGAATGTTGCCACGGCCACCGCGCATTTGTGTCCGGAATCCAGAACCAATCGATCACTTCATTGAATACTGCATCCCTGCCGAGAAAATGAAAGCGGTGCGCGCACACGCGGTCTGCGAGTTTGATGGTTTTTATGGCGGCATCTGGAAAATGGTCCCGCGCGGTGTCGGCGGTTTTCTGCGCGCCATCAAGAAAATGTTTGGCGGTCGCGCGCGTTACGAAAGTTGCGCGCAGATCCCCGGACGCGCCTTCAGGGAAATTGATCGCGCTGGCAAGCGACTCCGGCGTTACCTTCCAATGTGAGTCGAGAAACGCGCGAACAGGAGGAATGATTTGAGCCTTGCGCGTCACGCGTGTGCGAATTGCGCGCATGGACCACCGAAATCCCGCGTTGCGCAATTTGCTAATGCTGGTGAGCACACTCATGGCCGTGTCATTAAAATGGAAGCGTCACAGCGAAACTACCGCGCCAGTCCGCGCGGACTCGAGCGCGGCGAATGTCAGCACGTGGCTGGTGTACGAAGCATCGAGTCCAATCGGTAGGTCGCTGTCCGCGCGGAACGCGTCGACAATGGCCGAGAGCATCGCGCGATGCCCTTTGTCCTGCGCGCCGTTCCACGCCTTGCCCGATGCGCCGTAAAACTGGAGGGAGGTGTAGTCGTCCACCACGGCGCACGCACCCCCCGCATACATTTCGACCCGTTCCTTGGGCAGTTTCGCGTTGCCCATGGTCGTGTAGATAACAGTCGCGGTCGAACCGTCCGCGAATCGGACAACCGAACTGATGTTGTCGGTTCCGACGAACTGCTGTCCTTCATACGAGACTGAAGCGGATGCGACATTTACCGCCACGCTTCCTATTAGCCACGCGCAATAGTCGTAGAAGTGGCACGCCTCGCCCACCACGAGGCCACCGCCTTCTTCCGGCGGATGCATGAAATGTCCCGGCGGCAGCAGGCCCGCGTTGCACCGGTACACGACTGATTTCGGTCCCGCGCACGCATCGGCGAATTGCTTCAACCCGATGGACGCCGGTGCAAACCGGCGGTTGAACGCGCATGCGAACCGGACGGGATGTTGCTGAAGCGCGGCATATAGATCATCCAGTTCCCGCCGGTTTACCGCCATCGGTTTCTCGACGATCACGTCCTTGCCCGATTTCGCCGCTGCCAGCGCAATTGGAGCGTGCAAACTGTTCGGCGTTGCGATAAGCACCAAATCAATGTCGGAACGATTCAACGCTTCTTCGTATTCCGTGCCGTAATTCACGACGCCATAGTGTTCCGCAAGTTGCTTCACCTTTGGTCCACTGCGGCTGATCAACATGCCGATCTCGAATCCCGGCATCTTGTGAAGATAGGGTAAGCGTTCTTTCTTCGCGAACCCACCGCAACCAATCACGGCGATACGTGTGACATTGCGCGCGCCACGTCTCGGCGCAGTCGGCGCGGAAGGAGGAGGGACTTTGCGTTTCGTGGGTGTCGGATATTCCAATACGATACCTAAAGGACGCGTCTCGCCGGATTGCAATTGTGCGTACGCGCGTTCTGCGTCACCGATCGGCACGACTTCGGATATCAGCGGCGCGACATCAAGGCGTCCATCCGCGATCATGCGAAGCACCGCGCCCATATTGCGGTTCTCAGTCCAGCGCACATGACTGATGGGATAGTCGAGCCCGCGCCCCTCGTAATTCACGTCGTACCGGCCAGGGCCGTACGAGCGCGACATGAAGACGTCGAGTTCTTTCGCGTAGAAAGCGTGGTACTCGAGTTCAAGACCAACTATTCCGAGGATCGAAATGCGACCGCGCATGCGCGCCATCGCAATTGCATCGTTCACCGGCTGCGAACTTTTTGTAGCCGCGGCGACGATCACGGCGTCCGCGCCTACGCCGCCGGTGAATTCGAGCACGCGCTCCAACGAATTGACTGCACCGGAAGCGTGTGCCTCATCCGCGCCGAGTTCTTTGGTGAGATCGGCGCGGTCCTGCGCGAGGTCGAAACCGAGCACGCGCGCGCCCGCGGCCTTCGCAAACTGAATGGCGAGCTGGCCCACAAGCCCGAGTCCCAACACGACGACGTTGTCGCCCAGCTCAATCTGCGCGCGCCGCGCGCCCTGCAAGGCAATCGCGCCAAGCGTCGCGAAACAGGCGTGTTGGGGTTCGACCGAATCCGGCGCGCGCACCACAAGGTTCTCGGGCACGCACGCAATTTCCGCGTGACTCGCGCTCGATCCGCCGCATGCCACGCGGTCGCCGGGAGCGAAACGCGTAACTTCATTTCCAACTTCGACCACAATCCCCGCCGCGCTGTAGCCCATGGGTTTGGGTTCGTTGACTTTTTCCTGCACAGCGGAAATCGCGGCGGAAACGCCCTGGGTCTTGACGCGGTCCCACACTTTTTTTACGAGGTCAGGCCGGTCTTTCGCGCGAGCCAGGAGGTTTTGGCCCGTCTGGGCGATAGTGTAGGTTTCCGTGCCGGAACTGATGAGGGAATGCGTGACCGCGATCTTGACTTCACCCGCGCCGCACGCCGGTTCCGGCACCTCGGCGACGCTGATCGCACCCTTGATGTTGATCACCTGCTTCACGCGCACAAACTCCATCTCAGCGCAATTCCGCCCCAATCGCAGCAGCGTGGCACGATACCGGATTTCATTGGGATTAACAAGGAACGACAGCGTAGCAAACGCTTGCGAAGACTCGATACAATCGGCCCTAGTATGGCACATAATTTCAATCGGGGGAGTCTGCAATGCGACTGAGCCTGGCGTTGATGATTTTTGCTTTGACGGCGATCTGCCCCGCGCACGCGCTGTCGTTGGGCGAGGCGGCGGGACCGGTGTCGTTCGAGACGCTGGACGGACATCCGCGCACCATGGACAATTACGCCGACCGCGCGGGCACCGTTGTCGTGTTCTTATCAGGACGTTGCGACACCACCATCGCGCAGTTTCCGGCAATAAACGCAGTCCATGAAAAATACCGCCAGAATGAAGTCTTATTTGTCGGAGTGGTATCAAATCCCGCGGAAAGCGGCGATGAACTTCGTACATTTTCGCAAAACTTGGGCTGCCGGTTCCCCATCTATCGTGAACCCTCCGGCGCCACCGCAAAAAAGTTCGGAGCGACCGTTACTCCGTCGTTTTACCTGCTCGACGCCACGGGCAAACTGCTGTATCACGGTGGCCTCGGAACGGAATCAGAAGGACTTGAATCCGCGATTGTCGCGTTGCTTGCAAAGGAACCGGTCAAGGTATCTACGACAACGCCCACCGGCACGCCCATCACCAAACCCGGAGCAAAGCGCGCAATACCCGATCCCTACGGGACAATGTCGTTCTCATCCGAATTGATCTTCACCAAAATTCCCGATGTCGCCGTACACCATTGCTCGACGATCACCGAAGCGCCCAATGGCGACATGCTGTGCCTCTGGTACGCAGGCAGCTACGAATCGGCCGACGACCAGGCGCTGTACCTTGCGCGGCTACCCAAAGGAAAACGCATTTGGACAACGCCGGAGCGCATCGTGTGGAACCCCGAAACGCCGCCGGGCAACGCAATAATCTTTGCCACGCCGGACAAGCACGTGTGGATCATCTGGGGCCGCATGGAAGGCAGCCGGCCCACGCGCCGCGGCTCCGGCTGGTCGCAATGCCGCCTCATCGCGCGCACCTCATCTGACAGTGGAAAGACTTGGACCGAAGACGCGGAACTTCCCAACAGTTTCGGTTGGCTCCCGCGCAATGCGCCGTTGACATTAAAAGACGGGCGCTTCGCGCTGCCCGTCAGCGGCGACGTGGATAGCGTGTACGCGGGTTTTCTGCTCGTGCTCGAGGAAAACAATCGCTCGTGGAAACGCATTGGCCTGATGCCCGGCGGTGAACAGCCCACGGTGTTCGAGCGCGACAACGGCGAGTTGGTGAGCCTTATGCGCGGGCATCCGCGCATCCTTCAGAGCGCATCGAAAGACGGCGGCAACACCTGGACTACGCCGGAGAAAACCGATCTGAACTGTCCCGAATCCGGTATCGCCGTCACGAAACTGCGCAGCGGCCGCATCTTACTTGCATACAACAACACGCCCGAATGGGACCGCACACCATTCAACATCATTCAGTCCACGGACGACGGCAAGACCTGGGGCGAAATAAAAATCATGGAACAGGACTGGGGCGAGTTCTCCTACCCCTGCATCATTCAGTCATCCGACGGCATGGTACACCTGACCTACACCTACCGCCGGTTTAGCATCAAACACGCAACCTTTGACGAAGGCTGGCTCAAAACAAAAGAGCGTCCGAATTAACCCGGGAGGGCGGGTTTTCAACCCGCCATTTTCTTGATAAAGAATTCAATCGCGGGTTGGAAACCCGCGCTCCGGAATTATCGAATTCTAAATGTATCGTCGCTAAAGTCTGATAAGGTCGCGTCAGTTTCTGAACTTATGCGGACCTGATAACCACCCCCGCGCGTGATTTCTTTCGGCACTCGCCAAGGCGCTTTTCCATCGTTGGTCAATCCTTCCCGGATTTGTTCCACCAACACGCCATGCCGGTAAAGCTCGACACGCACGGGTCCTTCCAGGCTACCCTGCGATTTCCATCGGATGGAAACCTTTTTGCCGCGGCGAAGTTTCTCGCCGCCGTTCGGCGACTGCACTTGCAACCGGACGAATGCCGCCTGTGTCACCACGACAACTACAGGCGCATTGCGCGCTCCCGGCGCGATAATACGGATCGATGCCGTGCGCGAATCGGCCCCAGGATTTGATTCATACGCAACTTCGATTTGGCCACCGTCCGTTCCACTCGCGCCAGTAGTGATAACCAACCAGTCACCATTCAATACTGTCGCGTCCCAATCAATACCCGAGCCACCCTCCACGCTGAGATCGAAAGTGGCTGTGCCTGCATCCGAAGGCAGCTCCCGGCTATCGGGCGCAACGGCGATACTGGGCGCGGCGGCCTGCGTGACAGTGACATCAACGGTCGGATTCACCGCGCCAGGCGCGCTGATGCGTAGTGTGCCCGTGCGCTGATTGCCCGTATTTTTCGCGAACGACAGGCCGATCACGCCGCTGTTCAAGCCATCCTCGCCACTGGTGACATTCAACCACTCACCGCCCGTTTGCACGATCGCAGTCCACGAAAATGTGCCACCGCCGGCGTTGGCTACCACGAATGACGTCACACCCGCCGCCGCGCCGACGGTACGCGCAGACGGCGACACCGTTAATGCTGGCGCGGCCCCCTGCAGAATCGTTACGTCCGCGGGGCTGCCGGTTGCGCCTGGCGCACTGATGCGCAATGTCGCCGACCGCTCGCTCGCGATTGTGTTTGCTTCAACTGCAATGCGCACTGTCCCATCGCCGGAGCCGCTTGCGCCGGATTCCAGCGAGAGCCATGTCGCGTCGCCAAGAATTTCCGCGGTCCAGTTCATCAAACCTGCGCCAACATTCTGGACCGAAAATTCTGTAATTTCCGCGCCGGGGCCAACGTCACGTTGCGTGGGAGACACGCTTAACGCCGCCTGCGACGCTGCGTAATCTTGCGCTGGAAGGTCCGCCGCAACATTCACGTAGGTACGCGACACTGGCGAAAAGCTGTAGCCCAAAAGCTGTGGCGTCACCACGCCCGCGAATCCGCCAGGCACGGTGGCGGAATAGGCGCCATTCGCGCCGGTCACCGGATTTCCGGGCAAGCCGTCTAGCGTTACGCCCTCCAATGCCGCGCCTCCCGGAAGCGTGACGACACCCGCGATGGTGTACGACGAGTCGCAGGACCCGTACGCGTTCAAATCGCTTTGGATGAAATCCGCGGGGACGCCGAGGCCCTTCGACAGCCCGACGACTCCATCAAGCGAGTCAATTTGAAGATGCGTAACTTGGATGCGCCCGTCGAAGTACAGCTCGACCTGAACGTTGTTCGCATCCGCCACGCCGAACTCGGGCACATTCACCCAGCTCACCACCGCCCGATCGGCGAGTTGCTGATACCGCAGCGGATGCTGGCTGTCAGGCACGAGGTCGTCAAACAACGCGGAGATGCCCGGTTGTGCGAAATGCCCCTGGAGGGATTCGGAGTATTCATCATTACCCTCATCAAACATGATATATCCGTTGCTGCCGATATAGAGTTTCGTGTAATCGATGCCGTAGAAGGGAAATGACTTGCCGTCCCCAAGCGCCACTTCAACGAAGCTGTCGTCGGTCAGGTTCAGCACCGTTCCCGTCGTGGGGTTCGAGGGAAAAATAAACGCTGTCGTCCGGCAGACACTGTAGAAACTGGTCGATCCGTTAGGGGTAAATAACAGTGACTGGTTATGCAGGTCATTGTCACCGGTTGGAAATGCTTCAGTGAAAAAGTCGGGACGTTCGGACGTGGTGAAGAAAAAGCATCCGCCGTCATTCGCAAACGCTTGATTGCCCGCCATATCCGTCGCGCGGACCACGAAAAAGTACGGCGTGGAAGGAGAGAGACCGGTGAGCACCGCGGAATGTTGCGTGACGCTGTCGCCACCGCTGCGAATTTGTGAAGTGGCGTTGCACGATTGCCCGAACATGACCGTACTCGAAGCCGGTCCATCTGTCGAGAAACTCACCGTCGCCTGCGTGCTGTACTGATCGTCGATCTGTACATCAAAGATCACCGGCGGCGCGCAATCTACCAGCGCAGCGTCGGAGACTTCCGCGGGCTGGCCGTTTGCGTCGCTCGCATCCGAATACGCAACGGTGACCGCAGCGCCATTTGCGACCGACACGATGCCTGCGCCGGGGCTCGTCTCCGAGCTCAGCACCACCTCACCCGTGAACAACCCCGAATCAATATCGGTTTCCGCCAGCGTCGCCACTTCAACGTCGCCCGTGCTCGAAGTCACAACAACATCAACAACCGACGCTCCGCGCAAATCCGAATCGCTTACCGATACCGTCAGGGTGTCATCGCAGGAAACCAAGCCCGGTGAAACGTGGACAAGTCCCTGTTCGCTTTGATCGGTCGCGTTCCACGCAAATAAGGCGAAATCCTGGTCCAACGCGCCACCTATGTTTCGCACGCCGTCCGCAGCGATGTTGAACGCTTTCACCCGCACGGTGATGACTTCTCCGCTGGTACCCGCGATATAGACGGCTTCAATATTGTTGGTGTGGTCGGCGTTACCGCCGATGGTCGAAAACCCATTGGTGAATACGTTGCCGCGGATTGTGGTGACGTCGCTGACGACTTCGAGATCGAGGTCATTCACAAGGTTTACCGCGGTGCCCGGCGCGGCGGGAGCATCGGTCCAGGCGAGCGTGATCTTGACCGGCTTGCTGACATCGACGGCTCGGAGCGCGATTTCCAGTGTTTGGCCGGACGCCGTGAACACGTGTTCCTGGTCGTGCGTGTATAGCGTATGTTTCATGTCCATCAGCGTGCCAAGATTTACGGTCCCCCAGCCCTGCTTGTTGTTCGGAATGTGTCCGATCGTGCCGCCATTGCCGTCGCCGCCGCCCTGGATGCTGGTTGCGGTGTTGGTGAGGATGGCGCGCACGAGCGCGGGGCTTGGCGCGGAAGGAAACCCGAGCGGCGCAAGTTGCGTGCTGAACAGTTCATGCACCAGCATTCCCGCGCCGCAGGCGATCGGACACGAATGGCTCGTGCCCGATGACCGCGCGTAATCCGTCTGGCCGATGGGCCAATATTGATCGCAAATACCTGTCCCATCGTATCCGGTGACCGTCGATGCAGGTCCGGCAACGTGCGTGCCTACCGCAACAATTGAAATGCCGAAACGGCCATCAATAGCCGGGCCGCGACTTGAGAACGCCGCGAGGTCGCGGTTATTGTTCGAGTTCGCCGCGTTGATGTTGCAGCCGTCCTTGCCGTCAGCGTCGCTGTTCTCCGTCGCGCCCACGGTAATGACATTCTTCGCGGTGCCCGGCGAGCCAAGTGTGCCGTTCGCGGGTCCGTCGTTGCCCGCTGAAAAGAAATAGACCATCGGCTGGTTGCCGGGTTCGTTAGGATCACTGTCGCGGGTGAGCGCATCGAACTCTGCGGAATCGGAGGTGTACTCGCCATCGACAGATGCGCCCCATGAATTATTCGAGAACCGCGCGCCCGCGTTCTGCGCCAATCGCGCAAGTTCGGTAAACGTCGTCGCGCCGATATCGAAGTCGCCGTCGTTGCGGAATATCTTGGTGGCGTACACCGAAGCATTCGGTGTGACGCCCAGCCCGCGCAGGAAGCCCGCGCTATCCGTGGCGCCCAATGCAGCATTGCCGATGATGATGCCCGTATTGATCTGGCCATGCCCGGCGCGGCTGTCTCCGAGCAGGTCGCCCGTCGCGTTTGCAATGCCCCCGATTCGGCCGAGGATGTCCACGTGCGCCGTGCCCGGCAGGTTCGTCGCAATGCCCTTGTCGAGGCCATCGTCCTGCACCTGCACGACCATACCCGCGCCGCCCGTAAGACCGTGCGCATCCAGCCATGCCTCGTATCCCGGCCCCGACGGCGCGGTGCCGCCCGCGTTCAAGTTTCCCGCGGCGGTTTGAATTGCGCGTTCGCCGTGCAACTCATATTGCGGCATCGTCTCAACGCGAAACACGGAATCGATCTGCGAAATGTCGGAAGACTTGGACAGCGGAGCAACCACGCGCGTCTCATACCAACCCATCGGTGTGCGCCGCGTGCGGAGATTGCGATATCCCGCGCCTTCAAGCTCCTTGGCCGCACGCGCATCCACGCTCAGCACGATGTATGACATCGGCGTTGCGGCGGCCTTGGCGTCCAACTTGGCTATTTCCGCGCTGATAACGCGGCTGACCTTCGCGTCCGGTGGCAATAGCCCCGTCCACACCGCCCCCGGCACAGTCTGCAACTTCCCCAACGCGTCCGCGGGAACCGTGACCAGATACGCGTAATCGGGCAAATACTGATGGACGGTTGCACCCGCGCGTTCGAGCGCAGAAATGTCGCCCGTCTTGATAGGACCGGAAAACTGCACAACGACGGTAATCCGCTCGACGGCTTTTCCGCGGGCATCAAGTTGTTTTTGCGTCAGCGACGGGAGCGTCGAGGTGTCAATGGACTTGCCCGAAAACCGCAACGATCCGGCGTGGGCCGTGAGAGATAGGATTAGCGCGGCAAGAAGTGTTGAGGCGAACCGATTCGTGCGAGACATACGAGACCTTTCCGCTACCGCGCCAGCACTCCCCAGTGCCCGGCTCAGCAGCAAACGTCCTTTGTACTATGTGCACAGTTGTTGCCATTCGGCCAACCCAGTGCGCCTCGCAAAAGCATCCCAAAAAGCGAAATGCAGCCCCAAGAACATCCCAAGAGTAATGCATTGACGGTGAAGTGTCAATAGATTACCGGGAACTCTAGCCGACTCGCGAACATGGTTAACTTCAACGTGCAACGGCATACTGATCAGGGTTTAGGGGTAAATCGGATGGATTCTAAAAAGAAACGATGGGCATTAGTGTTTCTAATAGCTGTTGTCTCTGTTGCATTTTATTTCCTGCGAGCCGCTCCACAGCAAAATGAATTGGCTCCAACAAATCGCCAGGTTGAAAGTTCCAATTCCGCACCGCAATTTCGTCAGAGTCCCGTCAACACAGAATCTCCGGAGCTTGCCCCGCCACGCACCCCAAGAATCGTAAAAGTGACGACCGATGAGGCTGGCCAGCCGATGCCTGCTGGAGATGCCCGGGTATTGGGAACCGTGGTGAACGGCTCGGGTCAACCGCAGCTCGCGACGATTTTTCTACGGCTGGCCGGAGACCAGGAAACACGGCGACAGACCAAGTCGAACGATGACGGGTCTTTCGAATTGTCAGGTCTTGCAGGAGGCGAGTATACCGTTCATCTTGGCCCATCCACGGGTCTGCAACGCAGCGTGGTCGATGCCGATCCCATTACGTTACGGGATGGAGAGACGCGGCAGGGACTTCGGCTGGTGTATGATGAAGGTTCGTTGTTGCGAATTTCCGGTCACGTATTTGACCCGAAAGGCGCGCCAGTCCATCTCGCAAATGTGATGGCCGTCGGACAGGGAACGACCCCGGATGCATGCGTTTCTCAGGAAGACGGTCGCTTCGAATTGCTTGGACTGAGCGATGCGGATTATCAATTGATGATAATTCACCCCGATTTTGCGCGCGCAAAAGTTGACGGCATTTCTATTGGCACCACCGATGTCACGATTCATCTGGAGCCTGCTGGCTCGCGAGAAGCTACAATATCAGGTCGTGTCATAGACGCGATCACCCGGAAACCTATTGGGCAATTTGAAATCGCCATCGAGGCCGAAGGCTCACTTTACAAGCCTGAAAGCGTCGCGCGGACAAAACTGAAACAGTTTGAGAACGTCAAAGGACAATTCAGCATTACATCGTATCCACAACCTCGAACACCGAAAGTGTTGTTGGTAAAGGCCAGGAGATATGTGCCAATGCATCACTATGTCGGGACACTTTCGAATACTGACTCGGTTAGTGGAATAGAGGTCGCATTGCAACCTGCGGTGTGTACGGTGGAGGGGACAGTACTAGATGCCGCGGGTAATCCAATTGCCAACGCGAATATTGCAATCGGTATACCATCTGGAGCGCCGGACATGGAGATTCTGGTACTCAGCGCCGTAACTGATCAAGGTGGTGATTTTATTTTGAATGACTTGCCCGCTAAGCTTACCAGTTTGATCGTAACCGCGAAGAATTTTTCGCCCGCATCGCTTAAAACTCGGCCGCGCCCCGACAAGGTCGTTCGAGTTGACATCACCCTCGAAAGCTTTGGCACAGTATATGGCATAGTCACATACGATGGGCAGCCGGTTGAAGCTGCTCAGGTAATTCCCGGGGGTGTTGCACAATTGGTGGCATGGACGGATCAGGATGGACGCTACGAAATAAGAGGCGTGGCGGTGGGAGAAGTCGAACTTCGCGCAATCTTTCGGCGTGAACAGGATATAAGTTCCCGTCTTGAGAGCACTCGAATAGCGATTGTTGCCAGCGGACTTGCCACTCAGGCCGATCTTGCTCTTGACCTTGTGGCCGTAGAGCAAGAGGAAGAATGGGAAGCAGAATAGAAAACTTGGCGAAGTGCCTTGGCGCTCGACATTTGCTAATCTTCCATTTTAGCCAGCGGAATTCACGGGGCATCTATCATGGCATTGCAAGACGCGCTCATCGCTCATTTTCCACTCACTTCCGACGCGGGCGACGCGGGGCCGAACGGTATTCATGGGGATGCCCGAGGCGTGACGTTTCGCGAGGGGGCGGCCTGGTTTGACGGGCGCGGGGCGCACATCGAAGTCCCGGACCATCCTGCGCTACATCTCGGCGCAGGAGATTTCACGATCTCCGCGCATATCCGCACCGAAGCCGTGCTGGACCACGTCCTCGGCGACATCCTGTGCAAGTACGATCCCGTCGCGCGCAAGGGCATCAACTTTGGTTTGATGAATTACGCGGGAGTGACGTCGTCCAGCGCGAACTGGCGCAATCTCATCTTCGGCATCGACAACGGCGCGATTGACCCCGACTGGAAAGACTGCGGCCGGCCCGGCAACGCGGTGTGCGTGTTTTGCCTCTGCGTGCACAAGGGCGATTTATATGCGGGGACCTTTGAAGCCGGCGCAACCGAAAAGGGTCACGTCTGGCGTTATAAAAGCGGCACGGACTGGGAAGATCTCGGCGCACCGTATGCCTCGAACTCCGTCATCGCGCTCTGCGAATTCGACGGACAACTCTACGCCGCAGCGTCGCACTACCGATCGCGCGGGTCGTCGCTCGCGGAATCGGAAAACGAAACGCCGGGCGGACGTATCTTCCGTTACGACGGGGATCAGAAGTGGACCGAAGTCGGCGTGCTCGAAGGACACGAAGCCATTCACAGTCTGATCGTCTATCGCGGCAAACTCTACGCATCGTCGCTCTACGCGCCGCCGGGCGTGTACCGCTACGATGGCCGCACGCAATGGAACGCGTGCGGGCATCCCGGCACAAACCCCGGCGGACGCATCGTGCCCATGAGCGTGTGGCGCGGTCACATCTACGGCGGCAGCTACGACCAGGATTACAACATCTACCGCTACGCCGGAGGGCAGCAATGGGATGACCTCGGCAAACCGGCGGAAGTCACGCAGACGTATTCGTTCATGTCCTACGAGGGCGAGTTGTACATTGGCGCGTGGCCCAGCGGCGCGGTATACCGTTGGGACGGCCAGATGGGTTGGGAAAACACGGGACGCCTCGGCGAAGAACTCGAAGTGATGGCCATGGCGACGTACAACGGCAAATTGTACGCGGGCACGCTGCCCCTCGCGCAGGTCTATCGCTACGACGGCGACGGCTCGTGGACGCTCACGGGGCGCGTCGATACAACGCCGGACGTGAAATATCGGCGCGCATGGAGCATGGCGGTGCATAAGGGCGAACTGTATTGCGGCACGCTGCCCTCCGGCCGGGTGATGCGCATCGAAGCGGGCAAATGCGTCACGCACGACCACGCGCTTGAACCTGGGTGGCGCCACGTCGCGGCAGTGCGAAACGGCGGCCAACTTTTGCTGTACGTCGACGGCGCGCAGGTCGCCCAAAGCGGCCCATTTGACGCCGCCGCATTTGACGTCACCAACGACAAACCCTTGCGCATTGGGTTCGGCATGCACGACTATTTCAACGGCGCAATGAAAGACCTGCGCATTTACGGCGCGGCGCTTTCGACTGACGATGTGAAGTCGTTGTGCGCATAGCAAAAAAAGGAACGGGAATTGTCTACCAATACACAGGCTTGGCTTATACTGGTCGCCGCGGGAATTTTCGAGATCGGTTGGGCAATTGGGCTGAAATACACCGAAGGCTTCTCCAAACTCACCCCTACGGTGCTGACGGTCGCCGCTATGATTATTAGTATGGGCCTGCTCGGCTATGCAACGAAGACCCTGCCGATTGGAACCGCGTATGCCGTATGGACCGGCGTTGGCGCCGTGGGCACCGCGATACTGGGAATTGTACTGTTTGGCGAATCCGCCAGTGCGATGCGCATCGCATGTCTGCTGTTAATCGTCGCCGGAATCGCAGGTTTGAAACTTGTATAGGGAGGGCGCGCGTCCTCGCGCGCAGGGGTGTCTCGTGATCATGTGCGTAGACAAAGCGCGCGGGGACGCGCGCCCTCCCGCATATTTTCTTTGTGAACGACGCATTGGAGAAAAAATTTCGTGAAACACCATTTCCATCTGCTATCAATTCTCTGCGTCGCAGCCTGCGCCGCATTAGCGCAAGAACCATCCCCCGAAGACGCCGCGTACATCGCGCAGTTCAAGGAGCACTTCCCCAAAGTCGAACCCGCGCCGGCGCTCGCGGAATACGCGACCGCCGCGAAGTTCGATGAACGGTTCCTCGGTGAACCGCTCGACTCCTCCCTCGAAATCATCCGGTCGAAAGCGAACGATCAGGGTAATCTTGCATGGGGCATTGCGTACTGGATGACTGCATACAACGAAATGTATCGCCACACGCGAGACGCGAAATACCTCGAAGCCAACCGCCGCGCGATCGAGGCAGTATTGTCCGTGCGCGACGACAAGAAAGGCACCAAGCTTTTCACCGGCGAAACGTCGACCGCGTGGAGCAGCGATAAGTATGCGAAGCGCGGCCGCGCGGTGTTCGGCGTACACACCGGCATGCTGGTCTATCCCATGCTGGATTGGTTGATGCTGGTGAAAGAGAAACCGGAAGTCCTCGCACCGGACTCCGAGCAATACGCCACCATCCGCAAGGAAGCACTCGAAGCCCTCGCGTGGCATGACAAGCAATGGGTCAATGGCCCCGCGGACGACGAAGGCTATTACATTATGATGGACCAGGAAGACGGGTTAGACGGAAAAATTAAACCCGGCAACCGTCTCGCCGCATTGGGCCGCGCGTTGTGGGCGTCCTGGAAACTCACCGGCGATGAAACGCACAAGGACCGCGCCTTGCGCATGGGCCGCTACATGAAACACCGGTTCGCGATCGGACCAGATGGCGCGTACTACTGGCCGTACTGGCTGTCCGAAGAGCCGCCCGTAAACCCTGTTGATCCAAAAACGATCAAGGGCGAAGACTGTTCCCACGCGCAGTTGACCGCCGCGTTTCCATTGTTACTGGCAAAGGACGGCGAAGTCTTCACTGCGGAAGACGTGCATCGTTTTAGCCTGACCGTGCGCCACGGCATCGCCCGCCTCGGCAACGGCATCCTGCTGGGTTCGGTCACGGGCGATCCGGCGTATCAACCCAGTTACGTCTCGAGTCCGGATGGATGGGTCGTTCCCGCGTGTACGATTCCGGAAACAAAAAACGCTTTGATCGCTTTTTACCTGAACTATCAGCCGAAACCGGCTGCTATGGACCTTGCGGCATTGGTTGGTCTCGTTCGTGCGGACAGCAACGCAAAACAATGAGGATAGTTCCGCGGCCATCGAGGCACGGAGTTGGACGAGGTTTTTCTGAAAGCGTTGCGGGAATACGGCAGTACACACTTATGAAGGGAACGCGCCAAGCATGAAAGTGCTCAAACAGATTCTGCGGTACCTGCTCGGGCTGTTTTTTGTCATCGCGGGCATCAACCATTTTCGTAATCCCGAGTTTTATTTGAACATCATGCCGGGATACCTTCCGTTGCATAGGGAATTGGTCATGCTTAGCGGCGTGACGGAAGTCGTGGCTGGGGTATTGCTTTTCTTTCAACCCACGATGCGCTGGGGAGCATGGGGTATTGTGGCGATGCTCGTCGTCTTTTTCTCCGTACACATCGACATGATTGTCCACGCGGATAAATTTCGTAGTGTGCCATTGTGGGGTCTGTACTTCCGGTTCGTCTTCCAATTTGTTTTGATCGCGTGGGCATGGTGGTTCACCCGCCCCGACAAGATAAAGACGGAGACGGAGGCGGCCTCGGCATGAGCACGCAATTCACGTTCAAGGCTGGTGACGGCGCGGAATTGAACAGCCACCATTGGCCGGCGCCACACGAAGCCGTCTGCAACATCGTCATTGTGCATGGCTACGGGCACCACGGCGGATCGTTCGCGGACGTCGCGGAACGCTTTAACAAGGAAGGCTATGCCGTATACGCGATAGACCAGCGTGGACACGGCCAGTCTCCGGGCAAGCGCGGATACATCGAATCGTTTGATCATTGGGTAGACGACTTCCACGCATTTCTCACGCACGTCGCGCCGCAAATAAAAGGCGCCCCCCTCGTGCTCATGGGACATAGTCTTGGATGTTTGGCGCTTGGGTTGTATGTCGTGAAACACGCGCCAACGGTACACGGGCTCATCTTTTCAAGCGGCTTATTGCGCATTCCCGATCACGTTCCGGCTTATCTCCAAAAACTGGCGACAATACTTAGCGCGCTCACGCCAACGCTGCCAGTTCAAAAGGTTGACGTCGAAGCCACCTCGAGAGACGCGAAGGCGGTGAAGGCGGTGCGCGATGATCCGCTACGTTACGGCGGCATGTTGCAGGCGCGCAGCGGCGCCGAAGTATCGAAAGCGATTTCGGCATTGCAGGAGAAAATGCCGGAGATTACTTCTCCGATCCTGATTATGCACGGCACGAAGGACAAATTGACCGACTGTGAAGGCAGCCGCCTGCTGAATTCGCGCATAAAATCCGAGGACAAAATGATGTGTCTGTTTGAAGGGGGGTATCACGAATTGTACAACGATCTCGACAAGGAACGATGGTACGCGCAAGTACTCGAATGGCTTCAGGCGCGCCGCTGACAATGTTCACGTTCGGAATTCTCAGTACCATCATCGCGACGGTCCTCCAGCTATCGGCACGCGCAGCCGGCATTGCGTTGCTGCCGGGCATACTCAAGATGACGGCTTCAACGGGCTTTCTAATCACTGCGCTGTCCGCGGGAGCCTTGCGATCGCGCGTTGGGATCGCGCTGCTCGTGGGCCTCGTATTCTCCTGGTTCGGCGACCTGTTTCTCATTGGGTCCGGCGCGTCTTATTTTCTGGCGGGATTGGTGAGCTTCTTCATTGGCCACGTTTGTTACAGCGTTGCGTTTGTGTTGCACAAAACGCGGCTGCCTTTAGCCGGCGCGGCCCTCGCGGTATTGCTCATTCCCGGCATCCTGCTGTCGCGCTGGATTCTGCCGCATGTGACCGATCCGGGAATGCGCGCGCCGGTAATCGCGTACACCTGCGTAATCACGATCATGCTCGCGCTTGCGGTTGGCTGTTATCCGCGTCCGGGCGGGCGATGGATTGTAGCCGGAGCATTTTTATTTTATCTCTCCGATATTTGTGTCGCGCGCGGCGCGTTTGTGGCGCCGGGATTCATCAATTCGCTGATAGGCCTGCCGTTGTATTTTGGCGGCCAACTTCTGCTTGCCGTGAGTATCGCGCATTTACAGGGTCCATCGCGGCGTGCGGAGTAGCGCGATCGCATTGCTTCTCTTGGTTGCCTCATGCGCGCACACGCCCGTCATTGCGCCCGCGCCATTTGCGTTCAATCAAATGGACATGCACCTGCATTGCGGACTCGAACGGCCTGTTCCGCTCGACGATTGGCTGGCAATCGCCGCGAACGACGGACTCAAGGTCATCCTCATGCTCGATCACCTCGAGCTGTACCGCAAGACCCCAGCGGAATACGACGCGTGGCTTGCGGAGAAAAAGTTTCCGCGATGGTACTCGATGGGCGCCGAAGGGCACGCCGCGTTTATCGCGGACCTCGACACTGCAATTGCCACACGCGCGGATCTGCATTTGTTCAAGGGCTGGGAAATCTACGAAGGCGAACTCGACACCGGCATCGAGGAAGCGCCCATGCGCATGGCCGACATTATCGGCTGGCACATCTCGCCCAACAACGGACGCGAAGCGCCGAACGGGCAAACCCTGATTAAGCGCGCGATGCAGGTCCGCGAGCTGCAAAAACGTTTCCCCATTCCGATGATCCTGTTTCATCCGTTCACCATGCGAATCGAGAATTTGCAGCGGACCGCCGCCGCGCAAAACCGCGATCCAAAGACGATTACCGTCGAGGAGTACCGGTTCTTCCAGCCGGGTGAACAGGAAGCGCTGGCGCGCATACTCGATGGCCAACCCATCTTTATCGAAATTGGTAAGACCACAGGAACGATGTGGCTTGATCCGGTCGTGCGGGAAGCTTTCATTCGAGACATTAAACCGTTGTCGGAAATGGGCGCGCAGTTTACGGTTTCAACCGATAATCACTACATGCTACATGCCCGCACAAAGTTTCAGCCGGAGTTGTATTGTCCGGACCTCGGACTAACGCCGGAAAACACAAACGGAATTGTGCGCGAACTCCTTCGATAGCCAACGCAAAGAAATCTCATTACGAGCTGTCCACCTATCGTCATCCCGAGCGGGTAGCGAGGAATCTGGAAGTGCATACAACATACACATAATTGAATCAACTGCGAAGAGCACGTGGACAAGAATCAAATGACCACGACGAAGGCATCGTTTCCGGTGTCCCATGCCTCGCGAGTCGACGGCATCGTCAATCCAAAATCAAAAATAAAAGCGGCCCTGTTTCCAGGGCCGCTTTACCGCAGGAATCTTCGCGCACTACACGGGGGCTACATTATTTTGCATGCACTGGCACGTCCACGTCGATTTCACCGAGGACGTCCAGCTTCGACGCAAAATCACGGTAGGCTGCGGGGTAGTCGTCCACGATGTCGTTGATCAGCCAGCGGTACCGGCCTTCCATTACGCCATCGCCGACCTTGTTGAACATGTGGTTGTGATTGTTCTTGATCGCCTTGAAGTTCTCGGCTATGCGGCGCCGCGCGTTCTTGCAATAGAGGTCGGCCAATTCCTGCGGGCTCTGATCGCCCGGGTTCTGCGCGAGGTGCGCTTCGGCGTACGCAAGCGACGATGCCATCGTAAACAGGTCCACGCCGATGTCCACAAAGTTGGCGAGGATAAGCTGTTCAACTTCGAGTTTCTCTTTATACTTCGCCATCGAGTGGAATATGGTTCGCGCAAGTTTTTTGCACGTGCGCGCGACGAACGCGAGGTGGTCCTGGTTTGCGCCGTGCAGGTGTTTCACTTTGAAGTCCGTGCTCGCGGGCAACCACTGCTTCGGGTACCACGCGGCATAGAATTTCACCGCCTTCCAGATCAGTGCGGCCTTCGATTCTTTCTGACCCGGCTTCGGCTTCATGATCGGCATGGCCAGCTTAAAATGCGTATCGAGCGCTTCACGGGCCATGATGAGGTGCATGATTTCGGTGGAACCCTCAAAGATGCGCGATACACGCGCGTCGCGCATCCACTGTTCGACCGCCGCGGGGTGGTCGCCGCGGTGATACAGCGAATAGGCGGTCTCGTAACCGCGTCCGCCCCGCACCTGCAAGAACTCGTCGAGGTTTTTCCAGGCGACTTCCGTGCAAAAGTATTTCGCGATGGCCGCTTCGAGGCGAATGTCCGCGTTCTCGCGGTCCGCGTATGCGCAGGCCAGCCAGACGACACTCTCCATCGTGAACGTATCGGCGGCGAGATTGCCGATCTTGCGCGCGATGCTCTGATGCTTGCCAATCGGCACGCCCCACTGCACGCGGTCGTTGCACCATTGTTGGGCAATCGTGATGCAACGCTTCAACACACCCGACGACGCCGCGGGAATGCCGAGACGTCCAGTGTTCAGCGTGCCAAGGGCGATGCGCAGACCGTCACCTGGCTTACCGATGATGTTTTCCTTCGGCACCTTGACGTTGCTAAAGCGCAGCAGGCCGTTCGAGAGGCCCTTGAGCCCCATGAACGAACACACGTGCTCGACCGTAAAGCCGGGCATGCTTTTCTCGACGATGAACGCCGAAATTTGTGTTTTCTCTTTACCGTTCACGATCTTCGGCGGAGTCTTCGCCATTACGACGAGAATGTCGGCGGATGGCCCATTCGTGCACCAAAGTTTGTCGCCGTTGATCAAGTAATACGAGCCGTCCTCCGAAGGCGTCGCAGTCGTGCCCATCTTGCCGGGGTCCGAGCCGACGTCCGGTTCCGTGAGCGCGAACGCGGAGATTTCGCCCTTCGCAAGGCGCGGCAGGAACTTCTTCTTCTGTTCTTCCGTGCCGTACATTTTC
>JAWXCN010000152.1:0-74551 GCA_034408725.1 Candidatus Hydrogenedentota bacterium
CCGCGATTCTCACCCATGCAGGGCAACACTCGTGCCAAGGATATATCAGTCTATTTCCTTGACTTGCAACACCTGCGCGCATGGCGCCGTATCAAAATCAAACGGCATGTGTTCAAGGTTAAACACGGCCAGCCGCAGATTTCGTCCATCAAAAAGAGAGAAACAACGCACCGCGAAACTGGCCCCATCCAAGCGCCAACATGAACTCCGGTAACGGAGGCAAGCTTCGGGCGCCACTACCGCTTTGGCTCTATCAAAGCCTGCGCCTCATGACACAAGCCCTAAATTATCCCCCATCTCAGCTCTTCGCGTTCCAGGTCAACACATAAACTGAGCACGGCTCTAACGTCGCATAATGAAAACCTGGCAACTTATTCAGCGTGCGCGCCGTAATTGCAACGTCTTCGGCACTCTCGTTGTCCGCATGCAGGCTCGCCGCCGCCAATACGTACTCTTTGGCGCCGCCAATCGCTTTCGATGGTATCCCAATGCGCACACGTTGCGCCACGTCAAGATCGAGGTTGAACACAACGATTCCATGCGATTTGCCATCACGGAAACCATAAGACTGAACGTGTTCAACAGTCGTCGCGCCATGCACGCCGTTCAATGCCGGCTGGTTCCAACTGGAGCGGATTCCCGTATGCACCGTCTCAACCATGTCCCCTTGAATCGCCTTGTTAACAATTTCCATTCCCAGCCACGCCGGACGTTTCCGTCCCGTGACGTTCAGGTCCCGCAGGCACCCCCAGATTTTGACGTGCTCTCCCCCACCGTGGTTATACGAATGTTGCAGCGCCTGGAAGGCGCACTGCTCGCGCGCGCCAAAAACTTTTTGGTATTGCAACATGATCAGCGGCATCGCGACCCCGCCCGCCATGCTGGTGACAAAGTCGTTCCGGATATCCAGCGGCGCGTCGCCCCCTGTTGTGTGAAAGTTGATCTCGTAAATCGCCATGCGCGTGTTTTGCCCCGTGCTGTCCAATTCCGTCTTGCTGCGGCGCATATTCCCCGCTTCTGTTTCATAAAAAGCCTTCGCCATGAGCGGCGGAAATATCTCATCATCGTTGTTCCAGGTATCCAGCGATCCAAAGTAGGGCGCAAGCGCAATCGTCTGATGGTTGTCGCTGTGCAACCCGATTTCCCGTTGACGTCCCGGCCAACCTACCTGCCCGCCAATGATGAAATTAATCTTCGCGCCGTCGAACGACGGACCGTAATCACGCATTGCGCCGAATCGATCATGGGCCATGTTGCCCAGCCGTTCCCCACCAAACGCCGACGCGCCAAAAAACGGGTCACCGCCGGAGGCCGCGCCCCACATCTCGTTGCCCCATTCCAGATGGATCATGGGGAACAAGCCTGTCCACGGCGCAGTCTGCCCAAGCGCCGCGCGCCATTCCGCATAGGGATGCTCCGCATCCGCGGGTGCGCAGAGGTATTCGCTGAGGTTCACCATTTCATCGGCCGTGAACGTCGGAGGAATCACGTACCAGGGCTCGGCGCCAACCTCCCGGCACAGCTCGAGGAATTCGTGCAACGAATAACTGAATTCGCCCGCCACCCGCGTATGGGGCCGCCAACCCACCGTTTTTCGGGCAAACGGCTCCGCCAATTGGTTGTCAAGACTGGAACCCAACTGGTTGCCCCAATCCCGAAGCACCCCAGGACGCAACTCTTTCAGCCTATCCACAAACGCATCACAAAACACCGTTGGGTTTGTTTCGTTGCTCTTGTATAGCTCGAGGTCATCCAGCCAAACTTCATTGCCCTCGTTCGTGAACATCTTGAAAACAATCAATGGGCGATACTCGTCCGGTGCATAAGCGCGGCGCTGGTCTTGTCCCACCGGAATCAGCCGGTTGAATTCGTACCGCTTCCATTCCGTCGTAAGGTTCACTGTTTCATTGAAAAACGTGCCCTCACTTTCCCTCCGGAATTCCACCCGCACCTTCGCCGAGTCCGACGACCCCTTCGCCCAGAACGCAAGGCGATAGGGTCCTTCGACAATCATCATTTTTCCCGCGGACGGATCACTGTCCCGCCAGAAGCTATCCATGTACAACGTGTACGACGCGATCCACGGGGCGCCGCTGTATTGCATGCGCAACGATTGCGTGCCGGGGCTGCCGGGCCGGACTGTCGACGTGTCGATGGAATCCAAATCCATTCCCGGATAGCTTGCAATTCCCTCGAATGTTTTCCGGGCCGAGACAACATCCAGTGGATTCAACGCAATGTCGCTGGTATCCAGGTCGAAGGTATAACGGTTGTCCTCGGAATGACTGAATCTTTGAATGTTCCCGTTGCGCCCTTTTTCCGGTCCAAACAGAATCTCGTAAGTTCCCCCATCCCAGAATCCTTCCGGCTGGCCAATTCCCCAATGATCGACGTTCCACGAGGTATCCCAGAACGCCTGATAAAGGGTGCTACCCGTCGAGCCATGATCTACATGCAACAATGTGCCGTACTCGCCCGATTCGAATCCTGGGTTCGGAATCAGGTTTTTGATGTACTGCGCCGCGCCATAGATATCCCGCGAACCAATGTTCATACCCAGACGTTTGGCATCCGGCAGGATCACGTTCGTGTGCATGTCGATATAGGTTACCGAAAGCGCCTTTGCGCGCAATCCGCGGGTTGGCGTAGTTCCTCCACCATTCGGTCTGCCTTTTTGACGGATTCCTGGCGCAGGCAAAGTTGCAGGCCCACCCTCTAAATACACCCGATAGTCTTGAGGTTTGGGGTTCAACGACGGTTGCGAAACTGCCTGTTCTGATGGTGCGTAACCACCATCGTCAGCATACGTTAGCGGAGCCAAGACGCAGGCCGGCCAGCATGCAAAACACAGCAAAAAGACATAGCAATGTTGATGACTCATAGCAATTCCCCAAGGCAACACAGTTGCGTACCTAAGCCAAGAACCGTGCCATCCCCGCACTATCCGGGCTGACCGGCACTCACTTTCCAGGTCACCGTGTTGCACTGGGTACTGGCGAAGGCACACAGTTTTGTCAAAAGTGAATAAAGTATTGCCAAGGGTTGCACCGTCCAAAACTGTGAAATCTTGCGGATGTGCTATTGAATAACTGTTCTATTATCCTGTCCTCATAAAAGTGATGTCTTCGGCAAAATCATGTGGCCAATCGAGTTATTTGCCCTCTGTGCCGCGATTTTCAGAATTGACAGACCTACACTTTCGCAAACTAATCTCTTGACATAAAAAGTTGGCAATCATCTTGCTCTCCCTTTGGTGTTGTTCCGGCGATTACGCCTGGATTCGGGCTTGGAAAACCGGTTCAGGCTTTCCTCCCGGCGGCGAATGCCAAACGTAGGCTGTGCGGATGGCGCCAATGCCGCCTCAGTCGGAGGCATGAAAGTCCTCTACCGCCGTATTGACCTGGTGCTGAACCAGGAAGTGGATCGCTGTGCCTTGCGACTTTTGGGAAGAGAGGGGCGAAAAACGCATGCGGATGTCGTTAGCCAACCGAATCGAGGGTTCGTTCATGTGTTCGTTTACGATGGGGAAGAACTTGTTTCGCAATGCCGCATTAGTGGCATGCTTGCTGACAACGGCGCTCCCCGCGTTTTCTGCGGAAGATGCGTTCCTCGTCAGGGACATTCTCTCGGGAACAGGCAGCTCCACGCCGACGGGCCAAACGGTGCTGGGGACAAAAGCCTATTTCAGCGCCGCGGCCTCCGGAACGAACACTGAACTTTGGATGAGCGACGGAACAAACGCTGGAACAGTGCTGGTGCGGGAAATTCAGGCGGGCGGGACCGGATCGGCGCCATCCAATTTTGCCGCGACAAGCACCTTCGTATTTTTTGTGGCAAATGACGGCTCCTCCGGCGCCGAACCCTACGCAAGCAATGGAACGGTCGGCAGTGGAACCCTGCTGATGAACATCCGGCCAGGGGGAACTGGCTCGACCGTGGCAAATCAAACGGCCGCAGGAACCCGCGTCTATTTCACCGCGAACGACAATTCGACGGGCATAGAACTTTATGTAACCGATGGCACACCCGCGGGCACGTTGCGTCCACGTGATATCCGGACAGGCGCGGGCAATTCCTCGACGCCGCTGTTATTGACCCCGCTTGGCAACTCCGTTGTGTTTGAGGCGACCGATGGAACGAACGGAATCGAGCCGTGGGTCAGTGATGGCACATTGGCAGGCACGATACAACTCGCGAATCTCGCGTCGGGCGGCGCAAGTTCGAATCCAACCTCTATGGAGGTAGTGCCGGCGTTGGGCTTTGTCTTCTTTGATGCCGACGCGGCCGGCTCTATCGGCCGAGAGTTGTACCGGACCAATGGCACTGCCGCCGGCACCGTACTGGTCTCCAACATCAATTCGGCCGGGAATGATGCAAACCCCACCAACCTTTCCAGCGCTCTGGGTCTGTTGTTTTTCTCCGCCGACAGCGGCGGAAACGGAATCGAACCGTATGTGACGAATGGTACCGGGGCGGGCACCATCCAGATTTCCAACATCAGCAGCGGTGGCGGTGACTCGAATCCCTATGGTTTCACCGAAGCCGGAACCTTGGTCTATTTCGCTGCGGATGGATCGAACGGCATTGAATTGTACAAGTCACACGGCACCACGGGCGGTACGGCATTGGTCGAGGATATCCGCAGCGGCGGCCAGGATTCGACACCCGCTAATTTCACCGCATTCGGAACGAAACTGTTTTTCACGGCGAACGACGGCGGCGGGGTGGAACCCTGGATCAGCGACGGGACCGCGGCAGGCACTTTCGAATTGGGCGACATCAACAGCGGTAACGGGTCTTCGAATCCCGGAAACATCGTCGTAACGCCTACCTATGTGTATTTCACCGCGGACGACAACGGCAGCACGGGCATCGAATGGTGGCGGACTGACGGAACGACCACTGGTACGATTCAGGTGCATGACATACGCGGAGGTGGTAACGATGCCGCGGTATCGGGCGCCGTGACAACCAACGGATACGTATTGTTTAGCGCCAGCAACGGCACGGGCGGTGGCCAATCTGGCCAGGAACTATGGGGCATTGAATATACCTTCCCGACGGCGGTGTCCATCGTACGCGCAAGCGCGGACCCTACGAACGCGGCGACGGTAAACTTTACCGTGACGTTTAGCGAAGGTGTTTCAGGTGTGAATGCCGGCGATTTTGCCTTTACCACGACGGGCTCGATGGCCGGAATGTCCATTGCCAGTGTAACGCCTGTTTCCACGACCGTCTATACCGTTACGGTCAATACAGGCACGGGCGCCGGTACGCTCCGATTGGACATTGACGATAATGATTCCATTCAAGACCTTCAGGGTAGTAATAACCCGCTTGGAAATACGGGTGTAGTCAACGGAGATTTCACTTCCGGTCAGTCCTATACCGTGGATCGTCAGGCGCCGTCGGTCGCATCAATCGTGCTGCTGGACCCGAATCCAACCGTGGCAGCATCGGTAGATTACAGTGTCACGATCTCCGAGAACGTGACGGGCGTCAACGCGGCAGACTTTAGTTTAACGACGGCCGGAATTACCGGTGCGGCGATCACGGGTGTCGTTCAGAACACGCCAAGCAACTATACCGTTTCCGTTAGCACCGGCATCGGCGGCGGCACAATTCGTCTTGACGTAACGGATAACGACTCGATTATTGATGGGTTCTCGAATCCGCTCGGAGGAGCTGGCGCCGGGAATGGCTCGTACACCGCCGGACCCAGTTACAACATTGATCTCGTCCCGCCATCCGTTTCCACAATCACTCGCGCGGACGCCAATCCCACGAACGCGGCAAGCGTCGGCTTCACCGTAACGTTTTCGGAAAACGTCACTGGCGTGACAACGGGAGATTTTGCACTCACGACAACCGGAATCGGAGGCGCGTCTGTTAGCAGTGTCACACCTGTATCGGCGAGCGTATACACGGTCGCCGTCAATACAGGGTCAGGCTCCGGGACTGTTCGGTTGGACGTCGTGGATGATGACACCATTCTCGATCTCGTTGGCAATAGGCTCGGCGGACTCGGCGCGGGAACGGGCAATTTCAATGCCGGCCAAGTTTACACCATCGATAAAGTTACTCCCGGTGTTCAAAGCATTGTGCGCGCAGCCACAAATCCGACAAACGCGGCCAGCGTTACCTTCACCGTGACCTTCAGCGAAGACGTAACGGGAGTGAACAACGGCGACTTCACGCTTTCGACCTCCGGCGTCGCTGGCGCTTCTGTTTCCGGCACGGTGCAGAACACGCCGAATATCTACAGCGTTACCGTCAATACCGGCACTGGATCAGGCACGGTCCGCCTGGATATCACGGACAACGATTCTATTCAGGATGCGGCGGGCAATCGCCTGGGTGGAACTGGCAATGGAAACGGCAATTTTAACGCCGGTGAAGTGTATACCATCGACAAAACCGGTCCGGCAGCGCTCTCGATAGTTCGCGCCGCGGCCAGCCCGACAAATGCGGCCTCAATACCGTTTACCGTAACGTTTAGTGAAAACGCCACCGGCGTAAACGGCGCGGATTTCAATCTTACAACGACGGGCGTCGCGGGCGCATCCGTTGGTTCGGTGTCGCAGGTAACACCGGATGTGTACACCGTCAATGTCAATTCCGGCACGGGCACCGGCACTGTCCGGCTCAACTTTAATGACAACGATTCTGTGATTGATGCGCTCGGGAACCCTTCGGGTGGAGCGGGCGCCGGCAACGGAAACTTCTCGGCCGGCGAAGTCTACACCATCGACCGGACTGGGCCGACCGTATCCACGATCAATCGTCTGGATACAAACCCAACTTCAGCGGCCGTCGTCGATTACGAGGTGACGTTTAGCGAAAGCGTCACCGGCGTAAACGCTGGAGATTTCACCTTCACGCTCACGGGAGGCGTCGCGGGGGCATCGGTCGCAAACGTTACCGAAAATACGCCGAGCACGTATACCGTCGCCGTGAACACCGGGACGGGAGCGGGCACGCTTCGCCTGAATTTCACGGACAATGATTCCGTCGTGGATGGGTTGGGGAACGTGGCGGGCGGCGCGGGAGCGGGCAACGCCAATTTCACGACCGGCCAAGTCTATACCATAGACCGCACGGCACCCGGTGTTTCGACAATCACCCGCGCGGACGCCAACCCGACGAACTTGGCCAGCGTGGACTTCACGGTGACGTTCACGGAAAACGTCACCGGTGTCGATACGGCCGACTTCGCATTGAACATTACGGGATTGACCGGCACTTCGGTTACCTCCGTCACCCCCGTATCGGGCACGGTTTATACCGTAGCTGTTTCAACCGGCTCTGGCTCGGGCACGCTGCGTCTTGATGTCGCCGATAACGACACCATTGCGGATACCGCGTCGAATCTTCTCGGCGGCGCGGGCGCCGGAAACGGAAACTTCACCGGAGGCCAGTCGTACACGGTTGATAACGAACCGCCGTCCGTTCTCAGTATCGTGCGCGCGGGAGCCAACCCGACCAACGCCGCCGATGTGTCGTTCACCGTGACGTTCTCCGAAAATGTCACTGGCGTGAACAATACTGACTTCTCATTGACGACCGGGCTGTCCGGTACCGGGATCACCAGCACGACCCAAAATACGCCGAGCACATACACCGTCCTCGTAGATGCCGGCACTGGGTCTGGAACACTGCGCCTGAACGTGATTGACAACGACTCTATTCGCGACACGCTCACCAATAGGCTCGGCGGAAATGGAAACGGAAACGGAAATTTCACCTCCGGCGAGTCATATGACATCGATCGGACAGCACCAACAGTCCTCTCGATTAATTGCGACGACCCGAATCCAACGAGTGCCGCGGTCGTCTCGTTCACCGTTACGTTCAGCGAAGCGGTCACAGGTGTAAACAATGGCGATTTCGCACTTCAGGTGTCAGGCGTCACCGGCGCCACGATAGGCACGACCACTCCAATTACCACAAGCACCTACACGGTTACGGTCAATACCGGAACAGGAGCGGGTACGATTCGGTTGAATCTGAATGACAACGATTCGATTCGTGATCTCGCAACCAATTTCCTGGGTGGTAGCGGCTCGGGGAACGGAAACTTCACGGGACAGCAATACACCGTGGATACCAATTTCCCCACTGTGACTTCGATTAACAGAGTGGAGGCCAATCCGACAAATCTCGCCAGCGTCAACTATCTGGTTACATTTAGCGAGAACGTAACAGGCGTGAACGCTGGCGACTTCTCCGTGTCCGCGGTGACGGTTGCCGGCGCCACAATTTCAAACGTATCTCAGAACACTCCCAGCACGTATACCGTGACGGTAAGCACCGGAACGGGCGACGGCACCTTGCGGCTTGACTTCATTGATAACGATTCAGTGAAGGATACGTCTGGAAATGCGACCGGCGGAACAGGCCCGAACAACGGCAATTTTACGACTGGCCAAAGTTACACAGTGGACAAAACGAGTCCCACTGCGACGTTTGTAATGCCCGATCCAAATCCAACCCGCTCCAATAAGGTGGATTTCACACTCAGTTTCAGTGAAAGCGTTGGTACATCGTTCGACGAGACAGACGTAGCCGTCTATGGATCCACAGGGATCGGCGGACGCACGTCCGTGAGCGTTACGGGCTCCGGCGCGATTTACAACGTTGAAGTGAAAATCGTCGCGGGCAATATCGACGGCATCATCGGCATTACTATCGGTTCGAACGTGTTTGATTTGGCAGGAAATCCGTTCGGCGGAGCGTCGTCACCTGAAACCTATACGGTCGACAACACGCCGCCGACAGCCATAGTCACACTGACCGATCCGAATCCAACCAATCTCAACGCTGTTCATTTTAACGTCCTGTTCAGCGAACTCGTCGGCACGACATTTGGAAATGGCGATGTAACGGTCGCGGGCACTCTCGCGGGCGGCGCAACCAAATCCGTGTCCGGCTCCGATCCCAACTACACGGTGACAATTACTCCAAGCAATCCAAACGCGGACGGGACGATTGATATTATTATCGGAACAAATGTGAAGGATATCGCCGGCAATAACTTCGAAGGTGCCGCGTCCCCGACAAGTTACATCATCGATAATTCGTTCCCCATGGTGTCCTCAATCGTGCGCGCTGATGCGAACCCTACCATTGCACCGACGGTAAATTTCACTGTTATGTTCAGTGAAGATGTGTCCGGCGTCGGAACTGGTGACTTCGTGCTCACGACAACTGGCGTCTCGGGAGCGTCGATCGTGTCCCGCACGGTCCTTACGCCAAATACTTATACCATCACCGTGAATACGGGATCAGGATCCGGAACGATCCGGCTCGATCTCGATGATAACGACTCCATCGACGACATCAGCGGCAATCCGCTGGGTGGCGCGGGCCTGGGTAACGGTATCTTCACCACGGGTGAGGTGTACAACATCGACCACACGCCGCCAACCGTCCAATCCATCGTGCGCGCGAATGCAAACCCGACAAACGCCGCGACCGTTCAGTACACGGTGACGTTCAACGAAGACGTGACAGGCGTCAATGCCGGCGACTTCGATCTCGTCACAACGGGCGTCACGGGTGCATCGGTCCTATCGCGCACACAACTCACTCCGAGCACGTATACCGTATCCGTGAGCACGGGCACTGGCAATGGAACCGTCCTGCTCCAGCTTGACGACAACGATTCGATTCGCGACGCCGTGAACAATCCGCTCGGAGGCACGGGCAACGGCAACGGCGACTTCAACGGTGAAATCTACACCGTAGACAAGACTGCGCCGACCGTCACCGCGATTACGCGCGTGGGTGTGAATCCAACTAATTCATCCACCGTGCAGTGGGACGTTGAATTGAGCGAGGCCGTCAACGGATTGGTCGCGGCTGACTTCACGCTTGTCACCGTGGGTGTTAGCGGGGCCTTCATTGACAGCATCGTCGCGAACGCCCCCGACAGCTACCGCGTAACCGTCGCTACCGGCACGAACAATGGCACCATCCGCCTGAACTTCGTGGATAACGACACGGTGACGGACCTTGCTTCCAACCCAATCGGCGGCCCAGGCCTTGGCAACGGAAATTTCACGGGGCAGCAGTATACCGTGCAAAAGAACGCGCCAGTGGTCAACTCGATCGTGCGGACGGACACGAGCCCAACCAATGCATCGAGCGTGGGGTACACCGTTACATTCTCGGAACCCGTCACCGGTGTGAATGCCGGCGACTTCGCCTTACCAACGACCGGCCTTACCGGATTGTCCGTGATTTCGGTCACACAGAATACACCCTCGGAATATGCGGTCCAGGTGTCGACCGGCGCGGGAAGCGGAAGTTTGCGTCTGGACGTGATCGATAACGATTCCATCACCGACGTCACGGCAAACCCGCTCGGCGGCATCGGCTTGAACAACGGCAACTACATGCTGGGCGAAGTATATCTCGTGGATAGAACCATGCCGGCGGTAGCGGAAATTAGCCGGATCAGTTTGAACCCGACCAATGACGCAACCGTGAGTTTCTCGCTGATGTTTACCGAAGATGTCACCGGCGTTGGATTGGATGACGTTGCGCTCGAAACTATCGGCGTCACGGGCGCGAGCATCGTCAGTGTCACGCCGGTGGCCGCGGACGACTATGTTGTACTCGTGAATACCGGAAGCGGCGACGGGACAATCGAAGTCGTGCTGAATGACAACGACAGCATCGTGGACGACTTGAACCATCCACTTGGCGGCGTCGGCGCAGGCAACGGCAATTTTGATGCCGGCGAAGCATTTACGATAGACCGCACACCGCCAACCGTACTGATCGGGAATCCGGCTCCAGGCTCCACGGTCAATGGCCCGGTTTACTACACTGTCGCATTCATCGGTGCGGACACTGTCTCATTGAATAACGCGATGGTAACCGTCAGCAGCACTGTAACGGCAGCAGGCACAGCGACGGTTTCAGGCACGGGCAACGCCGCGCGCCAAGTCGTCCTGAACGGCATCAGCGGAGAAGGCACTCTGGCCATCAGCATTGACGCGGGCGCGGCAATCGATGCCGCTGGCAACGTCAGCGTCGCGGTTGGTCCGAGCGCAACCGTCGAGGTGACGCTTACTCCAAGCGTACCCGTCAACCCGTGGTTGCTCCTGGGCACGATGTTGGCCGCATTCGCGGCATACTCCCTGGTTATAAGGAAACGGTTGCGAAACTAAACCGCTGCATCAGACGTAACGAAGTAGAATCCGGCGTCACACAGGCTACTGTGTGGCGCAGGACTTTTTTACGCGATCCCGCAACACCAACTTCCGCGTGGTTGCGCCCAGACAGTTCATCCCGCGTCGCGATCAAACTCCGACCGAAACCGCCGCGTCATAATGGCATCGTACATCACCGGCGCGAACTTGCGCAGGAGCCATGCCAGCTTGCCGGTCCCTGATAAAACAACCAGCCGTTTCCGTCGCGCAATCGCATCGATCGCCGCGGCCGCAACCTCCTCTGGCGCTGCGACAGAGGCTGTCTCGCTTCGGCCGCCTTGCGCTACCGAACCGTCCGCGGCCAGCGCTCGATGGTCAAGCCCGGAGCGCGTAAATGACGGGCAAACCATCGTAACGCCCACACCATGACGTTTGACTTCGCATCGCAGTGTTTCAAAATATCCGTGCAATGCGTGTTTGCTCGCGCAATACCCCGTGCGGCCCAACAGTGGCGCAAAGCCCGCCACGCTGCTCATCACGCCGATGACGCCGCGCCGTCGGATGAGTGAAGGCAATGCCGCGTGCGTGCAATGCACCGCGCCAAAGAAATTCACGTCCATTACCCGGCGATAAACACCGGGGGACGTGAGTTCTCCCAAACTGAAATGCGTGATGCCCGCGTTGTTGATGAGCACGTCGATGCCGCCAAACTCCGCGCAAACCTGCTCTATCGCCGACATGCAATTCAATGCATTCGACACGTCCACCGTTACGGATATTGCCCGCGCGCCGGTCGCAATCACGTCGTCATGGACGGATTGCAGCGCCGTCGCATCGATATCAAGCAGCGCAATCGATGCGCCTTCACGCGCGAACTGCGTGCTCAACGCCGCTCCTATTCCGCCCGCTGCGCCAGTAATTGCCACTACCTTTCCATCGAAGCGCTTCACAGTTACAGCAACCCCTTACTCTGCGCATAAAAATCGAAGGCTTCCCGCGATGTTTTTTCGGGAACGTATCCAAATACATCTTTCAACCGATCGTTGGCCAGCACCGGACGATACCGCAGAAAATCGATCTGCTCTGGCCCATACGGCGTCCGATTCATGCGCCTTAACACACGCAATGCAAGAGACAACAGCACGGGTGGTACCCCGACATACTTTTTGTTCAATCGCGCCGCGATGTCCTTCAACGTCATTGCCCCGTCACCGGCGAGATTAAAGATGCCCTCCCGCCGCTCGATAATACCCTTCACAACGCACGCGACAACATCCTGGTCCCAGATAAAAACGAAGGGCGACGGCGCGCCTGCAACTCCCATAATGGCCCTGCCCTCGAATAACCTGGTGATCTGATTGGAAGTGCTTGAGCCCAGTATCGTACCCGGCCTGAAAATAAGTTGTCGAAGGTGCGGAGCGGACTCGCGATATGCCGCCAGCATTTCTTCGACCTGGCGCTTGTGGTCGGAATAAGCGAACGCGCTGTTGCCGCGAATCGGATCGTCCTCGCGCAACGGTTGCGCATTGTCCGCGTAATACCCGTACGCCGCGCCACTGCTCGTAACGATAAGGTGCGATACGCCCGCGCGAAGGCAGCATTCCACAACATTTCGTGTGCCCCCGACATCCACGGAGTATTCGAACTCGCGGTTTGACTGTTTGCCAGGCGTAACGATGGACGCCAAATGCACGACAGTATCCGCGGCGAAACCGCGCAACAACGATTCAAGTCCTGCGTCGCGTACATCGCTCACGACATAATCAATTCCCGCTATGCGGCGGTCCTCCCCAATCTCCCGAACGTCCGCGGCGACAATGCGCGAAAACGCCTCGCGGCGTTCCGCCAGCTCGCGAATCGTCGCTGAACCAATATATCCGCCCGCGCCAGTCACAAGTACGGAAAGTGGTTTCGCCGCGGTCATATTTCGCTCTCGACCGTTGCAGAAACAAAAGGGATTCTCGACCAAAAACGGGCAAGCGTCAATCCCGCGACAATGTGCCAAATCCCCCAGAACCCGGCTAAGAGCGCCATGCCGCCGAGATGAGGGAAGTATTGAAAAATCAGCGCAAGGCCGAGCGCCGAGTTTTGTATCCCAACTTCGATCGTCACCGCGCGCGTGTCCGGCTTCGAGAGCCCCGCGATCTTGCTGGCGAAATATCCCGACGTGAAGGCAAGCGCATTGTGAGGAACCACCGCCAAAAGAATTAGGCCCATATGCGCGGTGAAGACGGAAATGTCGCGCGCGAATGCCACCACGATAATGAACAGCAACCCGCCGACGGATAGCATTTTGAACGGCTTGTGCAGCTTCCCGGCCACGCGGGGAAACCGGCCCGCGACGAAAAGTCCCACCAGCAACGGAATGCCCAGAATGATGACGACGGTGAGAAGCATTTCGCTGGAACGCAGATCCACCTTTTGCAGTAATGTCGCGGTATCCGGATTCAGTTTGCCGTAGAACGCGAAATTGAATGGCGTCATGACAATTGCCGCAAACGTCGATACCGCCGTCATACTCACCGAAAGCGCCGTGTTCCCCTTGGCAAGGTAGGTTATAAAATTGCTCATGTTCCCGCCGGGACAGGCCGCCACCAGGATCATGCCCAGCGCAATGCTCGGATGCGGTTTCAGAATCAACGTGAGTAGATAGGTAAATGCAGGAAACAACACAAACTGCGCAACCAATCCGATCGCCACGGGCCTGGGCTGGCGCAACACTCTTTTGAAATCATCCGCTTTCAAATCCAGTGCCACGCCAAACATGATAACCGCGATAATCAGGTTCACCACCCAAACCGTGTCGGGGTTGAAACTGATCTTCACCGCATCGAGTTCCGGTGAGTTCATGAGACCGCACCGGACTCGCTAGCTCGAATTTCAGACGCTGGCGCCGCAACACGGGGAAACAACGGATCAACGAATTCACTCACGGCGCGCCGGAAGTCGTCGGGGGCATCATAAAATGTCCCGTGTCCGCCTGGAAGGCGGGCAAATTCTTTTGGCTTGTTCGCAAGATGGAAAAGCGCGCGTCCTTGTTCAAACGGAACAAAATTGTCCTCCACGCCGTGAAGTATCAATACCGGCGACGTAACCTTTGCAATCTTTGAAGCATTGTCGAACCGATGCTTCAATAGAAGCCCGACGGGAAAATAAGGATACTGGGCGCTCGCATTGGCGGTGACACTGGTATACGGACTCAGCAGGACCAGCGCCCCAGGTTTTTTCGTATGCGCAAGCTCGACGCTCGGCCCGGTCCCCAATGATTCGCCAAACACCAGGATGCGTTCGGGCGGGATGCCCAACGATCCGGTCAAGTGCTCCCATGCGGCGCGCACGTCTGCATAGCAACGGACCTCGGAAGGTTTTCCGGTGCTCCGCCAATAACCGCCGTACTCGTACATAAAGATGCTAAAGCCGAGATCGTAAAACGATTTTGCCATTTCCAGGCGTTCGCCCATGGTCTCGCCCAGGCCATGTGAAAACAGGACTACGCCGCGCGCGTTGTCTTGTTCCATGTACCAGAATTCGGATTGATGGTCTTCAACCGAAAGAAAACCGGAAGCGAAATCGGAAATCCCGACATCGAGAGGAGTGCGATCACTTACGGGCCTGTCCGGGAAAATGAGCCGATCCTGAAAGGTGTACAAGGCGGCAACCGCGGCACCATATAGCACGGCCACCGCAAGAAGTCCCCATGCGAGGCCCTTCCTCAGCCGCGCTCGCAACGTCCGCTTACGTGTTTCCGGTAACACGTGCCGTCACCGTCCCGCGGGCTCCTGGTGCATGTCCTTGAACGCGCGAAGGCTTGGCGCCCACATATGCGTCACGGGATCGACGTCGCAATGAATAACTGAACACCCGCCGGACGCACTCGCCCGTTCGAGCGCAGGTTTCAAATTGACCGGAGAATTTACGCGCTCGCCATGCGCGCCCATGCTCAGCGCAAGTTTGTCCCACTGTATTTCGCCAAGGTCGGCATTGATGGCGTCCAGCGGACCTAGCGATTCGTTCAGCGTGCCAAGCGACGTAAATTTCTGGCTCAACCCTTCCACGATCTTCCGGTACTTCTGCAGCGTAAACTGCTGGTTCATCTTCACCATGCCCCACTGCCGATCGCAACACACCAGATACGTGACCGCGAGTTTATTGCGAACCGCCGTCTCGATCTCTTGCGGCTGAAATCCCATCGCGCCGTCGCCGATGATGCAGTAGGCGTGCCGGTCCGGCGCAGCGACCTTTGCGCCCAACACCTGCGCGACACCGGCGCCAAGCATGCCAAACTTGGCTGTCTGTAAAATCGTGTTCGGCGCACGGGCCGTCCGGTAAAAATGCGCCCAGATCGCTGTGTTCCCGCCGTCAACAACACAAATTGCGTCCTTGTCGAAATGTTGTTCACACGCACGGGCGACATGCCCCGCGTTTAACCCAGGGCCTTCCAGCCGTTCCCTAAGCGTTGCGAGATGGGCACTGCGCGCCTCGCCAAACTGCGCGAGTTTGTTTGCGCGTCCATTAACCGCCGGTTTGCGCGATTTCACTTCTTCAATCAACGCGCGCAGGAACACCTTGCAGTCCGCGAGGACAGCGATCGTTGCCGGCTTGTTCAGTCCAAGCATGTCCTCGTCAATATCAACCTGAATCATTTTTTGTTGCGATGCCTGACGCCAATATGGCGCCTTGCCCCACCAATCCGTTTCGCCCAGCCGCGATCCCAGTGTGAGCACCACGTCCGCGTCGTTCCGCACCCGATGATTGAGCTCGACGTGGATCATCGCTATCGCCAGCGGATGGTCTTCCGGCAACGCACTGCGCGCGGCCCAGCTCGTCAAAACGGGCGCCTGCAATAGCTCGGCGAGTTCCTGCAATTCGGCGAACGCCATCGCGTGTACAACGCCGCTGCCCGCGTGAATGATCGGCAGACCGGCTTTCAACAGAAGGTCCGCGGCCGCCTCGATCTGTGCGCTGCACGGTGTGATTGGATCGGTGCGGCGATACTGATGCGGGTCGAGAAATGCCGGCGCGGCTTCCTCCCCGTTCATGATGTTTTCAGGCACGTCCACGTGTACCACGCCCGGACGCCCATGAAACGATTTGCGAAAAGCGCGGCGCATCAACTCCGGCAACCGCGCATGCGAGGGAACGGCGCCGCTCCATTTGGCCATCGGCTTGATAACGCCCACCTGATTAAAATATTGATAGGTGCCACCGCGATCCGGGTAGCCCGTGCCCGTGCGGCGTGTACTGGTGAGTAGGAGCACACGATTGCCTTCACCGTTCTCGACAGCGATTCCCGGTAGAATGTTGGCCACGCCCGGGCCGTTGCTCGCCATGCACACGCCCAGCTTCCCGGTGATGCGCGCGTACGCGCCCGCCATGTGCGCCGCGCTCGTCTCGTGCCGCGGGGTGATCAAATCGATGTCATATTTGCGCAAACTCGAATACAACCCGAAATACGTGCCGTCGATAATTCCGAACACCTTCTCGACGCCCTCAGCCTTCAGCATCCGCGCAATGACATCCCCACCCATCATCTTGTCCATGAATACACCCCTTGAACGCCCACCTGCAACGTGCATTGTGCGGCCAATCCCTGTGCCAGTCAAGAGCATTGCCCGCCGCAGCGTTCTTTTGACAGGTGTGGCCAACCCCCGCTTCTTCCAAGGTCCGAGGGCCGGCATCGTTATAGTTTCCCTTTAATTCGATTTAGAAATCTTTAGCGCGAAATTAACGAGCTCCTTACTGTCTCCCAACCTCGTGATATAGAGAAATGATTCATCCCGCGTGACAAGCAATGGGTTTTCCCCAACAAGGTTTCTCGGTGGCGCTCCTAAATAGTCTGGCGTCAGTAAATCAATATTTTTTGGTAAAGCTCCTTTCACGTTCCGGTATCGTTCGGCTGCGACGATTAAACCTAGGGCATATACTTGCAAAGAATCTCTAAAGAATGCCTTTTCCTCGCTTAAAATATTTGGCGAGATCACAAGAGGAAAGTTGTTCGGAGGAGGGGGAACATATTTCGATAAAGCACGCACCAAGCGGTCGTTACACGCTTCAAAAATGTCTTGACGCTGTTTGGGCTCAAGACGGCTAGCTCTCAGTAAATCTCCGTATACGTCCAGCTTCATTTCGAAATCGACCGCGGCCAGAACCCTTTCTATCGGGCCCAAGCCCGGATTCCACGCCCAAGGATGTTCGGCAATAACGTCTGCACGCAGTCCCACGATTACCTTGTACAGCGCGTCGGAATCGTGTAGAACTGAAACTTCATCTTGTATCATACGGAGCTCGGTAGAAGGAAATGTATAGTGATTGATATGATACTCGATACATCGCATTACGCAGACTCTAGCGAAACGACCAATACCCTGATATTTGTCATGCGGTACGACCTTAAAGATGTTACTCAACTTGCAAGCAACCGCAATATCCGTAACAGCTTGTCGATAGTCTTCTTGTTCAGCGTGCTGAATGGAATTCAATAGAACACAGTGGATGACACCGTATAGACGCCTTTCGAGGTTCGAAGTATATTCCATTCGCCGCTCTTTCAAACTAAACTGCGGCGGGTAATAGCAGCTTGGTGCATGAGCTGCCTTATAGGCTGCGTCTAAACACGGTCGATTCGCCTCCAGGAACTTCGATATTTCTATCATTTCAACGGTTGTTAGACGCTCGCGCGTGCTGATATATCCATTCTTTACAAAAGCAGGGATTGCGTAGGGAGTTTCTCGGTATGACAAAAGTGCGTTTTCAACCAATCCAGCTTCGTTTTCATCCGGAATACTTGCCACATACCAGTCATCCAAATCTGCGTTCGACACCGGTAATCCAGTTTGGCGGATGGTTGCGATGTGTTGGTCTATAGAGCTAGTTAGATTATTCCATTTATACCATGGGTAAGCCACTAATGATGCCACTGCGATAAAAACAAAGCAGAGTGTCGCGGTGACTATTACTGTTCTCATTCGCCCTTCGTTGGTGTGCACGCCGTTTTCAGTCCTCAGGTGTGTTAGCTTCATCTAGAGGAGTCCAATTTTGCCGGAACTAGAACAAAGCTAAATTCCATGGGAAAGTAATAAATTTAGACCTTTAATTCTCGTCCATGTCTGTCCGAGCTCGTCGGTGGCCGTCCCGGGTTCCTTAAGCCAAGTGGTCCGCGCTCGACAACTGCACCTCGATGCCGTCGGGATCATCAAAATAAATCCGGTCTGTGCCCTTCGGCTGGTCCGGGTTCAATCCAAGCGCGCGCAGCTTCTTCTCGGCCTCGAGCACATTATAGTTTTCCACCGCGTAGCAATAGTGGTGCAGACCCGGCGTGTCACCGCGAAACAACGCCAAAAACGAACTGCCAAAATTCATGAACGCGCTCCCAGACGACTCATTCGCCAACGTCAGTCCAAGGTGCTTCGCGTAAAAATCCCGCGACCGCGCCACGTCCGTCACCCGCAAAGCGATATGATTAAACCCCAGCGCCTGGAATGACGGCCCCACCGCTTCCGCAACCGGCGCGGCGACTTCATCGGCATGTGCGCCAATCCCGAACGTCGCCCCGGCGGCCATTGCGGACAATTGTGCAACCAATTGCCTCCGCGATATCTGCCCGGATTCGAATTTGGATACCACCGCGTCCACTACGTATTCCATGACATTGCTCCTCTGTTTACAGTATGCAGCACACAATACCATTCCGCTTCCCTGTCAACCACCATGAACTTAAAAAACCTTACTTTTGAATCAAATCCAGATGATTTCATACTAATTTGGAAATAATTAACCCCTCGTGTCCCAAAACCACCCCCGGGTTCCCCAATGCAACAGCGTGGGCTAACAATTAAAACATCGTTCTTGCTACCGCGTCCTCGCCCAGCGACAATGCTCACGACAATGCTCAACGGGAGGCGCCTTATGCGGGGATTATTTACCATCCTGATGATGAGCGCGGGACTGTTGTTACCCGCGCTTGCACTCGAACCCGTACCAGACAAGAGCGTCGTACTCACCTTCGACGACTCCGTGAAATCACACCGCACGTTCGTCGGTCCGCTCTTGAAAGAGTATGGCTTCGGCGCGACGTTCTTCGTGACGGCGCTATGGATGTCCGACACGGAAAACTTCATGACCTGGCAAGAAATTGCCGAATTACACCAGATGGGTTTCGAGATCGGCAATCACAGTTGGAGTCACTCGAACTTCGGCAATCCGAAATATGCCGCACAACTCGAAGGCCAACTATTGCTCGTCGAGCAGGAACTGGAAAAGGTCGGCGTGCCGAAACCCGTCAGTTTTGCCTGGTGCGGCAATTTTTTTGGCGTTGAAGGCTTTGGCGTCCTGCGCGACTGGGGGTTCCAGTTTGCGCGGCGCGGGATGCAACCGGAGGTGCCGTATGCTGCGCTCGCGCCCGGCCCGCTGTACGACCCCGCCAAATATCATCCGCTGCTGTTGCCGTCCGCTGGCGACGCGTATCCCAATTGGACGCTCGAAAACTTCAGGGCCGCAGTCGATCCCGCGCGCGACGGCAAAATTGCGATTGTCCAGTTTCATGGCGTGCCGGATATCGCTCATCCCTGGGTCCACACACCGCCAGATCGGTTCCGCGAATACATGGACTACCTCAAAGCCAATAAGTTCAACGTCGTTGCGATACGTGACCTCGCGCGGTACGTAGATACATCGCAGCCGCCAAACGACGCCATGTCGATGGTCCACTACGCGCCGCGTCCCGTCGACCAGCCACAGGAAGTCGCCGCCACCCGCGCCGATCCAGGATTTTGGTTGCATGCGATGATTAATCGACACAAATACTCGATCGAGGAAGCCGCTCGCGTATTCGGGTTGCCAACCAAAACGCTCGAAGCGCGCCTGCCAGATTATCGATTGAATGCCACGCCTTGGCCGGAATCGCCGACCCGCGGCGCAGTAACTGTCCTCCCCTACCCCGGCGGACGCCACCCGCGCATCGGCTTTCTCGAAGGCGCAATCGCGCCGCAGCGCGGAACGAAAGCCAGCATCTTTGCTCCGTGGGACCCGGAGAGCTATGCGGTTATCGATTTGCCCGAAGCAATTTTCAGCAATCTCGGCCTGCTCTATCTCGCCCACACTCACGTACAAACGATCTGGGACCCGCAACATCAGTACATTGAGAACACCGATTGGATGCGACATCCCAATGGAGAGTTGTCCAATACATGGGTACTGCCAAACAAGATTTCATTTGGTGCGCGCATCATCCCCCAGAAAGATGCCGCAGACCTCGAACTGTGGCTCGAAAATGGGACGGACCAACCGCTAACGAAATTGCGCACGCAGATTTGCGTGATGTTGAAAGGCATGGAGGATTACCAGTTTCAAAGCAACGAAAACAAACGGTTCGATGGCAGCGTCGCGTCCGCGCATTCACTCGATGGCAGCTCCTGGGTCCTCGTTGCCTTCGACAACTGCGGGCGCACTTGGGGCAATAAAGATTGCCCGTGCATGCACTCTGATCCCGTGTTGCCAGATGCAGCGCCTGGTGAGCGCGTAAGTGTTAAGGGCAGATTATGGTTCTTTAAAGGTGATATCGAAAAGGAAATCGCGCGAGGGCAGAAGAAGTTCAAGGAACGTCCAAAATAGATGCGCCGATTGGGAGGAAATCTACATTTGGCGGGATCGTGCTACGTTCTGCGCGTACCTCAAGACATGCAGAGATTGCCTCTTCAATGTTTTTGAGCGCCTCAGCACGCGTGGCTCCCTGACTAACACAACCGGGAATCGAAGGGCATTCTAATACCCAAACGCCATCTTCGTCCCGCGACACAGTGACCTGAAACTTCATTTCTGATTCCTCACGCCAGGATATCGCGCACCACATGCCCGTGTACATCCGTCAATCGGAAGTCTCTTCCCGCGGACCGGAACGTAAACTTCTCGTGATCGAATCCCAGCAAGTGCAACATCGTGGCGTGTAGATCATGGACATGCACCGGATTTTCAACGGCCTTGAACCCAAACTCGTCGGTCGCGCCATAGACCGTACCGCCCTTCACGCCGCCGCCCGCAAGCCACGCCGTGAAACCGTAGTTATTGTGATCGCGGCCGTTGATCTTGCCCGCGTTCAGGCCCGGCGTCGGCAGTTCGACCGTTGGCGTGCGCCCAAACTCGCCCGAACACAAGACCAGCGTTTCATCCAGCATGCCCCGCTGTTTCAGGTCCTTGAGCAAAGCCCCGATCCCCTGATCGCATTCTTTCGCCAACTTCCCATGCTGCGCTTCCAGGTCGTCATGGCTGTCCCACGGTTGACCCTCGCCATGCCACACCTGCACGAAACGCACGCCGCGCTCGACCAGCCGCCGCGCGATCAGCAACTGCCGCGATTGCGTCGAATCGCCGTACATCTCCCGGATATACGCAGGTTCCCGTGCAATATCGAAGGCGTCGGTCGCATCCAGTTGCATGCGATAGGCCAACTCATACGACTGAATCCGCGCTTCGATCTCCGCGTCTTCGCCGCGCGCCTTGGCGTGACGCTCGTTCAGCGCCAACAACAAGTCCAGTTGAGACCGCTGCGCCTTTTGCCCGCTGTAATCGTTCTTGATGAATTCGATGAGCTTTTCGATTTCCGTATGCTGCGTATCGATGTACGTGCCCTGGAAAATCCCCGGCAAAAACCCGGACTGCCAGTTCTGCGACTCCTGGATCGGATAGCCGCGCGGGCACATGACGATGAACCCTGGCAAATTCTGGTTTTCCGTGCCCAGTCCATAGGTCACCCACGACCCCATGCTCGGCCGGATCAGGCGCGCGTCTCCGCAGTTCATCAGCAGCAACGACGGTTCGTGGTTTGGCACGTCCGCGTGCATGGAACGAATGATGCACATGTCGTCCACGCTCTCGGCCGTCTTGGGGAACAAACTGCTAACGGGAATACCGCTTTGCCCATAGTTCTGAAACGTAAACGGAGAGGGCAGCGCGGCCCCGGTCTTCCGTTCGGTGGACAGATACTCCATCGGAAGTTTCTGACCAGCGTACTTTTCCAACGCCGGTTTCGGGTCAAAAGAGTCTACGTGCGAGCACCCGCCATTGAGAAAGATGTGGATGACCCGCTTCGCGCGGCCGGGAAACTGCGGTTGCCGGGCGGCGACCGAATTGGTTGCGGCAACTTCCGCCTCGGCCCCGGTCAAGGCGGTCAGACCCATCATTCCAAGCCCCAAACCGGTCCGGCGCAAAAAGTCGCGCCGGGAAACGACATAGTCGTCAATCGTCAAATCATGGTGATCATATCGTCCGAACATAGCAATACTGCCTCTGCCACCCTTATTCTGCGCGTAACGGGAGTCCCGCGTCAACCTGGAATTCAATTAAAACGCTTGACCATTTCCTCCTTTCCTGCTATTCTATGAAAAGGTGCAAGGGTTTTGTTCCGGTGTGGTCTACAATGCGGTGAGGGTGCGTACCATGTTTATCCGGCTCGGAATCGTCGCGTGTACTGTTGCGTGCGTCCTGTTGCCGATGACAGCGCAAGCTGAAATCATCTACGACAATGGAGGGCCGGACTCGACGACCGGTGGCTCCGACAGCACGGTCTTCGTTTCACTCAACCCTGATTTTGCTTCCTTCGACGACTTTGTCCTTGATGCTGGAAGCAACACCATCACCGATATTCATTGGTGGGGCAACTACTATACTTTCTTCGGGGAAAGCCTCGACGATTTCTTTGTGATCTATATTTTCGACGATGACAACGGCCATCCCGATCTGTCCAGCGGGCCATTGCACACCATCGACGGCACGGGCGCGACGCGCGTAGATACCGGCCTGGACGTCGGCGGCGACGAAGAAATGCCGATTTTCGAGTACGACCTGTTCATCGATCCCATCACGCTCGATCCCGACGTGGTCTATTGGATGGCGATTACCAACGATTTCCACTGGCGCTGGCAGACGTCACTTGTGCCTGGCGGCGCATATCAGGTCGGTGGCATCAATCTGGAAGATAGTTTCACAGATTCCGAAGACGACCTCACTGCGCGCGATTATGGCCTGGCGTTTAATCTTACCGCGACCGTCGTCCCCGAACCTTCGACTATCGTGCTGCTGGGCGCGGGTATCGCCGCGATCGCTGCCGCGCGGCGGATGCAACGCCGCTAAAACGTAATCGGCGAGACGGAACTCAGTCGATGAATGCAAATTCGTTGGACGCCAACAGCACCTGCGCGTACCGTTCCCACGGTTCCATCGGAGGAGGCTGCGGGCCGCTAAAATCGTTTTCCGCTCGCCACTCGGCCGAATCCAGCGAGCCTGTAGCGACAGCTTGATCGTAGCGAAGCCTCGGCGCCCACCGGAAAGAATCAAACCCATCGGTTCCGCCGCAAGACACCACGAAATCGATGGTCTCACCCGCCACCACATCGACTCGCGCAACCTCCGCGGCGGCTTCCGTGTTGTGTACCGCGCTCTTCCACAAAATCCCCGCGCGATTGGACACAACATACCCAATCACACCATCGCCTTGACCCTCGGCCTCGCCCTGCTTCAGGGTCCCGGCAATGGTTATCGCCCCGTCACGCGGCGCGATCCAGCGGCGAATGCTCGCGTGGTTCGCGTCCATGCCCGCGTGACCGCCGCGCTCGCTTAGGCTGACGTACCGTAGCTCAGGATCGGGCATCGTCTCGCTCACGCGCCACTCGCGATCTGCGTAATGGGCAAACGCGGTAAAGGAAGTAACACGGCCCGCCGCCTCGTCGACAGACCCATATCCATACTGCCACGCTGGCGCGGGACGTGAAGGCAAAGTAGTCTGGTTGGCGATGAATGTTTCCACCATTGCGCATTCGTCCGCATCCGGCTCGCGTTGGTATACAAGCCGGTACAGTGCCTTCGCGCGGTCCAGTGCTGAACTCGCCGCAACCACATCCGTCCGCGACGCCAGTTCGCGCGCCTGTTCGATAACGAAGGGGCTGTTCATCATGAACAGCGCCTGTTGCGGCACCGTAGTGCGGAACCGCCGGGCGCTGTGCGTGTCGGGACTCGCAAAGTCGAACGTGCGAAACATGCCGGGAAGGTTTTGGCGCTCGATATAGCTGTACACGGTGCGGCGCGCGGTAAATGGCGGTTCGACGATATCCACGGAGGGCCCGCCCATCGTGAGATCAAGACTGCCCGAAGATGCCAGCACGGCGTCGCGAAGCGCCTCGAAATCAAGCCGGTGCCGGTTCTGACGCCACCACAACCGGTTCTCGGGGTCTTTGTCACGGAGCTCCGCGTTGTTGGAGCTGCTTTGCTGATACGTGTTTGAGAGCAAAATAACTTTATGCAGCTTCTTCGTAGACCAACCATCGTGCATGAAGCGCGAGGCGAGATAATCGAGTAACGCCGCGTGAACGGGCCGCTCGGTGCGCACGCCAAAGTCACTGCCCGTTTCCACGATCCCGCGATCAAAATGGTTCATCCACACCCGGTTGACCCAGACGCGCGCGGTTAGCGGGTTGGCCGCGTTCGCAATTGCCTCCGCGAGTTCGAGTCTTCCGCTGCCCTTCTCAAAGGGTTTGGGGCCACCTTCGCTCAATACCGCCAGAAACTGCCGCGGCACGTCATCGCCCTTGTTCTGCGGATTGCCGCGCTTGAAGATATGAGGGTCATAGGGTTTATCGGCATCAACCAATGCCATTGCGCGATCCGGCCGTCCCGCATGGGATGCCTTTACGCGGGCAATCGCGTTGTTCTTGTCCCGAACACGGTTTTGCGTCGGCACGTCATACATGGGAAGAATGTCGCCCTCGGCGATATTCGCGGGGCTGTCAGAGCCGTACAATGCTTGCCGCACAGCTTCATCATCGGCGTCGGGCAATGCAGTGGACGGCGTGGTCTCACCACGTTGCGCTTCGGACGCGAGCAGGTTCATCCACGTATCGTTCGCAGCGTGCAATACCGTCGCATAGCGTTTTGCCACGTCCGCCATCGACGCCGGTGGATCGCCGCCAAAAGCGCCCGCCACGCGCGGATTAATCTGCTTGTCTGCGTTCGCCGTGAACTGCGCCGTCAACGGCGCGGCCTGTTCCGCGAATCCTTCGGCCGGCAGCGCGGCAAATGCGGTCCAGGGCGCGAACAGCCTGTCATGCGCTTCGGCTTTCTTCTTGAGGTAGTCGCGCCAGCGCCCCACCAACTGCCAACGCAATGAACGGTCGCGCGCGAGCGTCTGGAACTGTTCGTCGTCGGTTATATCGCGCGTATCGAACGCTGCCAACATATAACCTTCGATTTCGGCGCGAGCATGCGCAAGCAGATCAACATGCAGCTCTTTTACCAACCCTCGTTCAGCGGCTTCGGCTTCTTGCAGTTTTGCGACATAGTCCTGATATTGGGGATTCGCCGGATCGGGTTCCCGGATCAAGGGCAGTTCCGCTGGTTCGGATGAACTCCGGAAAACGCCGTACAGGGCGTAGTAATCCTGCATCGATATCGGGTCGAATTTGTGGTCGTGACACCGGGCGCACGTCACGGTAAGTCCCATGAGACCTCGCGTGACAACGTCGATACGGTCGTCGGTAATGTCATGGACATTACCGAGAAAGTGCCGGTTCAGGGTAAGAAATCCCATGGCCGCCAAAGGACGTTTGTCGTCGCCAAGCTCGAGCTGGTCGGCGGCGAGTTGTTGCTTAACGAAAGTGTCGTATGGCAAGTCCTCGTTGAATGCACGGATAACGAAGTCCCGATACGTATGTGAGAACGGTATGTTCCGCTCACTCTGAAATACGTAACCTCTGGTATCCGCGTAACGCGCAACATCCAGCCAGTATCGTCCCCAGCGTTCCCCGTATCGTGGCGACGCCAGCAGGCGATCCACAACCTGTTCGTACGCGCCCGGAGTTGTGTCCTGTACAAAGGCGTCAACTTCGTCCGCGGTAGGGGGCAATCCTGTCAAATCAAAGGTAACGCGCCGTAGGAGTGTGTACTTGTCCGCCGAAGCAGAAGGCTTCAGCCCCGCCTTTTCCAACTCGGCCAGCACAAATGCGTCAACGTCCGTTCTCACCCACGCCGGATCACCGACAGCGGGCGGGGCGGATGCCGTCACGGGTAAAAATGCCCAATGGTTGGAGCGCGCGCCGGAAACACGGTCATCCATCGTAGCGACGGACACAGCACCCGCAGGCCATGGAGCGCCCATGCGAATCCAATCGCGAATTGCGCCAATGACTTCTTCTGGTAACTTGCCGGTGGGCGGCATTTTGGGTTCGCTGTCGTGCGCCAGCGCCTTTAGGATGAGGCTGCCGTCAATTTCACCGGGAACGATGGCCGGACCGGATAGGCCTCCCTTGAGAATGGATTCGCGGGAATCCAGCCGCAAATCACTCTTCTGATTCTCGGGTCCGTGGCATTGAAAGCACTGTTCGGCGAAAACGGGGCGAATCTTCGTCTCGAAAAACTCGATGGCTTCAGGATTGTCCGGAATGTTCACCGCCGGTTGGGTAACAGCAGTTTGTTTAAGGACATCTAGCAGCTTGGCCCACGCATCAGCATCGTTTTTGATCTGCTGGACCGCTTCGAGAAGGCGCTCGGCATCGTTTGCCGGTTCGGCGGTTGCGCTGACAACCGCCGCTACCGCTATGACGCCCGCTATCGCCATTCGCCGCCAACGGGCTATTTTAGGTGTACTGCGCATAAAGACATGATGCCTCAGGAGTAATCTACCAGCAGTGGCCGAGGCACGCAAGTAGGCCACATAAACGAATGCGGCCATAAAATCATCTTATTCGCCAGGGAACGGCTGTTTCACCCAAGCGGAGGGGGATTGCGGCAAAGTGATGCTTCGCGGTAAACTATACGATTCAAAGTGGTTATGCTTTTTCAATCACAATGGCACGCCATTTGCCTGTAGTTGGAGGGAAGTCATTGGGGTCTGACGAGGGAAACAGAACTGTGCGCCGTTTATCATCAATTGTACCGGTACTTCTTAGCGTCGTCGCATTGCTGATTGGAGGCAGTGTGATGGCCGCGCTCATTCTATTGCGCAAACCACCCGCCGAAGCATCGCCTGAAGACAAAGCCAAATCGATCCGCGTCGAGGCAGTCGCGGTGCATCCCCAAAGTGTTCCCATTACCATTGTAGGCTTCGGCGAGGTAAAGGCCCTGAACGTTGTCAAGATCGGCCCTGAAGTCAGTGGCCGCATCACCGAAATTCATCCCAATTTGCTTGTTGGGGGAATTGTGCCGCAAGGCGAAGCAATGTTCGTCATCGACCCGGAACCGTACCAGGCACGTGTCGAGGATGCCCGTGCCCGCGTTTCGCAATTGGAGGGGTCCCTGGCGCGTTTCGAGATGGAGTCGGAAAACGAAAAGGCGCGAATGGCGGCAATGGAACGCTCCCGCGATCTGGCCGAAGACCAGTACGAACGTCTGAAACAACTTTTGTCGGCCGATAGCGTTGGTACGCAAACCAGTGTTGATGAAGCCGAGCGGATTTATGTAAATGCGAAAGACCAAACCGATCAGGTTGAGAATGAACTGACATTGTTTCCATTGCGGATACGCGAAGCAAAGGGCTCGCTGGAGTCGGCCCGGGCGCAGCTTAATGTCGCAGAGCTTGACCTGAAGCGCACGCGCGTAGATGCGCCGTTCACTGCGCGAGTCGTCACGGTATCCTTGAAAAAGGATCAAGTCATCGCGCCCGGGTCCCCGGTCGTGACGATTTCCGACGATTCGATCCTCGAGATTAGCGCGCCATTGAACAGTGCTGACGCGCGGGAATGGCTGCGTTTCAACGAGAACCGGTCTAATCCCGGCGCGGCATGGTTCGCGGACCTCGAAAAGGTTGAATGCCGGGTTCGTTGGACGGACGATCCCGAGGGTCATTGCTGGATTGGCACGCTGGACCGCGTCGAATCGTTCGATCAGAATTCGAGGACCTTGACTGTCGCTGTGCGCGTAACGGGGGCGCAAGCCCTGGCTGGCACGAAAATGCTTCCCCTGGTCGAGGGCATGTTTTGTACCGTAGAGATACCGGGCCGCACCTTGGATAATGTGTACGGAATACCGCAACATGCCATCAACAATTTTGACGGCACTGTGTATATCGCGGCGGACAATCATCTGAAAACCGTCAGCGTTAAGGTGGCGAGGCGGGAAAAGGACCTTGCCTACATCGCGGAAGGACTCGAACCCGGCCAGCTTGTGATCACGACTCGGCTCATGAATCCCCTTGAAAACTCGCCGCTCGACGTGGCTATGGAACCGGCGGTGACGACGCCATGAAGGAACTGATTCGCGCGATTGTCGCGAACAATGTTTTCGCCAACGTCGTCATGATCCTGGTGATCGTCGTTGGCGTGATTTCGGCCATGAGCATGGTCCGGGAAAGCATGCCCGAGTTTGATCTCGGCCTGATTGCAATTGAAGTACCTTTCCCAGGCGCCGACCCGGAGGAAGTCGAAGAAGGCATCTGCCGCCGCATCGAAGCCGCAATCGACGGCATGGAAGGCGTGAAAGACTACAACACTACGGCGTGGGAAGGGTACGCAAATGTCGAGGTCTGGGCCGAAGACGGGTACGACATTGACGACCTGAAAGATGCCGTTCGTAATGCGGTCGATTCCATTTCGACGTTTCCCGCGCGCGCGGAACAACCGGTCGTGTATGAAGTGCGGGACAGCGATGAAACCATCCACCTCGCGCTGTGGGGAGACCTTCCGGAACGCCAGTTGAAGGAATGGGCTGAGAACGTCAGGGACGATCTTCAGCGCCTTCCCCACATTTCGCGCGTTGAAGTCTATGGTGCGCGCACGTATGAAATCAGCATCGAGGTTTCCAAGGAACGGCTCTGGGAATACGGACTCACTCTGGATGAAGTGACACAGGCGGTCTTTCAGGGAAGCCTGAACCTTCCCGCCGGCACGATCCGCACCGAGGGCGAAGAAATCCGCATCCGTACCATCGGGCGAAAGTACAATGGACGCGATTTCGCTTCCGTCGTGATTAAATCATCGCCCAATGGAGAAGTGATCACTCTCGACAAGGTCGCCGACATTCGTGATGCGTTTACCGAGAACCCGTCGTACTCGACATTTAATAATAGCCCCTGCGTGTTGGTTGCGGTGATAAAAGGACGTGGCGAAGATTCTCTGGCACAGTCGCAGGGCGCGCGCGAGTATGCGGCCCAAAAGGCCAAAGACCTTCCGGAGGGCCTTCACATCACGCCATGTTTCGACGAAAGTGAATTCATCACCGGCCAGATCAGTTTGCTGACGGAGGATGCGGTGTCGGGAATGCTGCTGGTGGTGCTGACGCTGTGGTTGTTCCTCAATACGCGGCTGAGCTTTTGGATCGCCACCGGAATTCCTGTCTCCTTTTGCGGCGCCATGATTATCCTGTACATGACGGGCATGAGCATCAATCAAATCTCCCTGGTGGGATTCATCGTCGTGCTGGGCATCGTGGTGGATGACGCCATCGTGGTCGGCGAAGCGGTGTATACTCACCGCCAGAATGGGCTGGGGCCGCTTGATGCCGCCATCGCCGGCGTGCGCGAAGTGGGCGCGCCAGTATTCGCGGCGATCATGACAATGATTACGGCATTTGTGCCGCTTGCGTTTGTCCCAGGAATCATGGGGCAAATTATTAAGGTAATGCCCGTCGTAGTAATTGCAACGATGATCATTTCGACGTTTGAAAGCCTTTTTCTGCTCCCGACGCACCTCAACCATTTGCCGGACGCCAACGCGCCGAAAAAACTTCGTCCTCGCTGGCAGGAACGGTTAATTGCGTTCCACGCATCGTTCGCGAACGGACTTCAATGGTTTGCCGAGCATTGTTACCACCCATTCGCGAAGCTGGCCATCCGATACCGCTACGTCACCTTAAGTTTTGGTGTCAGCGTCATGCTGGTCGCCGCGGGGCTCGTCGCAGGTGGTCTTGTGCGCGTCATCTTCTGGCCACCGGCTGATGGCGATCATTTGCAGGCATCGGTCGAGTTTCCGCCGGGCACGCCCGCCGAAGTCACCCGGGACGCCGTCGAACTGACGCGTGACGCCTTTGAACGGGTGGCCGCGCGCACCAAAACGGGAACGGGCGAACCGCTGATTCGCAATATATTCACTCGCGTCAATTCGTTTCAGGCCAACCAGGGATACATTAGCGTTGAAATGATTTCCGCCGGCAAACGGAACGTACACTCGCAGGACTTGTCCGCGGCGTGGCAGGAGGAAGTCGGAATCATTCCGGGCGCCGTGCAGCAGGCCTTCCTCGAGGACCAGATTGGCATGGGCGGGCCGCCAATTGAAATTTGGCTCCAGGGAGAGGACCGCGATGCGTTGCGCAGCGCTGCGAATGAATTGAAGAACAAACTCGCCGGATACGACGGCGTGTATCAAATTACCGACGATCTTCGGGCCGGTAAAACGGAAATGCAGATTCGCTTGAAGCCTGAAGCGCATCCCTTGGGTTTAACGCTCGACCAGGTCGCGCGGCACTTATATTCGGGCTACTACGGCGAGGAAGCGCAACGGTTCCAGCGCGGCCGAGACGACGTGCGGGTGCGCATTCGCTATCCGGAGGAGGAACGCGAAACGCTCGCGGAACTCGATAAAGTCCGCGTACACACTCCTCTAGGGTACGACGTGCCACTGATGTCGGTGGCGGAGATCACGATGGCGCCAGGTGTATCGAACATCAAGGGAAGCAATGGTCTGCGGCGCGTGGCCGTGACCGCGGCGGTTGATTTCAACCGGGCCAACCCGAGCGAGGTGGTGACGGACTTGAGCGCGAACTTCCTCGACGGACTGTGCGCGCAATATGGCGACATGTCGTGGACAGTGGAAGGGGTTGAAGAAAGCAACCGTGAGACATTGGCGGGCATTCAACGCGGTTTTGCTATTGCGGCACTGGGAATCTTTATCATTCTCGCAACGACATTTCGATCCTATCTCCAGCCGGTGATCATCATGTTCATCATTCCATTTGGAATCGTCGGCGCATTGTTCGGGCATTTTGCGATGGGCATTCCGCTGACGTTCCTGAGCCTGTTCGGAATTATCGCGCTGGCGGGCATTGTCGTCAACGATTCGATCGTGTTATTCGAATGCGTGAACGATCTGATTGCCAAGGGCACGCCGTTTTATGAAGCCCTATCGCTTGCCGGCGTGCGGCGGTTCCGCGCGATATTCCTGACCTCGACAACGACATTTATTGGCCTTGGCCCGCTCGTCTGGGAACGTGATCTCCAAGCGCAGGTCGTCATCCCTATGGGCGTTTCCATCGCCGCGGGGTCAGCGTTCGCAACCGTAGTAACGCTCCTGCTTACCCCCTGTCTCATCGCCATCACGAACGATCTGCGGCGCGCCGCGCATCGCGCGCTGCATGGTGTCTGGCCAACACCCGAATCGGTTGAGCCTGCGCGGAAACGAAACGAGTCCGCGGAACAACATATACCGGTCCCAACAGTAGCGGAAGCGGTGTAATTCGAGTTCTGCGTGAACGAACGGCGATCCGGTATAGTACGATGTCTTTTGGGAACCATACGAAGGGGGTGACGACATGTTCCGTATTGCATTCGCGGCATTGGCGGCTTTGATCGTTGCGAGCGGTTGTATTTCGGTGAAAGGAAACGTAAACGTGGAGGAGGAAGTCGCAGGCGCCGGAACGTTAATCCTTCGACACGTGGTGTTCTTCAAGTTCAAAGACGGCAGCAGCGATGCTGACATCCAACAAGTTCAAACCGCGTTTCTAGATCTCAAAAATGGCATTGATACCGTCCGTCACATCGAAGCCGGAACTAATGTTAGCGTCGAGAACCTCAGTGAGGGCTTTACCCACTGCTTCATCGTGACGTTCGACAACGCCGCCGGCCGCGACACCTATCTCACCCATCCTGTTCACGACGAATTCGTGAAATTGGCAGGCCCGCATTTAGACAAGGTCTGTGTCATCGATTTTGTGCCTGTTAGGTAGTTTGACCGGCCACAGTACCCACCGAATTGGAATTCGGCGCTACGTAACCTCTTGGCTTATTTGAACTAAGGAATTTTGAATATCACAATTCAATAAAATCAATTCCGTAAATCTAATTTAATCCGCTAATCACAAAAATTAAGTGCAAAAATCCCGTTTGACGTGTTACAATCCCTCCCTTGACCTGATGACATATGCCTCGACGTTCTGGGGAAGGCTCTTACACGCCTGTGAACAAGAGGCCCTCGCTTTGGCTTTACCGTGCCGTGCTTTCCATCTCAAGAGGGCGCTTTTGAATTTATAGAACCGGGAGTGCAAGCATGGGAATTCAGGCAACATTTCAGCGACGGGTTAGCGAGTATCTTCAGTCCTTGTTCGATGGCGATCCCGAATCGATCCAGAAAAGCCCCCTGTTCGCCGGCATGTCACGCCGCGATTTACTGTTTGGCGGCGGGTTGGCCGCGACGGTGTTGGGCGCGAGCGGATGTCCGCCGGCGGACATGGCGATCGAGGCTGCTTCGGAAGACGATGCGAAGCACGGCGAGAAAGGCATCGACCCGGTGTTGCGCCGGTTGGTCGAGCGTTGCACGTATGGCGCAAATCAGTACGAGCTGAACCTCGCCAAGCAGATGGGGTACGATGAGTACCTCGCCTACCAACTTGATTACAACCAAATTGACGATTCCGAAATGGAAGCACGTCTGTCAGGATATCAAAGCCTCCATTACTCCGCGAAACAGATGGCGCTCGCGGGCGAGATGGGCAACTACGACGTCTTCTACGAACTGGTGAATTCGACGATCCTGCGCGCGGCGTACAGCAAGCGCCAACTGTATCAGCGCATGGTGGAATTCTGGACCGACCATTTCAACATCTATATTGAAAAAGATTACATGTACTACCTCAAACCGGTGGACGACCGGGAGGTCATTCGCAAGCATGCAATGGGAACGTTTCCTGAGTTGCTGTCGGCAAGCGGGCACAGTCCGGCAATGCTGGTCTATCTCGATAACGATCCCAGTTCCAAAGAGGCGCCGAACCAGAACTACGCGCGCGAGCTTATGGAATTGCACACCCTGGGCGTCGGCAATTTTTCCCAGCAGGACGTGGAAGAGGTCGCGCGATGCTTCACGGGGTGGTCCCTCGAATACGACTGGGAAAGTCCGTCATGGGGAACGTTCAAGTTTTATGGTTGGGCGCACGATAGAAAAAGGAAAAAGGTGCTCGGGCACGACGTTCCGAGAAGGGGCGGTGTGGAAGACGGACAAACCGTCTTTGACATATTAAGCAAGAGCGACAGTATCGCGCCAATTTGCGCGCGCTTCATCGGAAAAAAAATCGCCAATTGGTTGTGGGGTTACGACCCGCCGGAGGCGCTGATTGACAGCATGGCGAAGTCGTATCTGGGCAGTGACGGCAGCATCAAGAAGATGGTGAAGACCGCGCTCAGCCACGAGTGGTTGAGCCAGGCGCAGCCCAAGCTGAAGCGCCCGTTCCACTACGTCATTTCCTCAATGCGCATGGCGCCATCGGATATCCCTGAGTTTTGGGGTGTGCGCTACGCATTGTCGTTGATGGGTCACGAACCATTCCAATGGGCGCCGCCCAATGGCTATCCGGACGCGCTGCAATTCTGGGGGGGATCGCTGATGCCGCGTTGGCGTTACGGCGCGCTCGTGTACACGCAGAATTACAGTCCGCAATTCGACCTATCGAAGTTTGAAGGCGAAATCGAACCCCTCCAATTCATGAACCGGCTTAATCGGGATTTCTTCGGCGGAAAAATTTCCGCCACCGACAAAGCGTTGCTGCTGGATTACGTTCAGGAAAATCCTTACTCCGAATGGCGGCGCAAAGAAGCGTTGGGACTGGCGATTTCCTGTTCCGGTTTTCAATGGTATTAGGAGAAACCTGCCATGCAAACGTGTAAGCAGACTGGCTGCGTCGAATACCGGAACCTGACGCGCCGGCAATTCATGGGCGTAAGTGCCGCGACGGCCGCCGTTGTCGGCGCGCCCTTGTGGTTGCCTCGTGTGGCGTATGCCGGAGCTCCGTCTACCCGCGACGTGCTCATCACAGTATTCCTCCGCGGCGGCGCCGACGGATTGTCCCTTTGCGTGCCGCATGGCGATGACGGCTACTACGCATTGCGGCCAAACCTGAACATTCCGCGGCCGGACAGCACGAGCGAGTTTGCATGTCTCGACCTTGACGGATTTTTTGGCATCCCCAAAACGATGCGCGGCATTTGCGACGCGTATGACGACGGCGACCTGCTCTTTGTACACGCCACGGGATCGATTGACGAATCGCGCTCGCATTTTCAGTCGATGAATGTAATGGAAACGGGCAAGCCGCTGGACCCGACCCTGTTTACCGGCTGGGTTGGCCGTCATCTCATGACCATTGATCCGGTGAATCCGAACGCAATCCTGCGAGCGGTCGCTATCAACTCGTCGCTTCAACGGTCGCTCGCGGGCAGTCCATTGGCGTTGCCGGTGCCTGATCTCACCAACTTCGGGCTCGACGGATGGGACGAGACCATGGACGAGCGGATCGCATTGCTGGGATCATCGTATGCCGCGGGTTCGCCACTACTCCAAACCCACGCGGCAAACACCATCACAACAATCGGCATGTTGGAAAATATCGGGTTCGAGAGCTACGCGCCATCGAACAATGCAGAATATCCTGACACGTATTTCGGCACGTCGTTCAAATCAAGCGCGGCACTGATCAAAGCTGCCATTGGCGTCGAAGCGATCGCGGTCGATATCGGCGGATGGGACACCCACGCGGACCAGCAGCCGCGTCAGGGCTATCTAGCGGACCTGATGCAGGAATTGGCGGACACGCTTGGCGCGTTTCACGCGGACATGGCCGGGGACGCGAGCAAGAATTATGTGGTGGTGGTCATGTCCGAATTCGGGCGCATAGCTTACGAGAACGGGACAGCGGGCACCGACCACGGTCATGGCGGCGCGTTGATTTGCATGGGCAACCATATTTCCGGTGGGCGCGTGCTGGCGAATTGGCCCGGACTCGCCGACGATGAATTGTTCCAGGGACAGGACCTTGCCATTACCATTGATTACCGCGACGTGCTTGCGGAAATTGTCCAAACACGGCTGGGTAATTCAAATCTCTCCACGGTGTTCCCGGATTACACCCCGGCGTTTCACGGGGTAACGGAGGCGTAGTTTCGCCTGCCACGCCTCCCCCAGGGCAATCGCGCTTAAGTCCCGAATAACCCGGCCTGACGCCAACAAAATTGGCGCCGTCGGGGGAACGGCTATGCGCGCAGCCAAATGACGTCCGAAATCCGCGCGGAGCGCCTTGGAGTGCGGCGGCGGGTAGCTGCCGCTTTCTATTTCCTGGGCATGATCGCTTCGTAATTAAGCGTAATTGCGCCTGAGCTTCGATTCGCGTGTTCCTGAAGTCTTCAAATTTATTCGAGAATTTCGAGTACCCCGAAGTGAAAGCGGCGCTGACACGCCGCAGTCCAAGGCGCTTCGCGCGGCCAGCCGACGTCTAAAATCCAGGCGAAGCGCCTTGGAGTGCGGCGGCGGGTAGCTGCCGCTTTCCATTTCCTGGGTGAGTTAGCTTCGCAATTAAGCGCGGTTGCCCTGACGCCTCCCCCTCTCTTAGCGCGCGCTTGGGCGCTGGTGCTATTCTCTTGAACGATCCCAGCGACTGCAGTTTTTGCGGCGCGAAAGATTCTGTCCGCAATGCATCAAGCGCTTCGCGCAATTGTTCGTTGGAACTTTCAACAACAAGGATTCTTTTATGGAATACCGCAATGTCGGCGCCTCGGGTCTGGAAGTGTCGGCGCTTTCATTTGGGTCGTGGGTGACCTTTGGAGATCAGATCGACGAGCAGATTGCCGAAGACTGCATGAAAGCGGCATGGGAAACCGGGGTCAACTATTTCGACAATGCGGAAGCGTACGCCGGTGGACGGGCTGAGTCCGTGATGGGCAGCGTATTGAAGCGCATGGCTTGGAAGCGGTCCGAAGTGGTGATTTCGACGAAAATTTTCTGGGCGGGGAAAGGTCCAAATCAGGTTGGCGTATCGCGCAAGCGGTTGATAGAAGGAACAACGGCAAGCCTTGCGAGACTTCAACTGGACTACGTGGACATGCTGCTGTGCCATCGGCCCGACTCCCGGACTCCGATTGAAGAGACGGTCCGTGCGATGAACTATCTGATCAATCAGGGTAAGGCATTGTATTGGGGCACGAGTTGGTGGTCCGCGAAGCAATTGCTCTCCGCGTATCACATTGCCCGGCGAGAACGGCTGATTCCGCCTACCGTCGAACAGCCGGAGTACAACATGTTTGCACGAGAATGGGTCGAGTCGGAATACGAGGGCCTTTACGATGAGTTGGGACTTGGACTCACGACATGGAGTCCCCTTGCAAGCGGTATGTTAACGGGAAAGTATAACGAGGGAATACCACCAACTTCCCGCGTGACGCTGAAGGGCTACGAATGGTTGCGCAAGGAATTCGAGTCCGGCGAAGGCAAGGCGCGAATTGAGAAAGTGAAAAAACTTGCGCCCATTGCAAAATCGCTGAATTGTTCACTTGCTCAACTCGCGCTTGCGTGGTGCGCAAAGAATCCACGCGTGAGCACCGTTATCACGGGAGCGACACGCCCGGAGCAGGTGGCCGAAAATATGAAAGCAATCGACGTTGTGCCGTTGATCACGCCGCAGGTCATTTTCGAGATTGAGAATGTTCTACAGAATAAGCTCGTTCCCGCGAAGACATACCGATAAAAAAATCCAGATTCTTCCCGTTACGATGAGTATGCACACCCAACGCCGACATCAGTATGCAACAAAACTCAGAACGTTTTCGATCAGACGTAGCCGTTGTCGCACCGAAAAGACTAAAAGATGCGCAACATTGGCCTGCCATTTCCTCCCGGAACGAAGTCTTTAATATCCATTCCGTGTGTAACAGCGCCTGAAACGATCTCGATCTGAGTTTCGTTGTGAGCCGCACGAAAGGTTCGAGCTTTCCGCGACCGTCATCTTGAACGAATGTGAATGCCTGGTTATTTCCCGTTTGACACAAAGAAAGCCGGCCCCGGATAACCGGGGCCGGGTACTGCTCGTTATTCAGCTTCGCTTTTTGCCTTCATCCACCACAGTAAAATCGGCGTCTGCCATGTCTTCACCCTGCTGTTGGCCGGCGGGTGCGTGAACGTACTCTGGACTGCCTGCACCCTGCTCCTGCGCCGTGCCGTCAAATGGACTTCCGTCACCCGCTGTTTCCGGTTGCGCGCCCGGCGCGGAGGCGTACAGGGCTTCGGCCATCTTGTTCGAGGCGGCCGTCACCTTCTGGACCGCGGTCTGGATACGCGTCAGGTCTTCGCCCTTCAAGGATTCGCGGAGTTCGGCGCACGCGGCCTCGATGTCCTCACGGTCGCGCGGGCCAATCTTGTCCGAGTTCTCCTTCAACGTTTTTTCAGTCGCGTATAGTATCTGGTCCGCATTGTTGCGGGCCTCGATGGTTTCCTTGCGCCTTTTGTCCTCCTGCGCATGGGACTCGGCATCCTTGACCATGCGGTCAATATCGGATGGGTTCAGACCGCTCGACGCTTCAATTCGGATTTTTTGTTCCTTGCCTGTGCCCAAGTCCTTCGCAGCGACGTGGACGATGCCATTCGCGTCAATGTCGAACATCACTTCGATTTGTGGAAGTCCGCGGGGCGCGGACGTGATGCCCTCGAGGTTGAAGCGCCCGAGCAGCCGGTTATCCTTCGCCAATTCCCGTTCGCCCTGCAACACCACAATTGTCACCGCGGTCTGGTTGTCGTCCGCAGTCGAAAACACCTGGCGTTTCGACACCGGTATGGTGGTATTCCTGTCAATGATCTTCGTGCCAATACCGCCAAGGGTTTCAATACCCAACGACAGTGGCGTAACATCGAGGAGCAACACGTCTTTTACGTCGCCCGCAAGCACGCCGCCTTGTATCGCCGCGCCGATGGCGACGACTTCGTCCGGGTTCACGCCGCGATGCGGCTCCTTTCCGAAAACCTGCTTGGCGGCCTCAAGAACGGCAGGCATACGTGTCATGCCGCCGACCATTACGACTTCGTTGATATCGGCCGCACTGAGGCCAGCGTCAGCGATGGCTTTTTTACACGGTTCCTTCGTGCGGTCTATCAGCGTGGTGCAAAGCTGTTCGAGCTTGGCGCGCGTGAGCTTGTAGCTCAGATGCTTCGGACCGGAGGCATCCGCCGTGATAAACGGCAGATTGATGTCGGTTTGCATGCTGGACGAGAGTTCGCATTTCGCCTTTTCGGCGCCTTCTTTGAGACGTTGAAGGGCCATCGCGTCCTTGCGAAGGTCGATGCCTTGCTCCTTCTTAAACTCATCCGCCAACCAATCGATGATACGTTGATCAAAGTCGTCGCCGCCGAGATGGGTATCTCCGTTTGTGCTCATGACTTCGAAACTGTCATCGCCAATAGCGAGGATCGAAATATCAAAGGTCCCGCCGCCAAGGTCAAACACGGCAATTTTTTCGTCCTTTTTCTTATCGAGTCCATACGCGAGCGCGGCGGCTGTCGGCTCGTTGATGATGCGCAAGACCTCTAGTCCGGCGATTTTTCCGGCGTCCTTCGTGGCTTGACGTTGTGCGTCATTGAAATAGGCGGGTACTGTAATTACGGCTTGCGTAACCGTCTCGCCAAGATACGTTTCCGCCGTCTCCTTCATTTTTTGAAGTATCATTGCGGAAATCTCGGGTGGACGATAACTTTTTCCCTGGACTTCAATTTGACAGTCACCTTGCGGGGCGCCTGTGACTTTGTACGGAACGAGTTTTTCTTCCGCCGTAACTTCACCGTGGCGGCGGCCCATGAATCGCTTGATGGAAAATACCGTGTTCTCTGGATTGGTAACGGCTTGCCGCTTGGCGGACGCACCGACCAGACGTTCCCCATCTTTCGTGAAAGCAACAACGGACGGCGTCGTCCGATTTCCCTCAACGTTGGCTATTACGATTGGTTCGCCGCCTTCAATAACAGCAACACAGGAATTCGTGGTTCCTAAGTCTATTCCAATTACTTTGCTCATGTTTAGTACCTCCTGGGAATATTGGTTCCTTCAAACTTGCATATGAAGAGCAACGGTTGTGCCGATAGTTCGGGATTTTTCGAGGATGAGACTCGAAAGACGGTAAGTATAGTTATTACAGTTCTTTAGGTCGTGCCGTCCAAGAGTAGTGTAGAATGGAAAAGCGAGCGGTCATCGTTCGAAGTATTCGCAATTGAAACGGTTTTTGTTTCAAACTGCGACCATAACTTGCGCGAAGAAAATAGTTGACATTTTGCTCTTTTGATGGGAAAATTAAAGTAAGACTCGGACTGCACGAGTGTATCTTGGGGTAGGAGACTATTTTGAGGGCTGGGCATCAATTAAGTCCCACATTGATCAAGCTACCGCCGCGCCATCTTGACAAATCGACGATCTCGATTCCATTTAACAAGGTTGCGCCGATGGGACGTGAACTCGAATATATGAGCCAGGCGCTGGCGAGTGGTTCTATTTCAGGGGACGGGAAGTTCACGCAGAAATGCCATGCCGGGCTTCAGATGATGCTCGGAGTGCATAAGGTGCTTCTGACCACATCGTGTACTCACGCGCTGGAAATGGCCGCCCTTCTACTGGATATCCGCGAAGGCGACGAAGTTATTTGCCCCTCCTATACCTTTGTGTCGACTATCAATGCATTCACGCTGCGGGGCGCAAAACCCGTGTTTGTGGATATCCGGCCCGATACCTTGAACATGGATGAAACAGCGATTGAATCGCTTATCACGCCACGGACCAGGGCAATAGTTCCGGTGCACTACGCGGGCGTCGGCTGCGAAATGGATACGATCCTTGACGTTGCCAACAGGCACGGCATATCGGTCATCGAAGACAACGCGCACGGGCTTTTCGGCAAATATAAAGGCCATAGTTTGGGCACTTTCGGGTGCATGGCCACACAGAGTTTTCACGAGACCAAAAATGTCGCATGCGGTGAAGGTGGGGCGTTGTTGTTGAATGATTGGAAACTCGAGGACCGCGCGGAAATCATCCGGGAAAAGGGCACAAACCGCAGCCGTTTTTTCCGGGGGCAGGTGGACAAGTATACGTGGGTCGATCTTGGTTCGAGTTATTTGCCGTCTGAGTTGTTGGCGGCCTTTTTGTACGCACAGCTCGAGTGCCGGGAAGACATTCAGACGCGGCGCGAGCGTATCTGGAAAACCTATTCGTCCGAACTTGCGGCCTGGTGCATTGATAACGGCGTCACGACGCCGGTCATTCCGCCGCACTGCGATCAGGCGTATCACATGTTCTACATGCTGATGCCGAGCTTTACCGCACGGCAAGGACTAATCGCACACCTCAAAGAACAGGGCATTCATGCCGTGTTTCATTACCTCCCCCTTCATACGGCGGACATGGGGATGCGATATGGCTATCGCGAGGGTGACTTGCCGGTGACGGAAGACGTCAGCAACCGGCTTGTGCGGCTTCCGATGTTCAACAGCATGACGTCCGGCGAACAGGCGATGGTTATCGACGCAGTGTTGGACTACAGCGCGCTGTAACGGGGAGGACCTCTTGGCGCGGCCTGTTACCATTCTCCGCGGCAAAGTACCGCTTCGCATCAGTTTCGCCGGAGGCGGTACCGACGTTGATCCCTACCGCACCCTTTACGGTGGATGCACCCTCAGCGCAACAATTGACAAGTTTGCGTACGTGAGTTGCCGGCCGCGCACCGATGACATCATTGAAGTGAGATCATTGGACTACGATATTGTCGCCAAATATCACAGCAAACAGCCATTTGTCATGGACGGTGAACTCGATTTGGCGAAAGCGGTCATCGCCAAATTGCGCAGAGGGACTTCCGGGAAGGGGTTCGATCTGTTCATGCACAGTGACGCGCCTCCTGGCAGCGGGCTTGGCAGCTCTTCGACCATGGTAGTCGCGCTGGTAAGCGTGTTCATGGAATTCTTCCGGAGACCGTTGACATCCTACGAAGTCGCGGAACTGGCCTATGAGATCGAGCGCAAAGACCTCGGACTTAAAGGCGGCATGCAGGACCAGTATGGCGCGACCTTTGGCGGATTTAATTTCATCGAGTACGACGCGTCGAAAGTGATCGTTAACCCGCTGCGGCTCGCCCCGGAAACGCTGCTTGAGCTGCACTACTCCCTCATCCTCTGCTATACAAAACAGACTCGGGAGTCTGCCGGGATCATTGATGAACAAATTGCGCGTATCGAAGGCGGAAACGATGAGGCCGTGCGCGCGACGCATGCGCTCAAGGACTTGTGTGTGCAGATGAAAAACGCTTTGTTACGCGGCAAACTGGCGCATTTTGGCGAACTCATGCACGCTTCCTGGGAGCAGAAGAAACGCATTGCGACAAGAATCACCAATTCGCGGATTGACGAGTTGTATGAGGAAGCTCGTGCGCTCGGGGCATTAGGCGGAAAAATACTCGGCGCTGGCGGCGGCGGATACTTGCTCACCCTGGCGCCGTTCGACAAGAAACATGTGATCATGCGGCGCCTGAGTGATATGGGCGGCCAACCCGTCGATTTTAATTTCGATCATTATGGAGCGGTCACGTGGCGGGTAGTGGGGTGAGTTACAAGGCGCGCGAGGACGCGCGCCCTCCCCGGCAATACGATGCGCGCCCGCCCCGGTAATAGGACGCGCGCGAAGACGCGCCATTCCTACCGGTGCTCTGGAACGGCAAATTCATCTTTCGGGTGGAGATCGGAATTGATGTTGTCTAGGGCGTTTCGGCTCATCTCGGGGCGGATGAGGACAGGCGGATATGACGCGATGAATTCATCGAGTAGCCCCGCGGCCATTTACGAACACAGTGGCCTTCCGGGATTTGTCCCCCACTTCTTTTTTGATTACGGATAGGCCGTTACCATCCTCCACACATGAAAACAGCAACGACAATTGTGGCCGCCTGGACATCAACGCCCGTGAACAGGCCGACCATGCGGTACCAAATTACCTGGTACATGAGGGCGGACTACCCGGAAGCAAACGAACATTGCTACTGTCAGGCCAAACACCAATGCGGAGGCGCTGCTTTGATGATGTTTCACCTACCGCATCTCCGGCTGCGTCGCGTTTCAGGAACTCTCAACAGGACGTTGACTGGCCAGAAGCTAACCGTTCTTCGCTTGAAACGCTTTCATGAATTCCGCAAGAGTGCTGCACCCGTCAATTGACATCGCGTTATAGATCGAGGCACGGATGCCCCCCACGCTTCGGTGGCCCTTGAGGCCGTCCATGCCCGCCGCTTTGCTCTCTTGTACGAATTTCGCTTCCAGCTCTTCCGTGGGAAGACGCCAGGTGACGTTCATGGCTGAACGGCATTCGGACTGCGCATGGCCACGGTAGAAACCCGTGCTTGCGTCGATTGCGTCGTACAACAGCGTGGCCTTTTCGGCATTGCGCGCCTCGACATTCGCCAAGCCGCCGATGTCCTTTAGAAGCCACTTCGTCACGAGCATCACCAGGTAGATCGCGAAACAGGGCGGCGTATTGTATAAGGAATCGTTTTCCGAAATGACGCGATAATCAAGCATTGACGGCAGATTCGCGGGAACCCGTTCGAGCATGTCTTCCCGCAGAATGACGGCGACGACACCGGACGGGCCGATATTTTTCTGCGCGCCAGCATAGATGACTGCATATTTGCTCACATCCAGGCGGCGGGACAGGAAATCGGAAGACATGTCGCACACGAGTGGCGCCGCGCCGGCGTCTGGTTCCGCCCGAAACTGTACCCCTTCTATCGTTTCGTTAGAGGTAAAATGGCAGTAGGCGGCGGCCGGGTCGAGCTCGAGTTCGTCCGGTGCCGGGACGCGCACATATCCTTCCGTTTTCCCGTTCCAGGCGGCGCGCGCATCGCCCTCCTTCTTCGCTTCCTTGATGGCCTTGCTCCCCCATGCGCCGGTAATGATGTAGTCAGCAGACTTCCCGGCGCCACGGAGAAAATTCATGGGGATTTGTGAAAACTGGAGCGAGGCGCCACCCTGCATGAAAAGTATCTTGTAGTTCGGCGGCACATCGAGCAGCTTGGCGATGTTCTCTTTGGCTTCGAACAAGACGGATTCAAAGGTCTTGGAACGATGGCTGATTTCCATGATCGACGCGCCCGCCCCGGGATACAGCAGGAGTTCGCGTTGCGCCTCTTCAAGTGCTGCGACAGGCAGGGCCGCCGGACCGGCGGAAAAATTGTGGACACGTTGTTCCATGGCGAATTGCTCCCAAATGCGATCCGGCGCTCGGAACTATTCTATTCCGGCGCCGGGGATTGCTACCGTGAAAGCGTAACGTACCGGAGCGCGTGGTCCATGCGCAAGTGCCGTAATTAGGCTTCCTCCTAAACTTGGTGTTCTGGAATGAGCACAATTCCTTGGGAGCCGCCGCTCTCCAAATAGGCTGCGTGTTAAAACGCGGTTTTTGGGATTATTTGGACTGCGGCGGCGAAGCGGGTAGCGCAGACATCGCTTTGGCTGTTTATGGGCGACGTATTACCTATTGACCGGTAGGTCGACACGAGGTATTATGAAAACGCCTCGAACCCAATCTGATGGAACATCGCCATGCTAAATCTCATCGAGATGGCCATCCCGGCATTCTTCTTACTTATCCTCGTTGAGGTCTGCCTTAGCCTTTTAATCCGGCGGAGGGTCTACCGGTACACGGACAGCATCAATGATCTGAGCATGGGGATCGTCGATCAGGTCGGTGGCGCGTTTCTAAAGTCCATAGTTTTTGCCGGCTATCTTTTTCTATTTCAAAATTACCGATTGTTCGACATTCCCGCCGGCTCGATAGCCGCCGCGATTGGGTGTCTGGCGATGTACGATTTCATGTATTATTGGGCGCACCGGAGCAGCCATGACGTCAACATTATTTGGGGTTCTCACATCCCCCATCACCAGAGTGAAGAATACAACTTGACCGTTGCACTGCGGCAAGGCGTGTTCCAAGGGTGTTTTTTCTGGATTTTTTATTTACCGCTTGCGCTGATCGGATTTCATCCCACCCTTTTTATTCTTATGGCCTCTATTGACACGCTATACCAATTTTGGATTCATACCCGGACTATCGGAAAGCTCGGCCCACTCGAGTGGGTCTTGAATACACCATCGCATCACCGAGTCCACCATGCCAAAAACCCGAAGTATATTGATCGGAATCACGGCGGCATTCTGATCATTTGGGACCGCATCTTCGGCACTTTTATGGAGGAGGAGGAGGAACCGATTTACGGTACCGCGACTCCGTTGCGGAGTTGGAACCCAGTTTGGGGTCAAGTCCACTATTGGATCGACCTGTTCAAGTTGGCCTGGAGCGCACCGCGATGGCAGGACAAGTTGTTGGTCTGGGTGAAACGGCCGGCATGGCGTCCGCAAGGGTTGGAAAAGCAAGGCCCGCCAGCGTACCTCACGGAGGCGTTTTACCAAAAATACCACCCGCGCATCCCGGGGGGGTTAAGTCTGTACACCGTGTTTCAATTTATACCGGCGTTGCTCATCGGTACGGCGTTTCTGGCGTACGAATCGACCATGACTTGGCAGACGCGCACGGGTGTTGCGGGACTGGTGATCATCACGCTCGTCTGCATTGGCGGGATATTCGAGTCCAAACGGTGGGCGCTACACCTGGAAATCGTGCGGCATCCCGTGATGTCCGTTACGGCATTTATTTTCGCAAGCATCCATTTTGGATTGGATAGCCCCGCGGGAGTCGTGGCGGCGGCCTTTGGGACGGTCTACTCAACGACGATGCTCGCCTGGGTATTGCAGTACCGTGAAGTGTTCGTTCGGGCTTTCGGTCCAATTGAAGAATCCGCCGCGACGACGGCGTCAGTGGAGCCTGGGCGAATGCTGGTGAACGAATTAAGCGAAGAGGGCGCATTGACGCCGCAAAACGAACAGGCATAGGTAGGCGCCATCCGCGATTAACGGGCGATTACGCGGGAAGCGTCGTTATCCAGATATATGTGCATCCGGGATTCGAAGAACCCGCGGGTGCGAATCAGGCCTTCGCGTAGATCGACGCGCGGGGACCAGTCTACGAGGCTTCGCAATTTCTTGTTCGAGATCGTGACGTCGCCGACGTCCATTTGCGCCCAGTCTTTGGGCCAGGGAACCTGCTTTACGCCGCCAGATCCGAAGGTACTGACCACCATGTTAGCGAAATCGACAACGCTGTGCTCCGCATCGCCCGCGGCGAAAAGCACATGCCCTTCGGTCGCCGGTTCGAGCGCGACTTCGAGCAAGGCATCTACGCAGTCATCGACATACAGGACGTTTCTGCGTTGTTTCCCCTCGCCGTAAATGGTCAGCTCTTTTCCCTGAAGCGCGAGTCCAATGAAAAAATTCAGGACCCCGCCGTCGCTGCTGCGAATGTTCGCGCGCGGTCCAAAAATATTGGCAAGACGAACGACGGACGCGCGAATCCCGTGCGCGCGGTGGTAGATAAGGTGGTATTTTTCCGCAACGCTCTTGTTCGCGCTGTAGATATCCAGGGGATATTCGGGATGGTTTTCGTCCACTACGTCGTGAATGCGCGCGCCGCATTGGGTGCTGGTGCCTATGTAGATGACGCGGGCTTTCGCGTTCTCGCGCCGCACGGACTCGAGCACGTTCATGGCGCCGATGCAATTGATTTGAATATCGAGATACGGGTCGCGCATCGAATATGCGTGCGAGGTATGGCCAGCGCAATTGAAAACGAAATCCTGATCGCGAATCGCGCGGTCCACGAGGTGCATGTCGCGAACATCGTTAATGACGGTGCGCACGCCAGGGTAGCCTTCAAGGTTGGCAATATTTCCACCGCCGTGGTCCATCAGCGAGTCGTATACTGTCACGCGGGCGCCTTCATGTGCGCACCGAAGAGCAAGGTTGCTGCCGATGAAGCCCAACCCGCCAAGCACCAACACATTCTTGTCGAGAAATCGCGTGTTCACGGCCTCATCTCCACGCCCCGCTGAAGGATTGACTCCGGCGGAGTTTAACGCAGTTGTGCAGGGAAAGGAAATTAAATGGCGCCGGGAGTGCCACGGGCGTCGCCTTTTTTGGATGCCGGTGGCTGCCCAACTCGCGGGTCAAGCCTAAGTGGCCGAGTCACGAGAGGTGGTAAAACGACGCCGTTGTGGAAGGGCTTCGGCTACGCCGGGAGTCAAAGCGGTAACGGTTGCTACCGCAATCCCAAAAAGTCCACGGTGGATTTGTGTTTCACTTGCTTCTTTCGCTGCGCTATTCTTTGGGGAACCATGCACAGCAGCCAGCGAACAACCGTAATCGTGAATCCGAGCTCCGCGAACGGACGGACGGGAAAGCGATGGACGGAAATCGAGCGCGGCTTGCGTAGCGTGTTGGGAGATTTCACCACACTCATTACAAAACGGCCGGGTCGCGCCGTGGATTTGACGAGCAGGGCGATTCACGACGGGTGCGAGCTGATTGTCAGCGTGGGCGGTGACGGCACACATTGTGAGGTGGTAAACGGGTTTTTCAATGGGAACCTGCCAATTAACCCCGGCGCGACGATGGCCATTTTCCCGCACGGCACCGGATCGGACCTCGCGCGGGGTATGAACGTGCGCACTCGGGAGCAAGCATTGCGCATGCTGGCGGCGCGGCGTGTAGGTAAGATTGACCTTGGCAGGGTCACGCTCACATTACCCCACGGCGGCACACAGGTGCGCTACTTTCTCAATATCGCGGACTTTGGCATTGGCGGCGCGGTGGCGGAACGCGTCAATGGACAGACGAAACGGCTTGGCCCGTTCCTGACTTTTTTGTCGGCGGTGCTGCGAACGCTTGTCACCTTCCGGAACCCGACAGTCGCCCTGCAAATCGACGGAGAAATGCTGAATGTTCGGACGATCAACGTCATCATCGCGAACGGCCAATATTACGGTGGAGGCATTCATGTTGCGCGTGAAGCGAAAATGGACGACGGCACGTTCGAGGTGTACGTGCTCGGGGATATCCGGTTATTGACCGCGTTGCGGTATCTGCACACGTTCTATTCGGGAACGTATGTGCGGTACCCGCACCTTGTGCGGCGATTTAAGGCGACGCGCATTGTGGCGCAATCAGATGAACGGGTATTGCTGAATCTGGATGGCGAGCAACCGGGTCAACTGCCCGCGGCAATCGAGTTGCTTCCTGGCGCGCTGCAATTCGTGTTGCCGGAATGACGAATGCGCTAAGCCGTACTGACGTTTGGCTGTTTCCTTATCAGCAGCACCAGCGAAACTATTCCCGACACGACCAACACGGCCACCGATAGCCCGAGGCCCAGCGCGAGGCTTAACGGTTCGTATCTGAATTGGACTACGTGCGCGCCTTCAGGCACCAGCACTCCACGCATGCAGTAGTAGGCGGGCCAGAGTTCCGTTTCCTGTCCGTCGATATATGCTTTCCAACCGGGGAACCATTGTTCAGCGAAAATCAGGGCGCAATCTTCCTTCGCTTCTACCGCGATCGTTGCGGTAAGCGTGGTGTGGTCCGTAACGTGGGCGGAGCCGAGGTCTGTATTGGATGTGCCCGGCAATGGCGCATCAGGAGGACGTTCGGTCACAGCGGCGACTGCTGGATCGAATTCCGGCTGCATCATCGTGTCGAAGACGCCACCGGCATCCGGCGCAGTGATTACCTTGCCGACGAGGCGCGCACGCGGCAAGGCGTTTGGATTGTCCCATAAACCCAAGTTGTCGATGATGCCGATCAGTTTCAAATTCACGGAATCAAACGTTCTGTCTTCCGGCGGGGGGATGTATTGATCAATGGCGAGTATCGGTTCGAGCTTCCCCCACTGTTGCGCGCGAATCTCTTCGTAAAAACGCGTAACCCGGTCGGGATAAATGCCGTCGTACCCCCACGCCTCTTCCACCCCATAGGGCAACAAAATGCCAAGCCGTACACTTGCGGTGAATCGGGGCCCGGTGCTGATGCAGACGCGATAGGGTTTAGGCTGATTCTGGAGATAAGTTGTCAGCCGTGTATCCGGAAATAAATGCAATCGGGATTCCACTGGCCGCATGTCGTGGCAGGCAACGAATAGATCGATGGCCAGCACGATCCAGAGCAGGTGTAGGAGTAACGCGCTTCTTTTGAAAAAGGCATGCGCGTAGAGAATTCCAATCGATACAGCCCCGAACGCCACTGCAATCACTATTTGTCTGATCACGTACTGCGACATGCCCGCCCGCGCGATGTCGCCGTATCGCCACGCATAAACCATACACGCGCCCGAGGCGATCAAAATCAACAGCCCAACAGGAAACAGGAAGTCAAGCTTCGTGCGTGGCGAACGGCTCCAATGTTCGACTCCCATGGCGGCGAGCACCGGCAGCGCAAACATGCCGAATGATATGTGGTGCATGGGCCACATGGAACTGAAGACCGGCAAATCCAGAACTGGACGGACTATGGGAACTCCATAGCCGAGTAGAAACGCGACAAGGGTTGGAACACCAAGCGCAATTCGGCGGCACCACTCTTTTCGCGTAACAGGACCGCTCGCCATCAGCGCGGCAATGGCGATCCACACCCCCATCCCCGCGTAAACGAGGCTGATGTAGTTCGAATTGTCCAAGACTTCCTGTTCAACCCAGACGTTGTCGTCTGCCGTAAAACCGTAGAATCGTGGAATCCACATGGCAATGGAAGTGTTTTCACGAACGAACGGGCGGCGCTCAAGTCCCGCGGCGCGTTGATTGAAGGTTTCGCTATGCACGAGGTACTCGGCAAATGGCAGCAGTTGCGCCATGCACGCGCCAATAGCAATCGCCCAGAGAATCGAGCACGCGCCGAGGGGTTTCCATAGTTTCGCGCCCCGGCGCCTGTCGAGCAGAAGCCGCAGAAAAAAATATGCGCCAACTCCAAGCGCGAACGCGAAAGAACTTTCCGGGTGACCACCGAGCAGCAGCAGCGTCGCGCCGAGGGCGCCGGTAAAAATACCGCGGCGATAACGGGCTTCAAGAATCCATTCAACGCCCAGCAAAAGCAACGGCACCCACGCGCTGACATCGGTAATGGGAAGGTACCACCACGACATGTTGAACATGCTCAGCATCCAGCCGATGGAAACAAGGCGAGACGCCGGAATTCCAAACCCATGGCCGCGGGCAAAGATGTACGCGGTCGCTCCGCAGAGCCAAAGTTTGAGCATGTAAAAGAGGGTCGTTGCAAAATAATGTTCAAATATGCGGAACAGGAGTTTGGGCGGATACAACACCGTGCTCTGGTAATTTGCAAGCAAGGGCGCGCCGGTCATTTGAAGGTCATTCCACAGCGGCCATTCTCCCATCGAGAACGCGCGTGTCGCGAGCAGGTTGTAGTTATTGAACACGATCAGGATTTCGGACGTGATGGAGTTCTCGGCGACCTGCCAGTCGCTGGGCGTGTACGGTTTAAACGGAAACCGCTCGTACAGGATGCTGCCGGGTACAGACACATCGCCGCGTAAAAAGGCGCCGGGGAACAGCACGAAGACCACGAACAATAGAATCGCCGCCTGAAGGAAGTATTCGTTCCGGAGCATTGATGTTCGAGATTGCGGCATAGTCATAACACTCTGTGACAAGTTGCCGCGAAGTCTAACATGGCCTGCCTGATCGCCGGGCCGGAACCGCCAACAGCCACAGCGAACCCAACAAACACAGCGCGAGTGTTATGGAAGAAATCATGAGGCCCCAGCGGAAACTCGCCGGCTCGTAGCTGTACTCGACCGTGTGCTCTCCCGCGGGCAAGACAATCCCGCGGAAATTTGCGTTCACTGGAAAAACTCTGGTTTCGGCGCCGTCGATATAGGCACGCCAGCCCGGAAAATAAGCGTCTTGCAACGACAATATGCAGGGCCTGTCGCTGACTGTTTGCACGGCCACTTTGGTTGTCGCATATGTCGTCACCACGGCATTGCCATTGACGTCTGAGTCGCCGAAAGGTGCGTTTGGAACCGGGAATTCTGTGACCGCAACGCGCTCAGGATCAAACGACGGTTCACGCATTGCGTCCAGTACCGCATCGAATGAACCCACCTGTGCCAGCGTGGGCACCAGCCTTGCCCGCTTACCGGTCCTGGTGTCGCGGTAGACATCGATGTGATTAAAAGTGCCTTCTTGCGCAAAATAGGGCGGCGGCGGCGATTCATCCGAGAAAAAATTTTCCGGATACAGTGCATATTCCGTATCCAGTAGCGGTTCGATCCGACTCCATACCCTTGGCTCTTTCGAGAGTTCGACGAACTGCATGAACCGGTTTGGGAAAATACCGTCGTACCCCCAGAGGACTTCGAGCCCGTATGGAATCAACAACGGCGGCGGTATAACGTCCGACACTTCGGTACACCGAACGGGACTTGGCATTCCCCGCAAGTAGTCTGTCAATTCCGTTGCGGGAAACAGCGCGTCCGGCTTCGCGGTTGGCCGCATTCCGCGCGCGGCAAGAAGCAGGTCGCATAACAGCAAAGTTACCAATGCGCTTTTCAGTATCGCGGGACGTCGAATCTGGGAATGGAGCGCGAAACAGACCAGCGCAAAGTTGGTGAATATTCCGGCAATAGCGATCTGCCAAAATACATAGTTCGTCAACCCTGAGTATTCCGTCGAATCGGTGTCCCCAATTCGTTCAAACGACGTTATTACCGGCCAGGAAAAGAACGCTGACAATCCCACGATGCAGGCCATCAACAACAGCAGCCCGCAGGCTGGCAACACCGCGCGGGCATTTTGGGGACTGTCAAACCAGCGGTCGATTGCGATTGCGCCGAGCATGGGCAGCGCGAACATAGTAAACGCGATATGGTGAATGCCCCACATCGACGATACCAGCGGCAAATCGTGGATGAACGACAAAAACGGGAGACGGTAACCGAACAATGCGCCGAGCGCGGCAGGAATTAACAGTGCGACGGCGCGCGAACGCATCAATGGATTCTTCGGTCCCTTGACAAGCAACATTGCAATCGCCACCCACACCACCATTCCGGGATACACCAGGCTGACGAAATGGGAATTGTCCTTGTCGTTCTGCGCGGCCCAGTAATTGCCGTCGGCGGAAAACCCGGTGAAACGCGGCACCCAATATGCAGCGATTGCAAATGGGCGCAAATATTCACTGCGCGCTTCACCGGTCGCGCGCGCCGCCAAGGTGTAGGAGTGTTGGAGATATTCCGCGAAGGGAATGATGTTGATCGCGTTGATTGCGAGCGCGATGATCCATGCCGTCAGTGCTAGGCCGAATAGCATGACGGCCCGCCTTAGCGCGAGGCGCGACATGAAGACGCGGATTAGAAAATACAATCCAACGCCCACCCCCATTACCAGCGCGGTTTCGGGATGTCCAGCAAATATCAACAGGGTCGCGCCAAACGCGAGCGTCAAAAACCCACGGCGGAGGCGCTGCAACGCAAGCAATTCCGCTCCCAGGAATGTGATTGGCAACCAGCACGCGACATCGGTTTCGGCGTGATACGTCCACGTCATGCAATACGCGCTCAACATCCACCCGGTGGACGCAAACCTCGATGCCCACGGACTCAGGCACAGACTCCGGCAGCAATAAAACGCCGTCATGCCCATCAGCCAGAACTTCAGCAGCAGCCAAATGCTGGTGGCCTGGTGGGCGTCAAAGAAGACGTAAAGCAATCGCGCCGGATAGAACGCAAGACTCTGGTAGTTTGCGTGGAGCGGCATTCCCGTGCATTCGTATGGATTCCAGAGCGGCCATTCGCCGTTTGCCAGCGCGATTTGTTGCACGTGGGTCCAAACGGTAAATTGGAACAGGATTTCCGCGGCGGTTTGATTTGCCGGATGCTCAAACCCTTCCGGGATCGCGTCTTTCCACGGGTACGATTGATACAAGACATAGCCGGGAAGCGCTACGTCGCCCTCGAAAAACACTTTGGGAAATAGCGCCACGACGATCAGCAAAACGAGTATGGCGTGGACCACGTATTCGCGGATAGATATGTTGGGTTGTTTCGATGACATTGATGATCTATGCCGCCCGATATTTTTTCAGCGTGATTGCGCACGCGAGGATGCAGAGCAAACAGGCCGCGCTGGATACGGCAATACCCATCTGAAAACTGGCGGGCTGGTAATAGAAATCGACTGAATGCTTACCAGCGGGAACGACCACGCCTCGAAAGGCGTGATACGCCGGGAAAATTTCAGCCGACCGGGAATCAATAGTCGCTTTCCAACCAGGAAAGAACTGGTCCGCGAGCACCAACACACTGGGTTTCGCCGCGTTGACATCAACCCGGACATGCGTCGCCGTGCGCGATACCACCGTGGCCGCGCCGGGATTGCTGGAATCTGATTGCGGCAAGGGCGTGTCCGGAGGTGAGTCGGTCGCGACCGTGCGGAGGGGGTTGAACCCAGGATCGCACATTATTTCAAACAGTTCGTTCGTATTGGGCGCAATTGTGATCGAGTTCACGAGAAACGCGCGAGGCTGCGCCTTGGGATTACGCCAAATCTCGACAGTGTCCACTGTGGCGGCAAGTTCCAGCGGATAATCCGAAGGAAGTTCGTCGGGAAAGGGCTTTATATAGTAAGGAATCGCGCAGACCGGTTCCAGCGCATTCCAGTTCTTTTTCAAACCATCCTTATAAAAGCGGACGATGCGGCCCGGATACAGCCCTTCGTATCCCCAGGCTTCTTCGATGCCGTAGTGGACGAATCCGCCGAGGCGCAGGGACCGAACGAGTCCGATACCTTTACTCATGGAAACTCGCGTCGGCTGCGGCTGTTGTTGTAGGTAGGTTGTGAAAGGAATATCCGGGAAAAGCCATGCGCGCGGTTCGACGGGCCGCATGGACCGCGCCGCGACCAACAGGTCGCAGGCAAGCAGAAACGTCGCAAGCGCCGCAAACACGTGTTTATTTTTGATGCGAGAACGCGAAATGAATAACACGACACCGATGAGCGCGAACATGAGCGCGATGCCAGCCTGTTTATAAACATATTCGTCCAGCGCCAATTCAGCGATTTGCACGCCGTACAGGGATAGCGCGATCCCCGAGATGACGAATACAATCACGAATGCCACTACCGGTCCGATGAGCAGTCCCGGCCTTTTCTCATGCGCGCCCCACCACTCCACTCCAAATGCCGCCAGTACCGGCAACACAAACATGGCGAATGCGACGTGATGTATGCCCCACATCGCGTTGAGCAGGGGCAAATCGTTCAACGCTTGGACGAGAAAGAAATCGGCGGCAAGCATCATGCCGAGAATCGCGGGAATGATCATCGCCAGACACTTCCGGCGGTTCGCCGCATCGCGGATGATCATCGACCCTGCCGCGCCGAGCGCGATCCATACCGTCACGCCGGGATAGACGAGGCTCACGAAGTTGGAATTCTCCCACCAGTGGCGCGCGTCCCAGAAGTTGGCGTCCGCCGTAAAACCGAAGAAGCGCGGGATAAACATCGATATGACGGCGTTACCGTGCAGGAACGGCGTGCGCTCCATGCCCTCGACGCGCCCTCCGAACGTGGAACTGTTGAAGAGATACTCGAAGAACGGCACAAGCTGGCCCGCGCAGAATCCGATTGCAGTCGCCCATGCAATCGATGCGACTCCAAGCGGTTTCCACAGCGCGGGACCGCGACGCCGGTCAAACCCCAGGCGGAGAAAGAAATACAGCCCCGCGCCAACGCCCATCACGAAGGCGGTTTCGGGATGGCCCGCGAGCAGCAGTAGCGCCGCGCCGAGGGTCATGGTGAACAGGCCCTTTCGGTAGCGCGCATCGAGCGTGTACTCGATACCCATCATCACGACGGGCAACCACGGGCTTACCTCCGACACCGGAAGGTGCCACCACGTCATGTTGAAAGCGCTGAGCATCCACCCTATCGACAAGAACCGCGACGCACCCACGCCGAGGCGCAGTGTCCGACCGTAAATGTACGCGGTGAATCCCGCAAGCCACAGTTTCAAAAGCGTGGCGATGGTGAGCGCGGTGTAGTTGTCGAAAAGCCGGTAGAGCAATCTCGGCGGGTAGAAAACCATGCTCTGGTAATTTGCGAGCAAGGGTGCGCCAGTAAGTTGCAACGGGTTCCACAACGGCCACTTTCCGGTATCTAACGCATCGTCGATGAGCAGGTTGTAATTGTTAAACACCGCGAGGACTTCTGCGATCGATACATTGTCCGCTTTTACAAGATTCGGCGGGGTATGGCCGGCCCAGGGCGGGTACTCGTACAGTATGCTAGGCGCGGCGGGGACGCCACCAAAAAGGAACACTCCGGGGAACAGGATCACGAGAACGAAAAAAAGGATGGCGGCCTGAATTCCGCACTCGGCCCGTTGTATTGGAACGAACTTCTCGCCCACGTGAAGACCCCGGCCCAGATTGGATGGCAGATGGTATGACGGCGACCCCAACGCGCAGAGTATAGCAACGGAATCAGGGGCGCGGCAATGCGTTGCATCGCCTTTCCGTCATTGACTTTCGCGCGCGCGGCCCGTAGACTCCGCGTGCGGTAAAAGGGGTGGCTTCAAGACCATGAACGTGGCGCACACTCAACAGCAGATTCTCCGCGCGCCGCATCTGCGGGCCGCGCTCCCGGCTGCGGAAGCGGCGTTGCGCATACTCTCCGTAGGCGAACTGGATGCGTCCACGTTGGCGCTGGTGATCGGCGCGGACCCCGTGCTTACGGCGGCGATAGTTCGCGCAACCGAACCCTGCGCCGAAAATGCATCCGTTGCGCAACGCATCGCCTCCCTTTCCCCCGCGCGCCTTCAATCCGCGCTTTTTCCGATCCTTTCAGATGCCTTCACAGACGATGCGGCCATTGGCGGCGACAACACTCGCTGGAAGCGAACGCTCGCAACCGCCATCGCGGCGGAATCCATCGCGCGGGCAACCCACAGCGTGTCACCCGAACAAGCGTACCTCGCTGGTTTGATGCACCACTGTGGCGCGCATTCAACCGGCGACAATGACGTTTTGCCGGAGGCCATGAGGGCGATAGCACGGACATACCGTTTTCCAGAATGGTTGCGCGAGTGCATGTTCGAGGGCATAGCCGATACCGGCTGGCCTTCGACCCGGGAAGTGAATGGCGATCTACCGCTGATAGTACAGATCGCAAACGCTTTCGCGGCAGGCGCCTCACCGGATGATGCCGGCGATATTGCCGGAGAATCAATCGGTGTTTCTATCGGCGCTCTTATAGCCGCGCATTCTGACTATGCCGCATCTTTCGCGCGCAGACTGTCGCTGTTTTCGTTTACGCCGGCGCCCGCGGCGGACTTGCGGGCATCGCTTATGCGGTTCGCAAACCAACTGCTCCTGAATTGGCGGGTAGACGAAGGCGCCGCGCTCAACGCCCGCGAACGCGCGGCCCAACTGGACGCCCTGTTCCAGTTCCACCAGGCTTCGAGACGCTCGGTCTCCATCGAAGAAATTACGTTGCAGTGCGCCGAAACGTTGCGAAATGCGTTGGGCGCGGACGCGGGAATGTTGAGCGTTTGGACACGGCAATGGAACGGAGCACGGGGCGTCACATGGCGCGGCCGCACGGCCCCCTTCGAGACGTTAGCCTTACCCGAAGGATGCTCTGGCGTTCAGGCGATGCAACAAATCGTCGCCGATCCATTTTGGCAAGTGTTGGACGGCGCGCCCTGCGCGCTTCCGGTGCGTACTCCAACCAACCGCGTAACCGGATATATCGCGATCTTGATGACGGCCGGGGAATCGACCGGCTGGCTTGCGCGTCTGGACGACTGGACGCGAGCACTCGGCGCGGCCATCGAGAACGCGGAAGAACAAGAGCGTCAACGGCAAAATACTGACGCGTTACGCCGCGCTTTGCACGAAAAAAGGGAACATGCTTCCACTGAACCCGTCCCCAGCGTTGAAACCGCTCGCCCGGTTGATCGGGAAGCCGTTGTAGCAGGGCAACGCAACCTGGCGCGGGCAGTTGTAGCGGCCTTGCAATCGCCGTTGAGCGCGATCACGGCGCAGACCGGCCAATTGACATCGCAGACGGGCCGCGCGACTGATTCCGCGCTGCTCGATAATCTCGCGAAGCACGCGCGCGGCGCGGCGCGTGTTCTCAACGATGTGCAGGCCCTGGCGCATGCCGGCAATGGTAGCCGCGACGCGGTCCTGGTAAATGCGCCGTTGCGCCAGTTTTTGAATTCAGTGCGGCCCCGGCTGGGTAGGCGGTCCATTCAACTGGAGGACCGCCTGGCCGAAGGTCTTCCGCGCGTGCCATTGGATGCGCGCAAGCTGCATCATATCCTGTTAAATCTTTTCGCGTACATTGAACCGCGGCTGGGGCCTGCTGGCCGCCACATTCTGGTGAGTTCGGAGGTGACCAGCGGGCGTGAAGGCGTATCCATCACAATCGATGTAACGGGTTTGCCATTGACCGGCGATCAGGCCGAGCACTTGTTCGATCCGCTGGAGAGGTATGACGAATCCGCTTCCGAGCACGCGCTGTTGCTTGCGGCTTGCGGGGCGATGGTACGTGAATTTGGCGGGCTCATCACCGCGTGCCCGCAGGTGTCAGGCACGATGTTCATTCTCGCGTTTGAATCGGTTTGGGGGAACTCCGCGCAAGAAGTCGAAGCGCCCGCCGCCCCGCCTGCGCAGGAAACGCGCATCGATAAGCATGAGGCAAACCGCGTATTGGTGGTGGATGACGATGATGGTGTGCGCGAAATTCTGGCGCAGGCGCTCCGTAGATGCGGTTACGAAGCTGAACTCGCGAAAGATGGCATCGACGCTTTGCGCGCAATGGAATCGAAACCGTACGATTTGGTCTTGCTGGACATGCTGATGCCGAATCGCGATGGGCTCGCGGTGCTGCGCGAGTTGCGCGGAAAACCGGGTGCGCCACCGGTAATTGTGATGACGGGCAGCGCTGCGTCCGGCGTTCGCGAGGAGGCGTCGGAATTGGGCGCGCACAGTTTTCTTCAGAAGCCCTTTGAATTGCGCACGCTTCTTGCCGAGGTCGAGTCGGTGCTCGTTCACCACGGCGGGTGAAGCGTCAATCGCGGCACGACGGCGACACGATGAAGCCAGCACGCGATATCACCGTGGCGCAACTGCTGTCACAAGTCATCATCCTGATCCTTCTGCTCGTGGTGATTTTCCCCCGTGTGTTTTTCTACGGCGAACTCGCGTCGTCCGCGGATATTCTGTTCCTGATCAAGCCGTGGAGCGAGTACGCGCCGCCGGGCTTCGAGCGGGTCCAGAACCAACTCATGTTCGATCCCGTTATGGCGTTCCGCCCGGACTACCTGCTCACCAAACAGGCCATCGAAAGCGGGGAATGGCCCTTATGGAACCCGCTCGAACTGGGCGGAGTGCCTTTGCTCGCGAATTGCCAAAGCACGGTGTTTTATCCACTACGCTTGTTGCTGCTCGCGATGGACGTCGATACGGCGATGACGGTATTTGTGCTATTGAAGCTTTTGCTGTGCGGCATCACGGCATTTATCTGTGCGCGGTGGATCGGATTGGGGCTTGCCGCGTCGCGTTTCTTTTCGGTGGCCTGGATGATGGGCAGCTACAACCTCATCTGGGCGAACTGGCCGCTGGTCGATGTCAGCGCATGGGCGCCAATCCTCTTCGCGGGCGCGGAATTCATTCTCAATGGCCGGTACCGTCGCGGGCTCGCGGCAATGTCGCTCGGCGCGACGCTGATCCTGTACGCGGGCCATCCAGAAACGGCATTCACCTTGAGCATGGGCGTTGGAGTTTATTTTGCCGCTCGGCTCGTTTTCGATCAGTGCGGAGAACAAACTGGAGAGAGCCGGATTTCGGCATATACGTGGCGGCCAATCGTGCGCGCCATTACATCCATCGGAACATGGAAACGCGCCGGGATTGCCACAATGGCTTGGGCCATTGCGCTCCTTGCGTATACGCCGCAACTTTTGCCGTTCGTCGAGTTTCTGACAAACAGTTATACGTGGAGTGACCGGCACGAAAAGGAACACATTCTGATTTCGTATAGCGCGGGCTCGGCTGCGAGTCTTTGGGTGCCGCGCTATTTTGGAACCGGCGCCGAACAGAATTTTTGGGACCAGGAAAAGTGGAATTCAAATATCACCGCAAAGCAGTATCCGGGGATGGTGATCTGGTGCGCGCTTGCGTTATTGCTGGCGCGGGTTCCAAAGGATTCACCGTTGCGCAAACGCAATGTCCAAGTTGCCGCGCTGTTGGTTGCGGCGCTCGCGGGATTCCTGTTGGCGTATCATGTGTGGCCCATTTCGCTGGTCCGGAAACTTCCCGTCTTCAGCTCCATGCTGGACATTTATCATATCTGTTTCACGCTCTTCGCATGGCCGCTGCTGGGAGCGATTAGCATTGAACGCTGGCTTTCGCGTAAACGGCGGTTGCGCGAACTATATCCCATCGTGGGTGTAATGTTGTTCGGCGCGATCGTGGTCTATTTCGTGAACCGGTTCAACGAACCGCTACTTGCCATGCTGGTCCGCAAAGAACATCCCGGCCTCTACGATTATATCCGCGTTCAGATTTATATTGCGATTGGGTTCGCGGCAACGGCCTCACTTGTTTTTAGTATCTCATGCTTCTATCGGCGGCCAGAAATCATTTGGATACTCGCGGGTGTCGTGTTCGTCATCGATCATGCGGTCGCCGTCCGCGGGCTAAACCCTACCATGCCGCGCGCACTGGTGTATCCTGAAACCGAGCTAACACGCTTTCTACGCACGCTTCCCCACCCGTCACGGGTAGGAGTGGCGCAAGCTTCCATCTATAACGGCGCTATCGCGAACTACGGCGTCGAAGAGTGGGTCGGTTACGATGGCCTCTTTCCCGAACGGGTGATACGGTATCAAAGCGAATTAAAATCCACGGTATGGGATGCCATGGAGCCGGCCCAGGCGATTGATTACTACGTCAGCGATCCAGACCCGCGCTACGAGCCGGCATTCCCGTGGAAAGAAATGTTGGCCTCGGGCAGGATCGAACGCGTAGGAAATTTCGATACACTCGACGTGTTCCGGAACAACGGCGCACTCCCACGGGCATTCCTGGCGCCGACGCTGGAAGTAATCCCCGAACGCGACGCGCTCCTAGAAGTTATGTCAACGAAGGGTTTTGATCCATCAGAGCGCGCGGTGACCGAAGTGCGGCCGGGCAGCCCCATTCCAAACGCCACCGCGCGGCCCGTGGGTACCGTGGAAATGAACACGCATCGCTCCACGTTTGTACAGGTCACATACGAAACACGCGAAGACGCGGTGCTGGTGCTGGCGGATGCGTATTACCCCGGATGGAACGCGTATCTCGATGAAAGTCCCATCGAAATGTTTCCGGTTTACTACATGTTCCGCGGAATCATCGTGCCGCCGGGCCGGCATGTAGTCGAGTACCGGTATGAACCCGCGCCGCTCGAAATCGGTCTGATCGTTTCCAGCGCCACCCTGCTGGCCTCAGCGTTGGCGTCTGCTTTTCTCCTCCTGCGAATGAGGCAATCGCGCTCAATCGCGAAGTAACCTTGAACAAGAAAAGGAAACCTGCAGCTACCCGCGGATTCTAAATTTCATTTGGCCGCGCGCAGCGCCTTGGAGTGCGGCGTGTCAGCGCCGCTTTCACTTCGGATAACCGAATGCCTCAATAAATTCGCGGGCTTCAGGCTCACGTGACTAGAGAATAGGCCAGTCGCACTTTATTGCAAAGCGACCTTGCCCAGGAAATGGAAAGCGGTAGCGGAGGTGTTGCAAATCCTTCGCATAAATGACCGCTAATATCCGGCTTCAAGGTCCACGACATTCTTCAATGGCAGTCCCTGCGCAAACCTTCCGATATTGTCACGGATGAGCGTGAGCGTGCGCGGCTCCCGTCCGTCGGAAGTTCCGGCCATGTGCGGCGTGATGATGACGTTTGGCAGTTTCCAGAGCGGGTGATTTGCGGGTAGTGGTTCAGGCTCCGTTACGTCCAACCCAGCGCCGCCGAGGTGTCCGGACTCGAGTGCTTGCGTCAACGCATCCGTGTCAATTACGCCACCGCGCGAGATGTTAACGATGAATGCGCCGGGCTTCATCGCGGCGATTTCTTTCGCGCCAAGCATGTGTTTCGTTGCGCCCGTAAGCGGTACCGCGCACATGACCACGTCGGCGCCGGGCAGGAAACTCAGCAGTTCGTCGGGCCTGCCAACCTGATCGACGCTCTGCATCATCGGGATGTCCTTCACATCCAACGCGATGACGCGCATGCCGAAGGCTTTCGCCCTATCGGCAATTTGGGCGCCAGCTCCGCCAAGTCCGATTATCAACATGGTCTTATCGCGCAGATCGAGCAGTTTCAATCCTGATGAACGATCAAAAGCACCAGTTTCCATTGCATTGGTGTAGAACCGCATGTTACGCGTCAGCGAAAGCAACAGCGCGAACGCGTGGTCGGCGAGCTGCGGACCCATGATTATCTTGGCGTTGGTGAGCACAAGCCCGCGCTCCTGCCAAGGCTTGAGCCAAACCATGCCTTCCATACCTGCATAGCGTGCCTGAATCCAGCGCAATTTTCCGGCAGATTTCATCATGGACTCATCGGGTTCACCGATGACACCGTCGCATTCGGGAATGCGATTCGCCATTTCGCCCGTGCTCGCATAGGTGATCAATTGCAGATTGGGATACTGCCCGACAATATCGGAGAGGTCTTTGGCGATATGTTCGGGCGCGAGCACGCGCACGGGATCAGCGGCATGCGCGAAAAATGCGACGGCCATTGAACAATAAACCGCGAAAAGCCGGATACGCGTTTTCACCGCTATGCGTTCACGAGGTCTTTGGCGTGCGCGTGAATCTTCTCGATGGCGTCCGCGATTTGGTCCATGTCTTCACGAGGACCCAGAAGCATGTTCTGCGTGAACCATACGGCCTGTTCGGTCACTTTGTCGTTCTCGGGACACGGAATGCGTTCGAGGTATTCGTCGATCCGCTTCTTGCCGTACACCTTCATATAAGTACGCGACGTGACGCGCTCGCGAATGTACGGCTCTTCGTTCAGTTTTCGATAGCCCGTCGAACCGGGTATGCCCTCGGCACTGAGCGCTTTCAGAAAATCCGCGCGCGAAAGGCCAGCGAATTGTTCGGGATCGTAGCGAAACATGTAGAGGTGATACGCGTTTCGCGTGCAGCCTTCGTAAGGTTTCACGGGAGTGATGCCGGGGACCTTTCCGATGCGCGAGGTCAGATGCGCGGCATTCGTTTCGCGGGTCTTGCTCTGCGCTTCGACCCGTTCGATCTGTCCGAGCAGAATCGCGCCCTGAAATTCCGTGAGGCGCAGGTTTGCGCCATGCCGCGCGTATGCGCCTTCGTGTTTCGTGCCTGGATAACCGCGTCCGTTGGAATGAAATGCGTATGCCGCATGCATAATCGCGTCATCGTTGGTGACCATTGCGCCGCCGTCGCCGCAGCTAATATTTTTCGATACCTGAAAACTGTAACACCCCGTCGCGCCGAAATTGCCGAATTTCATGCTGCGCCATTCCCCCAGGTGCGACTGGCATGCATCCTCGACCACGGCGATATTGCGGTTCGTAGCGATGGCGGCGACAGCGTCCACGTCATAGGCCGCGCCGCCAAGGTGCACAGGGATCATGCAGCGCGTGTTTTCCGTGAGTGCGGCTTCGATCTTTGTGGCGTCGATCTGAAACGTATTAATATCCGTATCGACAAATACCGGCAGAGCGTGGTGCATGAAGACCGCGTTGATTGTGGCAGAGAATGTATACGGCGGCACTATAACTTCGTCTCCCGGGCCGATATCGAGCGCGTTAAGCGAAGCGATAAGCGCGCTGGTGCCGTTCGCAATTGCGAGGCAATGCTTCACGCCGAGCATTTCGGCGAATTTCTTCTCGAAATCAGTAACGTTGGTTGCGCCGCCACCAAACCGGTACCAGGCTTTTTTCCGCAACGTCTCGACCCAAAGCTCTTCTTCGGCTGAATCGAAAACCGGCCACGACGGAAATCCCTCAGTGCGCACGGGAGTACCGCCAAGCAGTGCGGGTTTGGCCGCTTCGGCGACCGCGATACTCACCGCGGTGGGCCGGACTGCGGCGGCGGTGGCCGCCAGCGCGATTGTGGCGCCTTTCAAAAACTGGCGGCGTTCGACTTGATCGATCGGCATGAACTTCCCCTAGTGCGTCTCTGTTTATGCGGTGAAATGTTCCCAGGCGCGTTGTTCCAGCGATTCATGAACTTTGACGCGATCTTCCTCCGACAAATATCGGTCGAGCGCAGCCCAAAATTCATCCCACATGAATCGCAGCACGAGAACGTCCTCGTGCGCCATGACGGTGGCGGTGCGCATTTTTTTGGGATTGAACTGCATGACTTCCCCGAGCAATTCGGGCGCCTTCGATTTGGAATCAGGCATATCAGATTTATGAATGCGCACTGACCCTGTCAGCAGGATAAAGCCGCGGTTACGCCCCGTGCTGCCTTCGCGAGTCATGCGATGGCCCTTGCGAAGACGGCGGACCTCTGCAACTTCTTTGATTGCGGTGACGATAGTTTCGCGGATTGCCGGTTCAAAGTCGGCCACCCACGGCACGTTCAAGATTGCCTCTCGAATATCGTCCGGTCCCATTCATTCCTCCCTTTCGAGCATGGTCCGCCTTAGCGCAAGAAATGCTCCCATGCCTGACTTTCAAGGACCTCGCGAAGCTTGACAATTTCGTCCGGTTTCAAAGCCGCCTCGGCCTTCTGCCAGAACTCATCCCACATGAAACGGAGCACGACTGATTCCATTGCGCCCGCGCAGGTTGCAGTGCGGACCCCCGCGGGATTGAACTGCATAATCTCGCCGACGAGTTCGGGCGCCTTGCAGGTGACATCGGGGAAACCTTCCTTGCGCACCAGCACAGCGCCTTGCATCAGAATATAGCCCTTGTTGTCGACGTGTTCCCACTGATGGATGAACACACCGCCTGCCGGGACAACGCGCGCGACGCTTATTGCCTGAAAAATATCGGTGATTTTCTCGCGGAGCTCCGGCTCCAGATCGGTCATGATGCGCAGACTGAGAATTTTTTCGCGGACTTCATCCATATCCATGGCGTTCACCTCCAGTGGGTAATTTTGGACAAAGCCACACCCCGCAGGATTCTATCACGGGACGGGTCAGATGCCGAATCCGCCGGTGACTTCGAGTGTATGCCCCGTAATGTAGGAAGCGTATGGCGAGGCGAGCAACAAAACACCGCCGGCGGCCTCTTCCGCGGTGCCGGTGCGCCCGAGCGGGACCATCATGGTCATCATGTCCCGCATATGCTGTGGAATTCCAAGGGACACGACGTTCCCCTTTACCGTAATTTGCTCTCCGTCCTCTTTCGGCTGAATGAGGCGCGTTTCAATGGCGCCGAACGCCACGGCGTTGCATCGAATATTGAACTGTCCCCATTCCTTCGCGACCGTTTTTGTCATGCCGACAATTCCCATCTTCGCCGTTGCATAGTTTATTTGGCCGGCGTTGCCATGCAACCCCGAGGTGGACGAAATATTGATAATGCATCGCGGTTCCGGTGGCAGGCCCATGCCGGTTTCCTTTTTCGCGGCCTCGCGCATGTGTGGGACCGTCGCGCGAATCATGCGAAATGGCGCGCCGAGGTGTACGTCTATAATGGCGGCCCATTGCTCGTCCGTGGTTTTCTGGATGACACTGTCCCAGGTGTAGCCGGCATTATTAACGAGAATGTGCAGCGCGCCGAACTTTTCGACCGCAGCGTCCATCAACTGCGCCGGGAACGCAGGGTCCGTTACGTCTCCGTATACGGAGATGGCCGCTCCCCCGCTTCGGCGGATTTCCATCGCAACGGCTTCGGACGGTTCCATGTCCAGGTCTGAAACAACGACACTTGCCCCGTGCTCCGCGAAGAGCTTTGCGGTGGCAGCACCAATTCCGCGGCCCGCGCCGGTGATTATCGCGGTCTGATTTTCGAGCAAGCGTGCCATCGTCGTTCCTTCATTGTATGTGGACACGGAGTTCATGGATGGACCACCACAGATCGTCCGCCTCTCCCGATTGTTCGATGCGGAGGTATCGCGCGCGTTGCGGTGCAAATTTAATCTCTGTGACGAAACTGCTGCCTTGACCGCTTGCGACGGGTTCTCCCCATGCCGCAGCGTCTTGCGACATCAACACCTTGTATTCGCGTGGGTAATCTCCAGGCGATGCACCCGTGTCCAACGTAATCCCCGAGACATCTGCCATGTATCCCAGATCGATTACGAGCCATTGCCCGGCTTTCTGCCGTTCACGCGTGGTCCAACGGGTAGTGGGATTCCCATCGTGCGCCAGCCCAAGTTCTTCGGAGTTATGCGATGCCGTGAAGGAGATCGACGCAGTGCGCAAGTGCTCGAGGGTCAGCGCGGCTTCCTGCTTCACGGCCGGGTCTTCGGCATAGGGCAGCACGACGGCGGCAAGCCTGGGGTCACGCTGATTCGCAATGCTCGCAAACACGACCTTGCGTTCATCACCAGTTCGCGCAGCAATAAGCGCGGCGCCGTATTGTTCGGGGAGGTCGCCGTCGTTCTGTGGCATCTCGATCATTCGAAGATAGCCTCTAAGTGCAATGTCGCGTAATGGCGCTTCTTCTGTAGTCCTCGCGAGTTCCAACAAGTCCGTGATGGATGCGTTGGTTTCCCATTCGGCGAGCGCGCGCACGGCGGTTGCGCGAACCTCCGGGTTCTTGAGATCGGTTGCCGCCCGCAATGCGTCCAGCGTGGTTGGATCGTTAATTTTTCCCAAAACACGCAACATCGAGCAATAGCCGGGGATGCCTTGCTTCACTTCCGGCAATACTGCCAGCGCTATGGCCGCGCTCTCGACGGGATTCGCGCTCCTATCCAGAAGCGCGATGACTGCCTTCTCCGCTTCGACGCGCGCGGCATCGCTTTGTTCCGCTGCAAGCATCCCAATAATTGGCTGTAATTGGTCGGGCGACGCAAGTTTTGCAAGCGTGGTATACAGTTCAGCACGGACAGTTTCATCGGGATCGTTTGCGCTGCCCAGCAACGCCGATACGGCAGCCCGGGCATTTCGCGCGCCAAGCGTGCGTACCAGTTCGCGTCGCACGGACGAATCAGCCGGCGCCAGCGCCGCGACTATGGAATTATCAACATCAACGCCGCGTAGTCTTGCTAGGCTGGCACGCGCGATTGGCGCCAAATCGTCGTCTGCCTTTGCCGCAAGATTCCCAAGCAGCGCCACACTGGAAGCATTTCCAAGCGCACCCAATGCAGCGACCGCCGCGCGCACTACGGCGGGATCGGCGTGTTGCACCGCGGCATTGACGGCGTCAAGCGCGACAGGTTCGCCACGGTCCTCGAGTGCGTTGATGAGCAGTATTTGCGCTGGCGCTGACAGTTCAGCCAGGGCGTCAGCAAGAGATTCTGATGCAGCCTCGCCCGGCAAACTTCGCGCTGCGGTGGCGGCACCGGCCTGAACGGTCGCTTCAGGACTTTTCAACGCGTCGATGATTCGCGGCGTTGCGCGGGCTGAATCTGTCGTAGCCAGGCCCTGCAACGCGGCAACTTGGCAACGCACGGAGGGCGCGAGTTCGAGCATGTGTGTATACAGTTCAGCCGCGGCAGCGCGCTCACCTCGAGCTTCTCGCGAAAGCGCGGCGCCCACGCATGCCGCTATCAATGTAGGAGATGATTCGGAAGTCGCAACCGCGAGCGCGGACAACAACGCTTTTTCCGCGTCTGCGCCGCCGATCTTTCCGAGGGCGGTTTGTGCAGCCTCGGCAAGCGCGGAATCGTCGTGACGCGCGAAAGGGGCGATGAGCATAAGCGATTCTTTATCGCGGCGTTCGCCCAAGGAATTGATAATGCCGATGCGGGCCAGGCCTTCGGAGAGGGGTAATGCCGCGCGCAAGGCCGCTGCCGCGGCGGGTGTGTCCAGCCGTTCAAGGACATAGCGCGCTTCATTGGCAGTATCGGGCGATGCCAACAGCGCCGCGAACTTCGGTACAGCCTCGTCCGTCGCGCATAGGCGTAGAAGAGCCACCACGAGCCGGCGCGCATCCGGTGTGGGATTCGATTCCAATACGGCCAACAGCCTGCGCTCATACACGGAGCGCATTTCGGTATCTTCATGCGAACTGATAATCCAATCGTGAATAAGTTTCGGAACAGACGCATCCTGGCCATTTTGGTACTGAGCGATATCCTTGAATGCCTCATCAACAAGAATCTGCAAACCCGCCGCGCGGGATTGTTCACGTTGTTCCGGCGGCAACAAATTGCTGGGGGTCGCATCCGCGGGGAGATCGCCGATGGCGAACTGTATTCCATCCAGGTAATGTTGAAGCACGGTGGCATTCCAATAGGTGCTTTCATTGTGGCCAAGGGAACAATAAAACACGCGCCCCTGTCCGTAATGTTGTATCCACGAGATCGGATAGTCGTTGTCCGCGCGTTTGAGGCCGCCTTTGTCCATGTCGGTCTTTTCCACATTCAGACTGACGAGCACGCGAACCTTGTCACGCGAATACGGCTGTGGCTTAAACTGATAGATTTCGTCCGTGATCGAAAATTCGCGCCCTTTGAACATGGCCGTAAGCGGGTGCGCGGGATCATCAAGCGCGCAGATAACGGAATCGCCCCCTCCCCAGGGATGACCATCAAAATAGCCGCCCATCATCGCGCCATATTCTGGCCAGTCATAAAAACAATCTGTCGCGGCATGGATGCCGACGAGGCCTTTTCCGCCTTTGACGAAATCAACCAGCGATTTTCGCAAGGCGGCGTCCTCAAACAGTTCGCCGGTCGTGTTGAGCATGCAGACAGCGTGAAATTGCGCAAGATTCTCGGGTGCGAACACTGCCGGGTCATCGGAAGCAACGACGGAGTAAGCGCCCGTTTTCAAACCCATTTTTTCCAGAGTCGCAACACCGAGTGGAATGGAGCTGTGCGCGAAGCCCTTGCACAGGGTAAACACCAGCAGCTTGCGAGGCGCGCCGGGTACAACAGTGGGTTTGGCGGGAATCGCCGCTTCTACTTTTGCAAGGTCGCCAGGATTCTGCGCGGTGGCGGAGAATGGCTGCGTTATGGTCAGCAATGCACACCAAACACTCAGAAAAGCACGCCGCATACGCGATTCCGCTACAGCATCAGACATTCAGTTTCCAGGGACTGCGCATGGCTTTCGCGAGCATTCGGTTTGCCTCGTCATCGCTCACGAAACGCTCATTCGCGGGATCCCATTTCAGCGGCCGTTTGAGATAATAGGCGATGTTGCCGAGGTGGCACACCGTGATCGTGCGCGCGCCAATTTCGACGTCGCAGACGGGCCGGCTGCGCGTTTGAATAGCTCGCAACCAATCGTCATGGTGGTTGTCACTGTTGTAAAGCTGGATTTCATTCGGGCCCGGAAGTTCTTTGACGAGATGCGCCGGATCGGTTTCGAGATAACCGCGATTCACCATGACACGGCCCAAGTCTCCAATGAATTCGACGCCGGCATTTCCGCCGGCCCCGCCACCATGCTGCATCGTCACGCCGTTCGCATATACGTACGTCAGCCGTTCATGCGTGGCATCTGGTGGATAGATTTCAACTGGGCCAGTCTCGTCCATACCGAGACCCCATTGCGCAATATCAAAATGGTGCGCGCCCCAATCCGTCATCATGCCGCCGGCATAGTCGCGATACGACCTCCAATTCGGCCACCCGTCATAATCCATGTCGGGCGCGATATCGGAATGATATGGCCGCATCGGCGCGGGGCCAAGCCAAAAATCCCAATCGAGCCCTTCCGGGGTCGGCTCCGCGGGGAGATAGCATTCTTCAGGCGGACCGCCAACGTTCACGTGTACGGTATGAACTTTACCAATGCGCCCATTCCGCACAAGTTCGCAAGCGACACGAAAACCGGTCTCCGAGCGTTGCTGGCTTCCAGTTTGGAAAACGACCGCATTGCGCCGGACTGCGTTGGCCATCGCGCGGGCTTCGTGAATGGTGTGGGACAGGGGCTTTTCGCAGTATATGTCCTTTCCCGCGTTCGCCGCGTCGATCACCTGGAGCGCGTGCCAGTGCTCCGGCGTGGCAATGACGACAGCATCGATATCCTCGCGCGCCAGTAGTTCGCGATAATCCTTGCAAGCAACGCAGCCTGTGTATGTCCCTTGCCCCTCTTTTCCGGCGTAATGCTCATTCACCTGGTTTTTGTATCTCTCGAGTCGCCGCGATTCGACATCGCACACGGCAATTACTTGGCAATTCGCTCGGCCAAGAAACGTTCCGACATGCCCCCCCATCTGTTTTCCCATGCCGATAAAGCCGATTCCCAGTCGATTGTTCGCCGGCGCCGCGCCTTCAGCGCCCAGCGCGCGGGAGGTGATGATATTGGGCAAGACTAGGGACACGGTCAGCGCGGCCGAGTCACGCAGAAATGAGCGGCGGTTTGTCCCGCGTGCGTGTGGCGAGTTGGGAGACATTTGGGGGAACCTCCAGTGCTGACGTCGAAAACTGGCAACTTTTAACCAAATGAATGGGATTAGCGTAATGAAATCAAATCGCCGCCGCAAGTCTGGATAGGCATCGAAACTGCCGCGCACTATTTGCGGTGGCGCTATACAACACCCTGGGTCTTCTCGAGATCAGGGTTGCGCGCTGGAAGAATGATCGTAAATTTAGAACCCTTGCCAAGTTTCGTTTGCACCGTGATCTCCCCACCGTGCTCGTTCACGATACGTTTGCTGCACGCCAGACCAAGGCCAGTGCCCCGGGAACCTTTTGTGCTACGAAAGGCTTCAAAAAGATGCGGCATGAATTCCGGGGATATTCCGGCGCCGGTATCCTTCACATCAATATAAATGGAACGGGCGTCAGCATGCGTACGGATAGTCACGCGGCCACCCGATTCCTCGCAGGCGTCTATCGCGTTCGTGACCAAATTTAGAATGGAGCGGTAGATGCCGAGTCCGTCAAGAGGAATGCGCGGGACTTCGCTGCGCACGAGATCAATCGTTACTTTCGACCGCTCCGCGTGGATTTTGAGCGTGTCGGCAATCTCGCCAACCAGCATGTTGACGTCGGTGGGCGTGCGTTCTGGCTCACGTTCTCGTGAGAACGTGACGAGATTCAGCACGAGGTCTTCCATTCGGTCCGCCGACCGGCGTATGAGCGGCCACCCTTTCTGAATATATTTAATCTCTTTCGTTTCGAGCGAGAGATCGACAAACTCGGCGCCACCTTTGATGCCGACGAGGATGTTTTTGATGCAATGTCCAATTCCCGCCGTCGCTTGACCTATCGCGGCGAGCCGCTCGCGATCAACTGCGTCCTTGTGCAGCCGCGCGTTCTCGACGGCGACACCGGTAACGCGGCCAATCGCAGTGAGCAGTTTAAGATGCTCCGCCTTGAACAGGATTTCCTCATCACCGGAGTCGGCGTAGATAACACCGACAACAGCTTCCCGGCCACATAATGGCACGCACATTGCCGCCGTAATGCCATAGTTCACGACGCTGTCCGACCCTTTGAATTCGGTTTGCGCGTCGTGCGTCAGGACCGCGTCGCGATTGTCAAAGACATGATCGATCAGGGTTTGGCTGAGTGGAGGACCGCCCCGTTCAGTGTCCGCGGGACGGCTGGCATTGACGATAGGTTCGGCCTGCGCGGATGACCGCGTCAAAATGAATCCGCGCTTGATGGGCAGCGCTTCAAACAGGAGATCCAATAACTGATGCAACAATTCATTGATATCAAAGATTGTCCCGAAGAGTTGCGTTGCCTTATACAAAATCGGGGCCTGGTTGGAATTGGGCTCGCGCATCATTTTCTGAAACAGGTCACCGGCTTTCTCAAAGCTGATCATCGAACCCGTATCGGCGAGCGCCTTATGCCGGGTTGCGCGCGTAATCTGAAACGAATGTGAGCCGACCGTGAGTTGATCGCCTTCATCCACCCGCAGCCGGACCACGCGTTCGCCGTTCACACTAATGCCGTTGCGAGACCCAAGGTCCTCGACTTTTAACTGCCCGCTTTCGATCCAGACCCGCGCATGGCGCCGTGAAACCAGTGAATCCGGTAACACGACGTCGCATTCGGAGGCGCGGCCAAGGACGAGGCCCTCAGCCCCAATATGATAGGTGCTGATGCTCTGACCGTCCTTTTGCAGGACCAGTTCGTACTGTGCCATGAAGCTCCTCGGGGCGAAGTCGTAAAGGACTCGGTTAGCCGCTACTTTAGCATGCAGGCCGGTTCAGGAGACATGGGAACAAGTTGCGGCGGAAAATACCTGATGCTATATTCAGGCGTTGCCGCGCCCCCCTTAACCCGGATGGTCGGAATGAATGTAGCCCAAATCGTTGATCGACTGAAAACAGACCCGCAAGTCCGCAGGAATCTGACCTCGTGGAAAACGATCCCCGCGCGACCTGCCCGATACGGCGGATTCCCACATGCGCTACATCCCCGTTTGGTCGAGGGATTGAAGGCCAGGGGAATCCACGATTTGTATACCCACCAGCACGATGCGGTCGAGGCGGTCTTGAGCGGCGGGCACATTTGCGTCGTCACTCCGACGGCTTCCGGCAAAACATTGTGCTACAACGTGCCGGTGCTGAACGCGCTGATCGGTAATCCGAACGCGCGCGCACTCTACCTTTTTCCCACCAAGGCGCTGTCGCAGGATCAAGTCGCGGAGCTGCAGACCACGGTGACTGCGCTCGACGTCAAAATCGGCACGTATACATTTGATGGCGATACACCGGCGTCCGCACGGAAGGCGATTCGCAATTCGGGGCATATCGTTGTAACGAATCCGGACATGCTGCACACGGGAATTCTTCCGCACCATACCATCTGGATGAAACTGTTCGAGAACCTCGAGTTTGTCGTCATTGATGAACTGCATCATTATCGCGGTGTTTTCGGCAGCCACCTTGCAAACGTAATCCGGCGGCTGAAACGGATTTGCGCTTTTTATGGATCGAATCCCACCTTCATCTGTTGTAGCGCAACCATCAATAATCCGAAAGAAATGGCCGAACGAATCGTCGAGAAGCCAATGCGCTTGATCGATAACAACGGCGCCCCGCAGGGCGAACGTCATTTTCTGTTCTATAACCCGCCAGTTGTCAATGCCGAACTGGGAATCCGGCAGTCGTCGGTGAAGGAAGCGACCCGGCTCGCTTCGCAAATGCTCTCGCGCAACGTGCAATCAATTATATTTGCGCGCAGCCGGCTTCGTGTCGAGATTCTGACAACATATTTGAAAGAAGCGGTGCGGCGGCTGGGCAAGAGCGACAAACTCGTCTGCGGTTATCGCGGCGGTTATCTGCCTACCGAACGCAGGGCAATCGAGCGCGGGCTGCGCAATGGCGAAATCATGGCCGTTGTCAGCACAAACGCGCTCGAACTGGGGATTGATATTGGGTCGCTGGACGTTTCCATTATGACTGGTTATTCGGGCAGCATCGCGAGCACCTGGCAACAGGCCGGGCGCGCGGGCCGGCGTTCGGGCGTGTCGCTCGTGATACTCATCGCATCGAGCGCGCCTCTGGACCAGTTTATCATCAACCATCCGGAGTATTTTTTTGAGCAGTCCCCGGAGAATGCTACGGTCGATCCAAATAATCTGATTATCATGTCAAGCCATATAAAATGCGCCGCATTCGAGATTCCGTTCAAGGAAGGCGAAGTATTCGGCATGGATACGGCTTCGACCACCGAAATTCTCGACTACCTCGCCGAGCAGCGCATACTCCGGAAATCGAGGGACAAGTGGCACTGGAGCGCCGACACCTATCCGGCGGAGGACATCAGCCTGCGCACGGCGGCGCCGGGGAATGTCGTGATTCTTGACACGTCGCAGCACGGCCGCGTCATTGGAGAAGTCGATCTCTTCGCCGCGCCCGTCGAGGTATACGAAAATGCGATCTACCTGCACCAAAGCGCGCAGTACACTATCGACCGGCTGGATTTGGAAGACCGAAAGGCCTACGCGCGGCCCGTGGATGTGGACTACTATACGGATGCGCAAATCAAGGTGGACCTTAAAATCATCGACGCGTTTCGCGAAGAGCACGTCGGCGATGCGGTGAAACGGACAGGCGAATTGAGCGTGACGTGGATGCCGAGCGTCTACAAGAAAATAAAATTCGGTACGCACGAGAACGTGGGTTGGGGTGAAATACACCTACCCGAAAGCACCATGCACACCACCGGGTACTGGATCGAATTTCCCGAAAAAGCCGCGGAAATGCTGGACATCAAGCAGACTGAATTGTCCGAAGCGTTAAGTGGGCTTGCGAATACTTTGCGCCAGGTCGCGCCAGTCCAGGTGATGTGCGATCCCACCGATATTCGCGCGCAAGGTCTGCTGCGCGCGCCGTTCTCAGAGCGGCCCGCCATTTACCTGTACGAAACGTATCCCGGCGGCGTGGGAATTAGCGAAAAGCTTTTTACGCACCATCGTCCATTAGTCGAAGCAGCCATATCGCTGGTCAGTGGCTGCGCGTGCAAGGAAGGCTGCCCGAGTTGCACTGGACCATCCCTGGAGGTGGGCATGCACGGAAAGCGCGGCGCGTTGCGTCTCGCGAAAATGGCCTTGGACCCGGTGGCGTAACCATGGGAACCATGAACGAAAAACTCGCGGCGCTGCTGTCCACGCAACAATTGATGAAAGGCGCGGATTGGCGGCAGAAGCTGGATACGCTCCGGCAGGAACGAGAATCCGGGGAGCACGAAATAGATCGCGTCGTGTCCGGTGAAATTCTTGGCGACCCGGACCGTGGGTTTTACCTCGTGAGCGAAATCTTCCCATTGGACACGGCGCAGGGAGGAATCGATCTCGGCGCCGTATTGGACGTCCACGGCGACCACATTGCGTTGTCAAGTTCCGACGACACACTTAAGCAGTTCGATCCGCGCAACGCGCTGTTCATCGACACCGAGACCAGCGGACTTGCGGGCGGCACCGGCACCGTGGCGTTCCTTGTCGGCGTTGGTTATTTCACGGGTGATGGGTTCCGGCTCGATCAATGTTTCCTGCGCGATTTTGATGACGAGGAACCCATGCTCGAATATCTCGCTGAGGTCTTTCGCGGCAAGGACACGGTGGTTAGCTATAACGGCAAAAGCTTCGACATGCCATTATTGCGCACGCGCTTTATTCAAAACCGCATTCCCTTTCGCATTGACGCCGGTTCGCACTTCGATCTGTTGCATGCCGCGCGCCGATTCTGGAAACGCCGTATCGGCGCGTGCAACCTCACGAATATCGAGCGCGAAATACTGGGCATTCACCGCGAAGGTGACGTCCCCAGCTATCTCATCCCGCAACTGTGGTTTGACTACCTTCGCTCGCGCGATGCCCGGCCGTTGGAAGGCGTGTTTTACCATCACAAGATGGACATCCTCTCGCTGGTCGCGCTCACCGGGTGGCTTTCGCGCTGCCTTACGCTGCCCGATGGAGACGGGTTTACCCACACCGAAGACAAACTTTCGCTCGTCCGAGTCTACTTCAATCAAAAACGATATACGGAAGTGCTTGCACACGGGGAGCGGCTCATCGCCGATAATCGCGACGCCGCAATGCGGAAAGAATGTCTTGACATGCTCGCGCTTGCCTACAAACGCCTCAACGATTTCCCACGGATGCAGGAAATTCTCGATCTCATTTTGCGCGAATACCCTAGCGATTTGAACGCCCGCTGGGAATTGGCCAAACACTACGAGCATCGCGCCCGGAACTTTGTGGAAGCCGAGCGTCTGTGCTCGGAAGCGATCGGTCAACTGGAAACGCGCGTCGCATTGGGTCGCGCGCAAGGCATGCCGGTATCCATGCTGGCAAGTTTTGAACATCGGCTCGCCCGGATACGGGGAAAGATACATCGGGTCAGTTCACAGGATTCGCCTTAGAGGTCCGAGCGCGTTCAAACGCCTGCGCCAACCCCGGATGCGCCGGGTCCATGCGCTTGCCCTCTTTCAACCGCTTCATGGCACGGTCCGCGTAGCCATAACCCAGAAACACTTCAGCCGTGCTCATGTAGAACCCTGCCGTCTTTCCACCTATGGTATCGAAGGTCCGTTCGGCTTCATCAGGCTGGTTGCCGGCGCAATATGCTACGCCGAGATGGAACGAGGCGCTCACATTGGAAGGTCCGGTTTGAAGCGCTCGCTGGAACGTCGCGATAGCCTCGGGTATGCGACCCAGCCTAAAATACGTCACGCCCAGGTTATCGTAATAAGAACTACCCGGAAACGTCTTAACGGTTTCGAGTTGATGCGCCAGTGCCGCTTCGTAATCACCTTCCGCAACGCGAAGCATGCTGAGGTTTCCATGCGCCTTGTGGTTTGCCGGGTCGAGTTCGAGTGCGCGGTTCCACAATGTATCCGCGTCCCGCCAGTATGCCGTCTGCATCATCGTGAGCGGCATGAGACAAA
>JAWXCN010000153.1:0-40443 GCA_034408725.1 Candidatus Hydrogenedentota bacterium
AAGCATTTCTTACCGCGCGCAACGTGGGCTTTGATCTCGCCACCGTGTTACTCGGCTGGGGGTGGACCGAAGCAAATGGCGGAAAAATCAAAACCGAAGACATTGAGACCACCTTCGGCATCGAAAAATTGCGTGCGCATGGATTTAAGCTGAAATCGCACGGCGCAGTTTGGTTGCAGGATTACGGCATCCTTCCCGCCCACGCCAAGGCCATGCCATCGGCGGAACTTCAAACCGCCATGCTCGCGCAGCAAGCCGCATTGCTCGAAACCTACGCTGATACGTTTTCCGTCTGGGAAGCAATGAACGAACCCAACGTAACGAATGTCGTGGGTTTGCCGCGCGAATCTGTCCTCAATGCACTTGAGGAATCAGCCGCGCTCATCAAAGAAACTCCCGCGTTGACATCGCTCGTGAACGGAGCGCATGAAGGCGATTTCGGCCGACGCTTCGCAGTTTACACCCTCGACAACACGTCGCTGTCGGATTGGAACCGCACGTACTTCACGTATCTCTCCGAAGCGAAATCCGCAAATGCGCTGGACAACATCGACGTGATAGGACTTCAATACTATCCCGGCTTTCATTTCAACAGATCGTTCGGCGGACTCCAGGGTCCCGCGACAACTCCCTCGTGGTTCATTGATACCCTCGAACGCTACGCCAAACTCGGCAAACCGCTGCACATTACCGAATGCTCGCTGCCGTCGTCCTATGACAAAACATGGATCTCGGGCTATTGGCGCGAACCGTGGACTCCACAGACGCAAGCTGATTACGCGGAAATGATCTTCACGCTCGCATACGCAAACCCAGATGTACATTCCATTTCATGGTGGGACGTGCTCGACACGAAATCTTCCGTGACTACTGGCGGGCTGTGCGATGCGCAGGGGAATCCCAAGCCCGTGCTCGAACGATTGGCTGCGCTCATCGCTTCTTGGAAAAAGAAGTGAAACCGCGCAACGTCCTCTTTCTCATTCGCAGTTGGGCCTTCGGTGGCTCTCACACGATTCTGCTCTCGCTCATGAAACACTTGCCGCGAGACCGCTACAACATTGTTTGCGTGCCCTACGATAGCTTCTCCGGCTCGGATGAAATCTTCATTGAACAGGCCCGCAAACGAGGACTCCCTCCCGCGGACGAGCGCATCCCCTGGAAATCGCGCGGCAACTGGTGGAAAGCGCGTGAAACCGTTTTTGGCCTCATCAAAAAATATAACATCGATCTCATTCATACGCACGACCCGCAATCGAACACGATGATCGGACTCGGCCGTAAAAAGTTTCCCTGCGCAACCGTGGCGAGCGCCTACGGTTGGTGGGACGGCTTTCGCCCCATTCGCCGGTTCGTCTACCAATGGATCGAGCGGGACTTCGCATTGCGCAATTTCGATCGCGTCATCACCGTGTCGAACCACATGCGCGCGCGCATCCGCAAAGGCCCGACGCCTGAATCAAACATCCGCGTCATTTACACCGGCCTCGAACCTCTCCCGGAAGCCGCGAACACCGGGGCGTTGCGCGAACGAAATGGCATTCCTTCGGACGCTGTAGTCATCGGCGCCGTCAGCCGCGTGTCGGCCGAAAAAGGCCACACCCATCTCATCGACGCCATCGCGCAACTGGCGCCCAATTACCCAAACATCCGCGCGCTCATCGTCGGCAACGGTCCCGCAAAAACGGAACTCGAGGAAAAGACCGTAAGTCTCGGTCTCTCGAATGTTGTGAAATTCGCAGGATTCTGTGACGATCTGCCGGAAGCGCTTGCCGCAATGAACCTCTTTGCGCAGCCTTCCGTGCAACAAGAGGGATTGCCGACGTCAATTTTGGAAGCACAGTCAGCCGGTCTTCCCGTGATTGCATCGGACATCGGCGGTGTCAATGAAACTTTGCAGAACAACGTAACGGGGTTACTCGTTCCGCCCGGCGACGCAACCGCGCTTGCAAACGCGATTGTTTCGCTGGCGAACGATGCAGAACGCCGCCGCGCCATGGGCGAAGCCGGACGCAGCCGCGCCGCGACCGAGTTCGCGTTGAACCGCATGGTCCAGCAAGTCGCGCAAACGTATGAAGAGGCCATTGAGCAGTATGCCACGCGCAAAACGCACCGCACTTGAACATACGCGCATCGGAATCGATGCGCACGCCATAGGCGCCCGCGCGGGCGGCAACGAAACTTATATGCGCGAACTCTTGTTCGCATTGCGCGAGAATGCGCCGAATCACGACATCGTCGTGTACGCGCAACGCGGCATTTCGCAAAACGCGCTCGCGGGCTGGCCGATTATCCCGCTCCCGCGCACCTCGTCCTACCTGCGCGTCCCCATCACGCTGCCGCGCGCGGTGCAACGCAGCAAGGCAAAGCTACTGCACGTGCAATACAGCGCGCCGCCCGTCAGTCCCTGCCCCTTTGTCGTTAGTCTGCACGACGTCGGCTGGCTCACGTTTCCTGAATTGTTCACCGCGGGAATGCGCAGCCGCCTCAACCTCTTGACCCCCGGCACACTTCGCCGCGCGCGCCGCGTCTTCGCGCTCACCCACGCGATGGCAAAAGAAATCAACGAGCACTATGGCACGCCGCTTGATCGCATTGATATCGTGTCGCCCGGCGTGGATCCGCTGTTCCGCGCCCACGCCCCGTCCGCGGCTCTCGACGCCGCACTGCGCCGCTATCACGTGGAAAAGCCCTACGTCCTGTACACCGGAGCATTGCAACCTCGAAAGAATCTCACGCGGCTCGCCACCACCTTCGCGCGCCTCGCGTCGAAAGGCTTGCCGCACACCCTCGTCATCGCCGGACGCCGCGCATGGTTGCACAAGGAAATGCTCGCGCAGATCGCGCGCCTCAACCTCGGCAATCGCATCCACTTCACCGGCTACGTCGAACAACCCGACTTGCCCTACCTCTACGCCGGGGCGTCGGCATTTGCATACGTTTCAATCTATGAAGGTTTCGGCTTGCCCGTCCTCGAAGCTATGGCCTGCGGCACCCCCGTGCTGGCATCCGCCATTCCCGCGATAAAAGAAGTCGCCGCCGACGCGGTCGCCTATTGTTCGCCATTCGACATCGAAGACATGCAAGCCGCGCTAGAAAGCATTCTCACCAACGAAGACCTGCAAAGCCACCTCCGCGCCGCAGGCCCCGTCCGCGCGGCCAACTACACCCGAAAGGCCATGGCCGAAGCCGCACTCGCGGGCTACCAAAAAGCGATTTGAAGAATTGTGTCCACAGATTGCGCAGATTCACACAGATTGAAAACAAAGAAACGGTTCCTGAAAAGACGTTTAACAAAAAGTCTTGTCAAATTTTGAACTTGAATTCATATTGAATTGTATGGATTTGAATCTGTGTTAATCTGCGCAATCTGTGGACACACGTCTTAATTAAAACGGCACGTCCTCGTCCCCGCCGATTTCTTCATGATCAAATCGCGGCTCTTCACCGCCACCGCCGCCGGGAACATACGGTGGCGCCTCGGCCCTGCCTGCGGCCGGATCCTGAAAGCGTTGCGTATTCCGATCGAAGTACAACTCAAGTTTCCCCGTCGGCCCATTGCGCTGCTTCGCGATATTCACGTGAATTAAATTCTCATGTCCGCCGCCGCCACCGCTGTCATCGTCATCATCGCCACCACCACCACCACCCTGTCGCTTAAACGCTGGCGGACGCGACAGCATGATCACTACGTCGGCGTCCTGTTCGATCGCCCCCGACTCGCGCAGGTGAGACAGCTTTGGCGTGCCGGCGTCGTCTTTTTCGGCTTCCCGGCTGAGCTGTGACAACGCCATCACCGGACACCGCAATTCGCGCGCGATACCCTTGATCGACCGCGAAATTTCCGCGATCTCCGTCTGCCTGCTCTCGGTTCGGCCAGGCGCGCGCATGAGCTGCAAATAGTCAATCACGATCAGGTCCACGCTGTGCTGCGCCGCGTGACGCCGCGCCTTGGAACGCAATTCCAAAATACTGATGTTCGGCGTGTCATCAATAAAGATAGGCGCATTGCTCAATTTGTTCGCGCCAAGCTGCACCTTTGGAAACTCGTTGCGCGCGAGATATCCCGAACGCAACCGTTGCGAATCGATTCCGCCCGCCATGCACAACAGGCGCTGCACCAACTGTTCCTTCGACATTTCCAAACTGAACACCAACACGCTCTTTTTCTCATGGATGGCAACAAACGACGCAATGTTCAAAGAAAACGCCGTCTTTCCCACCGATGGCCGCGCAGCCAGCACGACCATGTCCGATGGCTGGAATCCGGAAAGCATTTGGTCCAATTGATGAAACCCGGACGGCACGCCCGTGTATCCCTTGTGCGAACGGATAATTGCTTCGATGCGATCGATCGCGTCCGGCACCAGATCGCCGACCGAAAATATTGGGCTGAGCTGTCGCGTTTCCGCGATCGAAAACATCGCCGACTCGGCCTTGTCCAGCAGCGTATTGACATCGCCCGGCGATTCATACGCTTCACCCACCAGCGTCGTGCAAGCGAAGATCAGCCGGCGCAACACTGCCGCGTCTTGCACAATGCGCGCGTAATACTCGATGTTTGCCGACGTCGGCACCGCCCCCGCGAGTTCCGCGATGAAACTGACGCCGCCTGCTTTCTCAATCGTACCGTCGCGCCCAAGCTGTTCCATCAGCGTCACCACGTCCACCGGCGTCGCGCTCCGGTACAGCTTCAATATGCCGTCATAAATAAGCTGATGCGGCTCAGCGTAAAACACGCTGGCCGCATCATCCTTCAATACTTCTATCGCGGTGCCCACCGCTTCGGGGTTCAACAGCATTGCACCGAGCACGGACCGCTCCGCGTCGATGCTCTGCGGCGGAACGCGGTCGAATACCGGCGTAGGCTTGCGCTGCTGAAACTTTGCCACGTTACTCCGTGGCCTCATCCGATACGGATTCCTCCTCACTCACAACTTCTTCAACCTCGGCAGACGCTTCTTCCGCGGGCGCGTCCTTTGCGGGCGCGCCGGCCGCAGGAGCTTCGGACACTACCGGAATGTCTTCCTGATCTTTGACGACGACCACATTGACCTTCGCCTCAATGCCCTTCATCAGCTTCACCGAGACAACATGCGTGCCCAGCGTGCGGATCGGTTCGTCGACATGGATGCTCCGCTTATCAACGGCATAGCCCAGCGGCTTCAACGCTTCCGCGATCTGCACCGTCGTCACAGAACCAAAAATGCGGTCTTCGCCGCCGCCCTTCGCCTTGATCTCGATGGTTAGCGACTGCAGCTTCTTCGCTTCATCCGCGAGTTGCACCCGCACCTTTTCCTCGCGCCGCTTGATATTGCGCAGCTCATGCTCGATCTGTTTCGCGCTCCCCGATTCCGCCGGCACCGCCAGCTTGCGCGGCAACAAAAAATTGCGCGCATACCCCGGCGCAACCTTGACAGTCGTGCCCATTTCACCCAGGTTCGGGACATTCTCGCAAAGAATAACTTTCATCCATCTTCTCCCATTGCGCCATGCACTTCGCACGACGCCTAGCCTTGGGGCATTTGCCGCAACACCGCGACAACTTTTAAAGGTTTACCCCATCCAACAACATCGTTATTACTCGACGATCACAACTCGTAATCGTAACCCGTCCTTCGCAGCCCTGCCGCTTAGGAGGGCGTAGGAGGATCGTAATCGATCTCCTCACCCCTCTTCTTAAAGTCCCCCTTTGAAGGGGGATGTATATCCCTAAGTCAATCCATCTCCCGATTTCGCATTCCGGATTGCTTCCGCCAACCGATCAATCCGCTGACGAAACCCGGCCCAGGTATCAAACAATCCAATCATGCTCAACACCGGGACCAACCCGAAATTAATCAACAAGAACACAATCAACGCCATCAAAAAGAATCCCGGCGCCAACGTGTTCACGCCATACAGAAAAATCGCGAACCCGTTCAACGTATACAAGGCGAGAAGGCCCACCGCCATGTTCCACGAAACAAACCGCAGACCCTGACTGCCATAGCGGTAATCGATCAGCCACATCACCGCGGTCACAATCGTAGCCCATACCAGCCAATCCGGCGGACGCATGTCGCGAAACGATCCAATCGGACCCGGGTCCGCGTACCAGCGCCGCAATGCCGTCGCCGTGAACGACACGAAAAAACAGGTAGTCATCAGTATGGCTGCAAACTGGAATCCAACAACCAGACCACTCTTTTCGGATTTCCAGTAAGTCAACGCTTCAAGTTGTTCGTCCGTCGCCGTTACCGCGCCCGTCGCCGCCGTCGATTGGACTGACTCAACGAAGTAATCAAACAGCGCGTCAAGCTGGGTATTCATCTCCTCCCAGTTCAACACCATGTAGATGCTCACTGCGGCGAACATCGCGCCAGCGGTCATCGTCACAATCCTGCCATACGTCCAGCCGCGCCCGATCCCGAAGCCAATCGCAATGCCCGATGCCGCGAGCAACGTGTAATTGAACACCGTGCGCGCCGCGATTTCGATCATTTGGCCCGCCGTGAGCGTCTGCATCGCGGGAACGCCTACCAGCTTCGCCAGCGCCCCAAACATGCTGATGCCAACTGCACCCGACAATGCGGCGCACACAAGCAGCCCCAGCGCCGCTCGCCATGATCTGCGTGCAGTTAACACGCCTAGTGGGACAGGAAATATCAGGATGGATAATACATTCGGACCGAGCACGCACGTCGCGCCCGCGCTGAATACGAACAACCCCAGCCAAAGACCTGCATAATGCATGGCCCGCCCTCGGGGGTTCCGATCTGCTTAATCAGCCACGTACGGCAACATCGCGATCTGACGCGCCAACTTGATGGCCTTCGTCAACATCCGCTGATGCCGTGCCGTCGCCCCCGTGATGCGCCGCGGAATGATCTTCCCGCGCTCCGTCACGTAATGCTTCAGCAGGCCAATGTCCTTGTAATCGATATAACATACCCGGTCCACCGTCAACCGGCAGACCTTGTTGCGCGACATCGACTTCTTTTTTTTCTTCTTGGCGCGCGCTTTCGCCTTCACTGCAAAACGAGCCATTATCCGGAATTCTCCTGGTTCCTAACCGTTAAAATGGGATGTCCTCTTCGGCAACCGGCATTGGTTCCTCGATCGTGCGCGGGGCGGGCTTCGACCCACTGCCGCCGCTTTCGCCGCCCGCGCCGCCGCCTCCGGAGCGATCGCCCCAGTCAAGCTGCTGCACGCGTTCAGCGGTCACTTCGATGACGGTGCGCTTCTGTCCGGTTTTGTCTTCGAAATCGTTGCTGCGCAAATTCCCCTCAACCATCACAGGGCGGCCTTTCCGCAAATATTCATTGACGAATTCCGCGGTCTTGCCCCAAGTCGTGACATTGATGAACATCGTCTCCTCGCGCTTCTCGCCGTCCTTGCTCTTATAGAACCTTGAAACGGCAAGCCCGAGTTTGCACACAGCCATACCCGAAGGTATATACCGAAGTTCCGGATCGCGCGTCAGGCGCCCCGCGAGGAACACCTTGTTTACATCCGGCATGCGAAAGTCCGACATACGACCGATCCTCCCCTACGCTTGTCGATTAATCGCCGTCGTCGTCTTCGTCACGGCGACGCCCACGGGGCGGACGCCGATCATCATCATCGTCGTCGTCGTCGCGATCCGTAGTGCGCGCCGCATTCGCACGAAGTTCTGCCTCCGTGCGCTGCTTCTGCTCTTCCTCGAGCCGCAACGTCTTGTCGTCGAACTTCACAATCAGGTCCCGGATAACGCTCTCGGTGAGCCGGAAATGGTTCGCGAGTTTGCCTACAAACGCCGCGGGACTTTCGAACCGCAACAACACGTACACACCTTCAGTGTACCGATCAACTTCATAGGCCATCTTTCGCTTTCCCCAGGTCTCCGAGCGCACGATAGCTCCGCCACTGGACGTCACCAGGGTCTCGACGTCCGATGCTACCGTCTGGATCTCATCGTCTTTCAAGTCAGGCTTGACGATGTAGAGCGCTTCGTAAGTGGTCAAGACAGTTCACCTCCTCTAAACACAGTTCTCCCCTACCGGCGGGGTGTTGCGCAAACCGGAAGCTTATCAAACACACACACCCTGACTCAAACTGCGAGCGGGTTCCGGGGATCGAGGATCGGGTTCCGGGTTCCGGGTATCTGGTATCGGGTATCGGGTGTATCGGGTATCGGGTATCGGGTGTCGGGGTGCAGGGTGTCGAGTGCTGACATGAATGTGCGAAGTGTTAACGCGTGGGGAGACCATCGGTCGCGGTGGTGGCGCGGTCGGAGACCGGCCACAGCGCGCTGACCCAATACTAATTACTTAATACCCAATACCCAATACCCAATACCCAATACCCAATACACCCGATACCCGGAACCCGATACCCGATTCCCTCTCCCCGCCCCCATCTGCTATCCTCCTGTTTTCACGGAGTTCCGCAATCATGGGCGCCCTCATCATCGTTCGACACGGCCAAGCCTCTTTCCACGAGGAAGACTACGACAAGCTCTCTCCACTCGGCGAAGAACAGGCCCGCCGCCTCGGGTCCTACTGGGTCGACCACCGCATGACGCTCCACCGCGCCATTTCCGGTCCCCTCCTGCGCCAACGGCGTTCCGCCGAGCTTGTCCGCGAAGAATTCATCAACGCCGGTTTACCCTTTCCCGAAATCGAAATCGCCGATGCCCTCGCAGAAATGCCTGTCGAGCGCCTCGCGAAACGTTTCATGCCCCAGCTTTGCGCCGAGGACGAGGAATGCCTCTCGCTTGTCCAACAGTTCATGGCCAGCACCGACAAGCCCGAAAAAGAGCGCCTGTTCCAAAAGCCCTTTGAAAAACTTATGCTCAAATGGGCCGCAAAAGACTATCACGACGAAGAAATCGAGGCGTTTGACGCATTTGTAGATCGCGTAAAAACCACCATCGATTCCATCATGTCCAACCGATCAAATGGCCAGCGCGTCGCGGCATTCACCTCTGGTGGCCCGACGGCCGTCGCCATGCAACTCGCGCTCGGCACCACCTTCGAAACCACCCTCGAACTCGTCTGGCAAGTCCGCAATGCCTCACTCACCGAATTCATGTTCACCAACGGCCGCTTTACGCTAAGCACGTTCAATAGCGTAGCCCACCTCCACCCCGACCATTGGACCTACCGGTAATCCCCTCGCCGCTTATTCGTATTGCTCGACCCGTAATCGTCCTCGTAATCCGATTTTTCGAACTTTTCGATTACGAGGACGATTACGATTACGAACGAAAGCGTTGTGCCCGGTTCCCCGACCGCGCCAGCCTCACATTATGTGTTGTGGCCGGTCTCCCGACCGCGCCACACCCGAGACCGCAGGTCTCCGGCGCGACAACTTCCTGATTTTCTCCCTCCCACACTCACACTTCCAAATCGTCTCCCAAAATGCGCATACTCTACCTATATGAGGCATGCCCCTCCGCATGCACCCAATTCCCATCGAAGTCGACCACGCAGGAGTGCCTTGCCATGAATCCGAAAGAAATCATCATCACCGAGACTGACCTGACCCGCATCAAAGCCAGTCTCGAACACATGGATGCCGGCGAACGCCGCGAACAAAAACACCTCGCCGAACTCGAAGCTGAACTCAACCGCGCAACCGTTGTCGCCGCGGGTGAAGTGCCCGACGACGTAATCACCATGAATTCCAGCGTCCGGCTGCTCGATCTCGATTCCAAGAAGAAATTGAAATATTCCGTCGTGTACCCGCCCGAAGCCGACGCCGCCGAAGGCCGTATCTCCGTTCTCGCGCCAATCGGCACCGCCCTGTTAGGCTACCGCGTCGGCGACGAAATAGAATGGACAGTTCCCTCCGGCGTTCGCCGGTTCCGCGTAGAGAAAATATTGTTCCAACCTGAAGCAGAAGGAAAATTTGAGCTTTAATCGAGAAAACGAAAAACTAAACTCAATAGCGTAGCTGTCATAGTTCCCATAGGTCTTATAAGTCCCATAGGTCCCATACATCCCTTGCTTAACCAACAGGTGCATACATGGACTTCTCACTAGCTCTGGAAATGCAAGACTTTCTCGCCCAGGTGCGGGAGTTTGTCAACACCCAGATCATCCCGCTCGAAAAAACCGTCCATGAAAACGGTTTCCGCGCGTCTCTTCCCGCGCTGAACCGTGTTCGCGATGAAGTGCGCAAACGCGGATGGTGGACGCCACAGATGCACAAAGAGCATGGCGGGATGGGCCTCAGCCTCGTCCATCACGGACTTCTCAGCACCGAACTCGGCCGCTCACAGCTCGGCCACTACTGCTTCAACTGCCAGGCCCCTGATGCCGGCAACATGGAAATCCTCGCGCAGTTCGGCGCCGATGAACAGAAAAAAACTTTTCTCGCTCCCCTCATGCGCGGCGAAATCCGCTCGTGCTTCGCCATGACCGAACCGGAACACGCGGGCTCGAACCCCGTCTGGATGAGCACGCGCGCCGTCAAAGACGGCAATGATTACGTCATCAACGGCCACAAATGGTTTACCTCTTCGGCCGACGGCGCGGCCTTCACCATCGTCATGACCGTCACCGATCCCGATCAGCAACCGCACTTCCGCGCGAGCATGATCATGGTGCCGCTCGATAATCCCGGCTACACCCGCGTGCGCAATATCTCCGTCATGGGCGATGAAGGCGACGATTGGGCGAGCCACTCCGAAGTGCGCTTCACCAACTGTCGCGTGCCACAATCGAATCTGCTCGGTGCGGAAGGCATGGGATTCGCAATCGCTCAGGAACGCCTTGGCCCCGGCCGAATCCACCATTGCATGCGCTGGCTCGGCATCTGCGAGCGCAGTTTCGAGATCATGTGTACCCACGCCGCCACCCGCGAAATCGCGCCGGGCACACCCCTCGGCACGCGGCAGATGGTGCAACAATGGATCGCCGAAAGCCGCGCCGAGATTGACGCGTCAAAATGGATGGTCCTGCACGCGGCATGGTGCATAGAAAAATTCGGACAAAAAGAAGCGCGCGACGAAATCTCGTGCATCAAATTCTTCGTCGCCGGCGTGCTCCAGCGCGTCGTAGACAGAGCAGTCCAAGCCCTCGGCGGCCTCGGCATCTCCGACGACACGCCCCTCTCGCACTATTACCGCCACGAACGCGCAGCCCGCGTCTACGACGGACCCGATGAAGTCCACAAGCAATCCGTTGCAAAACGCATCCTAAAACAATATGGCATGGCGTCGGGTATCGGGTCTCGGGTCTAGGGTTTCGGGGCTCGGGTTTTAAGTATCCATTTTGGGCATAGGGTATCAGCATCGAGAGTGCGTTCGAACAGCGCAGCCGCCACATGTTACAGCCAGAACGTTGTCTGCGTTACCCGCTTCGCCACCGCAGTCCCAATAGTCCTCATTCCAAACACCAAGTTTTAGTAGGATGCCTATTGGGACTGCGGCGGCCCCCAAGGCGCCGCTTTGGCTGTTTATCACGGATGGTCAAACCCGCGCTGTGCGGAACCGAAGTCGTCGAATACGAACAGCCAAAGCGGTGTCTGCGCTGCCCGCTTCGCCACCGCAGTCCAAATGGTCTGTCTTCCAAAACGACTTTTCAACAAGAAGCCTATTTGGACTGCGGCGGCCCCAAAGGCGCCGCTTTGGCTGTTTATCGCAGAGGGCCTACCCTTACTGTGCGTGCATGAGGTCTTCGCCCCCTGAATCAAACCCCCATACCCTTTAAACCCAATCCCACTCGATGCTACCCTCCACGCACGAGAGGGGGTGAATTCAATGACCGCGCAGATCGACACTACCGCCGCCATTCGCACGGGTGAAGAACTCGACATCCCTGCACTCGAACGCTACCTGAAAGAAAACATCGAAGGCGCGTCCGGCCCGCTCTCCATCGAACAATTTCCCAGTGGCCATTCAAACCTCACATATTTATTGCGACTCGGTGATCGCGAACTCGTCCTACGGCGCCCGCCGTTCGGCAGCAAAGTTAAATCCGCGCACGACATGGGCCGCGAGTACACTGTATTGTCCCGGTTGAACCCCGTTTATCCACCCGCGCCGCGCCCACTCGCATACTGCGAAGATGATTCGATCATCGGCGCGAAGTTTTACGTCATGGAACGGATCAAAGGCGTCATCCTCCGGCAAAAAAAGCCGAAGGACCTCGTTACTTCTCCAGAAATCGTCGCTGGATGCTGCACGTCTCTAATCAAAAATCTTGCCGCGCTACATGCCATCGACTATAAATCCATCGGCCTTGATCACCTTTACAAGGGTCCGAACTACGTCGAGCGCCAGGTCAACGGTTGGGCCGACCGCTACACCGGATCCAAGACCGATGACATCCCCGAAATTGATCAGGTTATCTCGTGGCTCAGGCAACGCATTCCCGCCGATACCGGCGCCGCACTCGTACACAACGATTGCAAGTTCGACAACATCGTGCTCGATCCAAACGATCTCACGCGCATCATTGGCGTACTCGATTGGGAAATGGCCACCATCGGCGATCCCCTCGCGGATTTAGGCACTTCCCTCGGCTACTGGATCGAACCCACCGACGACGCCGTGAACGTCGTCCAATGTTTTATGACGACCGAACCCGGCGCTCTTACGCGAATGCAACTCGCCGAAATCTACGCCGCACGCACGGGCCGCGATATTTCCAACATTCTCTACTACTACGTGCTCGCGCTCATGAAGCTCGCCGTAATCGTCCAACAAATCTACTACCGCTACAAGCAGGGCCTCACGAAGGACGAGCGCTTCGCCCCCCTCATCTACATGGTCGCAATCCTCAGCCGCAAAGCTATTGGAAGCATCGAATCAGAAAAACTCTGACGCGCGTCCGGTTCCGCGGATTCCGTAGCGCCGAGTTCCGATTCGGCGTTCGGGTAATGCGAAAACAACTGACAAAAAGGTGTTCCCAATATTCCCGCCAAGTATCGGAATGCACCCTCCCTTTGTTTTTGCACGACGGCACGCGTTGAACTTTCATAGCCTTGGAGTGCGGTAGCGGGGAGCTACCGCTTTCTATTCGGAGACTTTCAGCGCTTCGTACCGCGTGGACAGGGCAAGGATCGCTGCTTTCCCAAAGCGGTAGCTCCCCGCTACCGCACTCCAAGGCGTCGCTTTGGCTATTGGTGTACCCTTGCTTCTAGCGGCCAAGCAACAGCCTGCTTTTGTTCCGGAACGAGATCATCGAACAACGCCGCGATCACGAACCCCACCACCCCGAACTAAATTAATCCACCGTGCCGTTCTTGACTAACCTTTTCTAATCAAGTATTGTAAAAAGGTTTAGAACTTTCGAGTATTTGTCGGAAGATCGCCCGGTTTTGTATGGCCGGGGCGGCGGCTGTTGGCACGATTGGTGAATCGTCGGCGGCGCCCAGGACCAGGCCACGGAATATTTTTCTAAGTGGTTCGTCGAACGGCGCTTGCGTGGGAACTATCCTTCGACGTGATAGCCGCTGTCGCGCTACTCCGCGCACGCGCTACTCGAAGCAAACACGCCCCGCGCGTGATTAGAGTCCGGAGTCAAAGTTCGCATGAGCCAAGCAGTCGCCGGCGCGGCGCCGGGTAGCGCCTCGCCGGAGCAAGCGCAACAAGTCAACGATATTGTTATCCGGATTGCCACCCCGAACGGATCGGGAAGCCAGTCGGCCAACAATATTTTGATGCGCTCCATCTTCACGATGGGTATCCCCGTAAACAGCAAAAACCTGTTCCCCTCGAACATTCAGGGATTGCCCACCTGGTTCACCATCCGGGCCAATGAAAACGGCTGGCAGAGCGCGCGCAACCGCACCGATCTCTGCATCGCCATGAACCCGCAGACAGCCGCGGAAGACATTGCCGAGCTGCATCCCGGCGCGATGCTCATCGTGCGCGAAGCGTTGAAGCACCTCGTCACGCGTGATGACCTCACTGTATTCATTGTGCCGTTTAACAAAATTGTAAACACCGTCTGCGAAGAAACACGCCTGCGTAAGATGGTGATCAATATGATCTACGTCGGCGTTGTCGCCTACCTCCTTGGCATCGAAATGGAGGAAGTGGACCGCGCCGTCGCGTGGCAGTTCTCCAAAAAGGCCAAGGCCGCCGAACTCAACACGCGCGCCGCGCTCGCGGGTTACGAATACGCCATCGAAAACCTGCCGCGCCAAAACGCTTTCGCGTTGAAACGCAGCGACCGCGCCAACGGTAAAATTCTCATTGAAGGCAACCAGGCTGCCGCGCTCGGCATGGTCTTCGGCGGTATCACCGTCGCCGCGTGGTACCCCATCACGCCGAGCAGCAGCGTCTGTGAATACCTCACCGGCTTTCTCGACAAATACCGCCGCGACGAAAATGGCAAGAACACGTTCGCAGTCGTGCAGGCGGAAGACGAACTCGCCGCGCTGGGCATGGTCCTCGGCGCGGGCTGGGCTGGCGCGCGCGCATTTACAGCAACTTCTGGCCCCGGCCTTTCGCTCATGGCGGAGATGGCCGGCCTTTCCTATTTCGCCGAAATTCCCGCGGTTGTCGTGGACGTGCAGCGCATGGGGCCCAGTACCGGCTTGCCCACGCGCACCTGCCAGGGCGATGTCGCAAAGGCCTACGCGCTTTCCCACGGCGACTGCAAACACATCCTCCTGATTCCCGGCAGCGTCCGCGAATGCTACGAATTCGCAATCGCCGCGCTCGACCTCGCGGAAAAATTTCAGACCATGGTCTTCCTTATGTCAGACCTCGATCTCGGCATGAACAAATGGATGTCCGATGCCTTTGATCCTCCCTCCACACCGATGGACCGCGGCAAGGTGTTGAACGCAGAAGCCCTCTCGCGGAACGGCGCCTTCGCGCGTTACCGCGACGTCGATGGCGATGGCATCCCGTACCGGACCGTTCCCGGAACGGACCACCCGAACGCAGGCTTTTTTACGCGGGGCACTGGGCATACCGAAACCGCCGGCTATTCGGAAAAAGCCGACGTCTGGCAGCGCAACATTGATCGGCTCACGCGAAAGTTTGATACCGCGCGCGACGCTGTGCCCGCGCCAGCCGTTCAACACGTTGACGGCGCAAAATTCGCATTCATCGCCTACGGTTCGAGTGATGCCGCCGTCGAAGAGGCCCGTCATCTGCTGGAACACGAGCATGGTGTTACAACCGCCTACCTTCGTATCCGCGCGCTTCCCGCTTCCAACGCGGTGAAGGCGTTTTGCGAAACCTATCCAACAGTCTTGGTCGTCGAACAAAACCGCGACGCGCAAGTCGCTGGAATTCTTCGCGCCGAGTTCCCGGACGTCGCGCCCAAGTTCAAAAGCATCCTGCATTACAATGGTTTGCCGATTGACGCCGATTCCGTCGTGCAGCAAACGCTGTCGCACGCCGCAATCAAGGAGACAAGGTAATGAGCAGCCCCGTCGCAAGCCCCGCGGCCAAGGCCCCGAAAACCAATCGCATCGGCCTAGTCCAAAAGGATTACCAGGGCGCGGAATCTACATTGTGCGCGGGTTGCGGCCACGACGCCATCACCAGCTCGATCATCAAGGCTTTCTACGAACTGGGCATCCAACCGCACATGGTCGCGAAACTCAGTGGCATCGGTTGCTCGAGCAAAACCACCAACTACTTCCTGAACCAGTCGCACGGGTTTAACTCGGTGCATGGGCGCATGGCCACCATCGCAACCGGCGCGAGCATTGCCAACCGCCAGCTCGTCAACATCGGCATTTCCGGTGACGGTGATACTGCGTCAATTGGTCTCGGCCACTTCTGTCACATGGTCCGCCGCAACATAAAACTGGTCTACGTCATCGAAAACAATGGTTGCTACGGCCTCACCAAAGGCCAGGCATCCGCCACCGCAGACCAGGGAACGGTCATGAAGAGCGGCATCACCATCCAGAGCCAACCCGTCGATCTTTGCGCGCTCGCCGTTGAAATGGGTTGTGGGTTTGTCGCCCGTTCATTTTCCGGCGACACCCAGCAGGTCCGCACGCTCATAAAGGCCGCATTCGCGCACAACGGAACCGCCGTGCTCGATATCGTCTCCCCCTGCGTGACTTTCAACAACCACGAAGGCTCCACCAAAAGCCAGACTTACGCCCGCGACCACGAAGAACCTTTGCACGAAATGGATTTCATCCCCCACTACGAAAACATCGCAGTTGAATACGAACCTGGCACGACCAAAGTCGTCACCATGCACGATGGTTCCCGTGTGACACTCAAAAAACTCGCGATCGACTACGGCGCAAACGACCGCACAAAAGCCATCGAACTACTCGGCCACGCCCGCGAACACCACACGTTCTACACTGGCCTCATTTATCACAACCCGAATATCGTTCCATTCAACGATCACATCAACATCGTCGAGCAACCCCTCGCCCAACTTCCCGATTCCCGCACCCGCCCATCGAACGAAATCTTTGCAAAAATTATGCAGAGTTTCGCATAACCAAAAACTTACCAATTCAAGTGTCAGCAATTGCGGAACGGAATCGAGAAGCTTAAAACGAAGGGGAGCGGTAACGTTAGCCCACGGAGCTAACGATTAGTTGCAGGTCAGAGACTTCGACTCTACCGTTTCCATCGACATCGCAGGTGGCATCGTTGAGATTCGTTAACAGTGCCGACACCGCTCGCTGAATATCCACGGAATTGGTTTTGCCATCGCCGTTGACGTCGGTTTTAAGTGGGAGTGGTCTTAATTTTGCGTTGATGGTCACGGCGCTGCCCGCGCTTACCACCACATCCTTGATTCTTTTTTGTTTATAGCCCGGGGCAGAAATTTTTATCGTGTAGGTTCCGGGCAGGAGCAGGCGGTGATAATCACCCTTGTCGGGGTCGGTGAACACGGGCTGGGGATTGTCTTTCACGAGAATCTGGGCATACAGCGGTCCATTTGTATTGCGGTCCTTCACGATGCCTTTGATGCCGATGTGAACCGCTTCGGCATAGGCGAGCATAGATTCTTCGTTGTCCAGCCATAGATCGTCGAGCTGGTTTTCATTTGGAATTTTGTTCGGCGACAACTCGATGGTGAGATCGTTGCAGCCGAGAAAGCGGTAGTTCCAGTCCTGCATGCCGCCGGTGATTTCGTACCAAAACGAGCCGTTGATAATGCCGCCGGGTGACGGCGGCAACGAGTCCGTGAACATCGGTGTATTCGATGCTGAGTAGCGCAACGCCAAATCGCGGAATAGCGTGTCGTCCGGTGCGGGTGCTTCGACGCCAGAGCCTTTGCCGTCGTCGTCGTAGGGATAGTTGACGATGAGCGCGCCGGCGTGGAAGTTTGCGGACAGGACAAAGCTATTGTCCGCGCTCCATTCCATGACGCGTTGGGTTTCCGGCGCGCGGCCCTCGGTGTCGAGGGTACCGCCGTCGAAAATAGTGCCGTCGAATCCGGCGGGCCACGCGGGAAAATTCCGGTTCAAGTCGAGTCCCTCGTCATTGAATCGCGAGTTGGCTTCCAGTCCATCCGGGTTCATGAGCGGGACTATCCATATTTCGGTTTTGTTCACAAGACTGGTGATGCGCGAGTCGGCGCCATAGTCATTCAACAGCCGGTCGATAAAGTACAGACACATCTCGGTGCCGACTGGTTCGTCACCGTGCATGGTCGAAACGTATTTGAATTCCGGCTCGAATTCTTCCTTGTTCGGCTTGTCGGTGATTTTCATGGCCCATATCTCGCGACCCAGCACGGACTGGCCGATGCTTTCGAGCGTACAGATGGAGGGGTGTGCGAGCGCGTATTCCTGGAGATCGGAGGTCAGGGTCGCGTATGAATGATAGACGCCGAGTCCTTTTCCGCCGCGTTTTGCCGCTGGCGCGGGTACGGGATCGGCGTGGGTGATGTCATAGCCGTCGGCGCCGAGCCATAAGAGTTCTTCGGCGGTGGCCATGAGGGTGGCGACGTTGCCGTCCACCGAGGTGATGTTATAACCGCTGGCGGTCAGGCTATCGAGGTCGGCGCGCGGGTCTTCGAGGACAATCGAAAGATTGTAGAGCGGGCCAGAGCGCGGGCCTGCGGCGTCGCGTTTCGCGGTGGGTTGGGCCAGCGTGTTGGTCGTGAAAATTATGATGAGCAAACCGAGCCGGGTATACATGGGCTAATTGTACCGCAAGATGGGGAATGGGACCTATGGGACGGGTGGGAGGTTATGGGAAAAACGCTATAAGTGCTTGGTACACAATAGAGAAGCGGCTGGTGGACAGCGTCTTAGCGGTTTGCGCACCAGGTGAAGAGGGCTTGCCATTCCCGGCGCTGCAGGTCAACTAACGGCTGGGGCGATGCCCCGTTCGCGGCTTCGACTTCGTCAATAAAACTGTGGGGTTCGTAGCCGGGCACGGTGATCATCGCGGGGTGTTTTCCGACGCGGGTCATCCAGTAATGGCTGTTGCCGAAGTCGCCTTCGCGGCGGTGCATGATGCCGTGCCAGAAGGAGCCTGTTGCGCCGTTGATTGATTGGCTGATTTCGTGGCTGAGATCGAGTTCGTCGACGTATAGCCAAAGCGCGGCGGACAGCGCCGGGCGAGTGGCGATATTTGGGGATTCGACAATTTCCTTTACCAGCGCGCAATGGGCGGGGTCTGTGCGGTGTTTTACGACAAGCTGCGCCATCGCGGTATCCAGCGGGAGCGCGTCCAGCAGTGGCTGGACGCGCTCCGCGATGTTTTCAGGAAGCTTCACGCCGTACGGCCTAGTTGGAGGCCTGCTTCGATCTGATGTAGCCCTTTGGCGGATTCGCGGGCGACGTGTACGTGAACGGATAAACATCGGGGATTACGCGCACGGGGGTAGTAAATTTGAACGGGGCCGAGGTGGTCGAGGGGAACGTCAATTCGACCATAAAGGCGGTGTAGCCCTTTTCCGGTTCTGGAACGCTGCCGGTGTAGACGTTTTTACTGTTCACCTCGAGATCGGTGCTGGTCCAGTTTTTACCGAAGGTCTCGACGCGGAAGTCGCGGGCGCCGGGATTGGTTGCCTGCCACAATTTTACGCTCGAAGGCGTAACGTCGCAGGTGACCCTGATGTCGCCGTTTCGCTTCATTTTCCACGAATACTGCGGCCGCGGTGATTTGGTCAAAAGCGAATTATAGAACGCCATCATGGATGGCTGCGCGTCCGAATCGCGGAGCGAATGGTCCGTGTTCGGGACATAGCGCAGATACTTTTCGCCGGGCAGTTGATCGAAATAAAACTGCGACGAATCGGGAATGAAGAACTGATCACCGCACGCGTTAACGATGTACTTGGGCATTGTATAGCGGTCGCGGTAGCTGAAGGGTTCTTCGATACGCAACAACGCTTTATATTCGGGTGTGTCGTTCCACTCCATGATGTTTTCCGCCTGGTAGTCGCCGACGGCGGGGGCCCAGAACCCGTAGACCTGCCAGTGATGGTGGAACGACGGGACGACGTTGAGCAGGTCTATGACGAAGGGTGTGATCGCGACGACCCGCTTGTCTACGGCGGCGGTAGTCCAGGTGGTCCAGCCGCGTTTCGAGCCGCCAGCGACCATGAAAGTGTCCACTTTAGTATTCCCGCCTTCGGGGGACGCGCAGACTGCGGTGATGGTGTCCATCGCGCGGACTGCGCCTTTGGTCATGGGGAGTCGTAGCGGCCATTTCTCTTCGCCGGTCCGCATAAACTTGTCCCAGGTATACGCGATGATCTCGTCTTCACTGCGTTTGTTGCCGGGGTCATCGGTGAAGATAAGAGGTTGATTCGGGATGTTGCGCAGTTCGGTGCAGACGGATTGCGTGGCAACGGCGATGGCCGCCATGCCGCGGTTTACGTTATCGGGCGCGGGGTTGTCGTTGCTGCCGCCGCCGACGTAGAGCAGGCCGGTGGAATGCTTCACCGTATCGGGTTTGACGATGGTGAGGTAATGTTTCCAGATGGGTTTGTCGACTTCTTTTTCAGTGAGGTATTGCTGGGACGTCATTTCGACGATGTAGCCGGTGTAGCCTTCGCCCTTGACCGTGTTCACGATGGAATAACTGTAATTGGAATCCGGCGCGGCGACGTAGTTGTCGAGCGCAGTTTTTTCGCCGAGGGGCACGCGGGGCGGTTTGTACCCTGCGAGACCGGCGGGTTGCGTGGTCGCGCAGCCGGAAATCATTGCAATCGCGGCCAGAAGGGCCAGGGAGGCGTAACACCGCCGTAACGTCGAAATCGTCATTGAACGTGCTCCTTCGCGTTGTGTGTGCCCGTGAGAGAACAACACCGTGGCACGTTATGGCCCGCTTTTTCAAGCATTTTGCTTGATATTATAATGGTGGACGCGCCGAAAAACGCTCATGCGAGGAGACGCCGATGCGGCTTAGTTGGGTTATAGCAGGCTGGTGTGTGGTGGCGTGCGCAACGGGCGCAAGAGAGTACACCGTCGATCATGACAAATCCGTGTTTGCGGTGGTGACGCATAAGGAGGGCGTTGCGTCGAAGCTGGCGCACGATCACCTTGTGTATCCCTCATCCCTTAAGACGACACTTGAGATTCCTGAAGATGGGTTCGAGAAGGCAGCGTTCTCGTTGTCGTTCAATGTCACCGACCTTGTCGCGGATGAACCCGAGGCGCAGCGAAAATGGTTTCCGCTGATCGCTGAAGCGAAAGTGCTGAGTGAGCCTTTCAAGGCGGTGGGAGCGAAGGACCGCGAAACGGTTCGCGAACATATGCTCGCGCGGAATCAGTTGGACGCGGCGGCGCACCCGAAAATTTCGGCGAAGTTGTTATCGGTGCGCAAGGCTGAGCCGGACGAGAAAGTCTACAAATTTGTCGCGCGGGTAGCACTGACGGTGAAGGGGAAAACGGTCGAGCGCGATTGCCGGGCGTCATATGCAATCGAAGCTGCGCAGACTGTAATCGAAGTGCACGGCAAATTTAAGTTCACGGAATTTGGGATCAAGCCGTACAGCGCGTTTCTCGGCGCGGTAAAGAACACTGACGAGTTTGACGTTGTGGCGCATATTGCTGCGAACTGAGGGGACTGTCACCGGCAGCGCGTTTTGGCTGCCGGTGGCTGTCCCCGGACGATTGCCCTTTGCAATGACATTCGTAGCGCGTAGGTCGCCAGACCGCGGCGCAAGCCGGAGCGATCGGACGGGTTCACTTCACGAATCGTTGTTGGGATTTGTGACTCCGCCATACGCCGAATCGGAATTCAGCGCTACATTGGCGCGGCGCTACGAAGGTACGAGCCAAAACACATCCCCCTAAATCCCCCTTCAAAAGGGGGACTTTCGAAGAGCGCGAATACGATTGTGACGACGGTTCCTCCAACGCCCTCCGAAGCGGCAGGGCTGCGGAGGACGGGTTACGATTACGAGCGTTGTCGTATACCCACCTTTTGGGCGCCTAGAGTGCCTTGCCCCCTGGAACCCAAACATGCGCCGAGTTGTCGTATACCCACCTTTTAGCCTCGTAGAGTGCAACATCCCCGCCGTTATTTACAGGAGGATGGTAAATGGCGAGGCGAAGCAGGATTACCCGCAAGGAAATCGAAAAATGGGTTAAGGAACATCCCGCGTTTCAGGTGTTGACCGACGAGGAGCGGCAGCGGGTGATGTTTCTGATCGAGCGTATGGCGGGACCATTGGCGCGACAGGGAGAGCGGGCCGTTTTCTTTTTCTCCCGGCTGGATGATGCGTGGATTTCGCAGATGCTCACCGCGCGAGCGGATGAATTACTGCTCGGCAAATTGACAAAGGAGAACCTCGATATGGCACAAAAACTACGGGATCGCGAAAGGAAGAGTGCGGCCGGTTTGACTGAACTGGCGGAACCGGCGCCGCGCAAAGCGCAAACAGGCGGGTTGGCGAGCAGGTACCGTGCACTGATGAAAAAGACGGAAGGTGTCGAGGAAGTGGCAATCGCGGACACGGAACGCCGTCGGGCCATGCGGGAAACGGCGTCAGAGATAAGCAACGGTGGTGCATTGGAAGATGATGCCGTCGATGAAAACCGTGGAGAATAAGGATTGGTGTTTCCATGGGACTCCGAAGGCTTGGCCAATGCGCTGCGCAGCAGGAAATGTTCAAAGCAAGAGGCAGCGCGGTTTGAGAAAGTAGCGCGGCGCGCCGAGTTCGCTCGTAATCACATTCTCGACGCCGACGGCAACGGCTGGGCGGCGCGCGATTACCAATCGAAATCGCTTGAATCGCGCGCGTTGCGGAAAGTGCATTGCGATGGCCGCGACGTCGGCAAGACCGCGGAGATCGAGATCATCGCGGTGTGGGCAATGGTGACGCGGCCCGATACTGAAATGTTGATTGCGACGCAATGTGACAACCATTTGTTCCCCCTCATGAATCGTTTGATTCGCAGATTCGAGACGACGCCTGAATTTGCCGGAGACCTTGTGGAAGTGAAGCGGTCGCCGTCGTGGTACATGCGGTTCAGCAACGGGTTTGTGTTGTGGGGACGCATCGCGGGTCCGCACGGTATGAATTTCCAGGGTCTGCATGTGGATTGGCAGATTGTCGATGAAGCGCAGGAGATGACAGAGAGCGCGTGGGGTGAGTTGTACCAGGCGCTCAACGGCGGCGGCAGACGCTGGGTGTACGGCGTGCCGAATGGGTTGCGCAACACGTTTTATCGCATGACGCAACAGCAGGGAGCGGAACAGTACCGATGGCCCTCGACGCTGAATCCAGAGTTCGACGCGGCAAAAGACGCGGAGCTGGCGCTACTGTACGGCGGCAAGCGTTCGCCGGGGTACCTGCACCGCGTGCTGGGCGAACACGGTGCGCCCGCGCATGGTGTGTTCGATTTGAACGATTATCTTGCGTGCGTGGACGAGTCGCTCGACTTTCACGATATTGCGCTGAACGAAGGCGATACGTTCGAGGCGCCGGGCGTTGCGGACGGGGCGTATTACCTCGGCTGCGATTTGGGGTATGCGCGCGATCCGTCGGAATTTGTGGTGTATCGCAGCGAGCCGCCGCATTTGGTGAATGTGTTGCGCGTGCATCTCGAGGGCGTGAACTACGCGCGCCAACAGCAGGTGATTATCGAGCTTGACCGCGCGTACAGGTTTCGCATGATTGGAATTGACGCGGGAAATAGCGGCCGGGCCATCGCGCACAACTTGATGGCCCAGGTGGAAGATTTTTGCGACAGGATGCGGTGCATCGAATTCGGCGGAATGGTTGAACTTGAACCGTTGCCGGACGGTTCGCCGGACCGGCGTCCTGCGAAGTCGTTCATGACGGAATTGATTCAACGCGAGATGATGCAGCGGACGATTGTGTTTCCGCGATTGCCGGACCGGGAAGCGCAGTATGCGTCGCACACGTATTCAATCGGCATGACCGGGCAGATTATTTTTGACAAGGGCGGCGACCATCTAATTGACGCGGATCGATGCGCGCTGTTGGCATGGCACTATGATACGCGGAGGTGCGAGCGTGGTCCGATGCTCGGGGTGGATGTCAGACGGTTTTAGGGGCGAATTGGCGGCGCTTTAGCGGATGATTGGGCGCGCTACGGGCACTACGCGAATATCCGTGGTGTGGTAGCGGCTTATACCGACTAATACTTGCGGCGCCGCGGAGATGGATGGAGCGGACGAACTGTTTCCCAGCATGGCTACGGCGCCCAACACGACCAGCGTGCCCATGAGCGCGCTCATGGCGAGGGTGGCTACCGGTTTCATCTCATTCAGAATTGCGGTCATTGCTCGTATCCCTTTGGCCTCTATGGCCGTACCCGAAAAGAATCATACCACATCCGGGTGAAAAATTCCTGGCGGCCGTGGTTGCCGTACTTAATTGGACGCAGAAGCGGCGGGGGTATTCATGGATGGGGAAATGGGACTTATAGGACCTATATGGGACTTATGAGATAAACAAAAACTATTTACTGGGGAGCCGATTCGATGGTGCAGGCTGTCACTCACTGGGTGTCTCCGGACATGGGCGGCGCTTTTGCATTGCGGGTGGAGGAAAGTTAGGCTTGCTGGTTGGAGGGTAGGGCATGTTTCGATGGTCATTTTGGCGGAAGGTGTTGATTGGGTTCGTGGTGTTGATCGTGCTGCTCGCGGGTTTTTTGGCGTACCGGATGAAGGGGCCGGACCGGGGGTATCGCGTTGATTTGGCGCTCCCGGTGGCGGGTTCAGGTCCTGTGCCGGGGGTGCTCGAGGTGGGCGTGGCGATGCGCGATATCACGCCAGATTTGAGCAGGTACGATTCGTGGACCGACGCCAACGATGACGGAAAGTTTTCAGAAGGCGACGGCGATTCCTGGCAGGACTCGAACGGCAACGGCAAACGCGATCTGGTGTGGATGGCGGGGTTTTCCGATAACCGTCCGGCAAAGGGTGTTCACGACAAGCTGTGGGCGCGGGCAATCGCGTTCCGCAACAACGGCGTGACGGTCGCGATGGTGACCATCGACAGCATCGGCATTCTGCACGAGAAATTCATCACGGTGCGCAAGAACATCGATCCGTCGTTGAAGATCGATCATGTGATGTTTTCTACGCTGCACAATCACGAGTCCCCGGATACGATGGGGATATGGAGCAACATCGACGGCGTGGGCGCAATCCTATGGAAAGCGAACTTCGACTATGGATACATGGCGTTGGTGCAGGACGCGTGCAAGCAGGCCGTGGAAGAGGCCGTGCGCGCGTTGCAACCCGCGGACATGACCATTGCCGAGGATACGATTGAACCCGACGGGTTTGTGGACGACAGCCGCCTGCCGCTGGTTTACGATTTAAGGATATGCTCCGCGCGATTTGTGAAACATGGCACGGACGAAACGATAGCTACGATGGTGTCGTGGGGAAACCATGTCGAAACGCTGGGCAGCACCAACTCATTGCTTACAAGCGATTTCGCGCACTACCTGCGCGAGGGAATGGAAAAGGGCGTGGGCGAACCGAACGGCGTGGAAGGGTTCGGCGGCATGAGCCTGTATTTTCAAGGCATGGTCGGCGGACTAATGACGCAATTGCACACCACCGTGCCGCACCGGGACGGGGTACAAAAATTCGAGCACGGAACGTTTGAGAAGGCGCAGGCGCTGGGCGAGAACGTGGCAATTGTGGCGGCGAAATCGTTGCGCGGCGACGCGGTAACGACAAGCGAGAACTCGAAAGTGGCAGTGGCCGCGCAGACGATCTTTGCGCCGGTGAGCGGCATGTACGGTTATGCGATTGCCCTGGGCTTGATTCACCCCGGGTGGTACTGGGGCAAGGCGCGCACCGAGGTGAACGCATTCTGTATCGGTGATTTGGAAATTCTGACGATACCGGGCGAGTTGTATCCCGAGATTGGCGAAGGCGGCGTCGAAGCGCCCGAGGGAGGAGATTTCCCCGGAGAGCCAATCGAGGTTCCGCCGTTGCGCAAGCAAATGCGCGGCAAGGTGAACATGGTCATCGGGCTCGCCAACGACGAGATCGGGTACATCATTCCGAAGACGCAATGGGACGTCGATCCGCCGTTCGCGTATGGACGCGACAAGGATCAATATGGGGAAGAAAATTCCGGCGGCCCGGATGTCGCGCCGGTGATTCATAAGGAGGCGTTGGCGGTGCTGGAGCGGTTGCATGGGTTGTTGTAGCGGTTATATACCCATATCAACGGGCACCATATGAGCATCAACGCCAAGATTGAAAGATTCAACGCCGTGAATATGGCTAACGGGTATAATGCGATTGAAATCCGTAGTCCATTGGAGATTGATTTTGGAGACCAAGTCTAAAACTTTTGATTGCGTCGACTTGAAGAACCGTATTCAGTCGGAACGCTTTGCCGAGTACCTTGAGCACTAGGAAGAATTTGATTCTTACGCGACCTTTATCGCGGCTCGCACGGAAAAGTCTGCTTGGGTTCGTGACATGCTTCGACGATTTCGGCCGGAAGTGAATACCGGCGATTAGCACGTCCGTTTGGCCACGTGCTTGTCGCGTTTCTCTTGACCCGGCTACGAAGCGCTCTCTTGTGCGCCGTGCTGTTCGATTACGTGAAACCAGGAACGAGGGGGCTCCAAATCCATGAGATTTTCGCTTTTAATCATATGCTTTGCGCTATCGGTATCCGCGCAATCCAAAATCACCATCGCGCACCGGGGCGCGAGCGGGTATGTGCCGGAGCATACGCTCGAAGCGTATGCGATGGCGCATGCGATGGGCGCAGATTATATCGAACCGGACGTGGTGCTGACGAAGGACAAGGTGTTTATTTGTCTGCACGACATTCATCTTGAGTCGACGACAGACGTTGAACAGAAATTTCCCGATCGAAAGCGCGCGGACGGGAAATGGTACGCGGCGGATTTTACACTCAGCGAGATCAAGCAGCTTCGCGCGCATGAGCGCCTTACCAACCGTTTTCCGCAAGACAAGTCGTCATTTGAAGTGCCGGCATTCACCGAGATGATCGAACTGGTGCAGGGTTTGAACGAGACGACGGGTCGCGAGACGGGCATTTACCCGGAACTCAAACAGCCCGCTTGGCATCGGGAAAATGGTTTACCGATGGAGGAGGCGTTTCTTGCGGTGATGACGCAACATGGTTATACGGGCAGGGAGGCGAACGTGTTTGTGCAATGTTTCGAGCCGGATGCCTTGAAGCGGATGCGGTTAGAACTTAATTCCGAATTGCCACAGGTGCAGGTGATGGGCACGGACAAAGCCGATTTGGCGATGTTGACGAAGGAAGGCATCGCGGCGATTGCGTTGTATGCGAACGGGATAGGGCCGAACAAGGCGAGCGTGGAAGCGAACCCGGACTTGGTCAAATGGGCGCACGCGAGCGGACTGGTCGTGCATCCGTACACATTCCGCGCGGACACGTTGCCGTCGAAATACAAAACTTGCGATTTAGAACTCAAGCAGTTCTATGATGTATACGGTGTCGACGGCATGTTCACGGATCATCCCGACAAGACGGTGGCATTCGTGAAACGTTAAAAAGCGTAAAAATTTATCCATTCGGTAATGCGGGGGTGCGGTATGGCGATGGCGTCGCGGTTTTGGACGGCCATGTACGGAAAATGGCGAAGCGCGAAGGTTGCGCGCGCGCCGGGTTATTCGATTCTGATGATGGTGCCCGGCGATTTGCCGGTGTTTTTAGATTTGGCGTTGGACGTGTGCGGCGCGCAGGACCTGACCCATTGCGCGGAGATTCTGGTCATTCCTGATCGGCCACTGCCCGAGTTTCGCAAACGATTCGCGGCGTGCGCGGAAGAGCGGCCAAACCTTCCGCTACGTTTCGTGAAGCTGCCTTTGATCGATCGGATGGTCACGAAGCGCATGAACCATCCCCATCACAATTATTTTCTCCAGGTGAAAAACGGGATCGACGCGTCGCGCACCTCGCACGTGTTGTTGCACGACGCGGACCTGTTCATCGTCGAACCCCATTTCTTGAAGACACATTACGAACTGTGCGTCGAAGGGAAATTCGCGTGTATGGGCCTAAGCCCGGTTTGGGACCAATGGTTCCGGGACAACGGTTATCCGTGGGTGACAGCGACGTGGGAACTGCTCATCGACGTGGCGTGGGCGCAGCAGTTTCCGCCGCACAAGCATCACGGCCACCGGGACGTGTTGAATGGCGTCGCGCACGATTTTGATGCGACGTTGTTGCCGCAGTGTCTGACCCCACCCGAGCGGATTGGCCGGCACCAGGAGGATTGGGGGTTTGTCCATTTTAATTATGTAATTAGCACCTACCGGTGGTTTCAGCGTAGTGGACGGCGGTTCGAGGACACGAACTTTCGCGTGTTGCTGGTGCGATTGCTAATTGACGCATGTGATCGATCCGGGTGGGAGTATGAGGCGCCGCCGATTGGAGACCTGGTGAAAGGACTTCGTGATCCGTCGCGCAGGGTGACATTCACGAAACAGGAGACGCGCAAGAACTATCCCGAGTTTCGCGCGAAGTTGGGGGAGTTGCTCGAGAAAGGCCGGTTATCCGCGGCGCAGTGCGAAAGTATTCGGCGTGGGATTGAGCCGTTTGACAAGGCGTTTGATTGGCGGCATTGACGATTTTAGATTTTGGATTAAAGAAAAACGAGGAGAATGGGTTGCCGACCCGAAGCAGGGTGGAGACCTGCGGTCGGGGTGGTGGCGCGGTCGGGAGACCGGCCACAACGCAACTGCCACAACGCAGGTACCATAACGCAGCTACCACAGCGCAGCTGTTTTTTCGGTCCTTTTAGTTCTTTAGGTCCTTTCGGTAGGTGATGACCGAATCGTGGATGACGCAGCCAATATTCTGCACGCTGCGTTGCAGGGAGTGGTTCAGGATATTGGTTGCGATGGCGCCGCGTAGGGCGCCGGCGTCGCGGAGATGGGCGAGCACGCTTGAGGTCATGCGGCGGAACACACCTTGGTTCCAGTAGCGCGAATCTACTGCGCCAAGCTGGTTCAACTCGCAATTCACGCCCGTAATCGCTTCGAGTTCCGGGCGATGTTTCCAGAATGTAATGCCCGCAACCTGACCTTCGTAACGCGCGACCCACACCAAATCCGAGTAACCGTGAAACGCGTTTCTTCCCCATTCCCAATAGAACTGCGGGACCTTGTCGCGCGGAATCAGCGGGTCGATATTGAAACGGTCCATGAGCGCGTAGTTGGTGCTGGTGAGCCGCGCGACGGCTTCTTCCTCATCGGGACGCGCGGGGCCATATTCGTATCCGTCATGCGGAGTGAAGTGAGATGCGACGGTCGCGGCGTCAGCGAGATAATCGAGATGGACCGACAGCATTTCAAAACCGGCGTGGCCCATCGCCGCGATTACTCCGAGGTTCGCGGGGGATGCTTTGTGGAGCGCCATGTCGTGGCCTTCTTCCCGCCAAAGATCGCACACGGTTTCCAACACATCCAGCGCGGCGGCGGGCCCGGCGGATTCGGAGAACATGAAATGCTCGATCGACATGGAAGAAATACCGAGTACCGTGGCGTCCCACGCGAGATAGCGCGCGATGATGAGGCAGGGTACTTGCGGCGCAAAAAACGTCATGCTGTGTTCGTTCGCGTGCAACTCGCAGATTTCGTGGATGTGGTAGCCGGCCCAGCGCGATTCTTCCATGCCGGGCAATGTGCGCAGGGGCAGACTTTTCCGTTCGGCGATCCATGCGCGCAAAAGTGTTTCGGGGATCGCGTCGCGCAGGGGCGTTTCGCGTGGGATTAGATCGATCACGTTGATGCTTTCGTACATTTCGGGACAACCACCGCGCGCGTTGGGCGCGCGCGGTGGTTGTCCCGGTTATTCGATGATTTCTTTGACCACGTAGTAGGGGCGGTTCTGCACTTCGATGTAGATGCGGCTGATGTATTCACACATGAGGCCAGTGGCGATGAGTTGCACGCCGGAGAGAATGAAGAACAGGGCGACGACGGTCCCGAGTTGGCGGTCGTCGCCTTGAAACACGCGAACATACGCGACGCGCATGGCCATGAAAAAACCGATGCCGGCGAAAACCCAGCCGAGCGCGCCAAGTATTTGTAGTGGCGCGGCAGTGACGCTGGTGACGAGGTCGAAGCCCGTGCGAAGCAGCTTGCGCAACCCGTATTTGCTCGTGCCGGCAGAGCGCTCGACGTGATCGACGGGAACTTCCGCGGTCGAAACACCGAGCCACGCGACGTCTACAGAAAGATAGCGCGAGTGATGGGTGAAGCGGAGCAGCATTTCAATGACGTTGCGGCGGAACGCTTTCAGCGCGCAACCGGCGTCGTTAAATTGCGCGTTGGTGGTTTTCTTGATCAGATAGTTCAGGAAGCGGGAGGGCAGGGTGCGCGCGACGGAATCGTTGCGACCTTGCCGCCAGCCGTTGACGAAGTCGTAGCCTTCATCGAGCTTGTGGATTAGTTTGGCCAATTCCTCCGGCGGATTCTGCAGATCGGCGTCGAGCATGACAATGATCTCGCCGCGAACGTGGGCGAATCCGGCGTAGAGCGCGGGGCTTTGGCCAAAATTGCGCGCGAGACGGACGATGCGCAGGCGCGAGTCTTCTTCTCGAATTGCTTTCAGTAATTCGACACTGCCATCGGTACTGCCGTCATCCACGACGATGATTTCGAACGAGCGTCCCAGGCCTTCCATGGTCTCGGTAAGGCGGCGGTGCAGTTCGCGAATATTGGGTTCCTCGTTGAATACGGGCACGACGACGGAGACTTCCGGTGGGGTAGAAGTCGATGCGAATTCGGTGGACATAGTGCGCGCACGATACTATGGGTTCGGATGCCGGGTCAAAAGTTGGCGGGCGCGTGGCGGTATTTATATGGACTGCGGTAGTCGCTATCGCAATCCATATGGATCGCCTCCTACTCGCCCATGACCTTTACCACGACGCGCTTTTTCCGCTGTCCGTCGAATTCGGCGTAGTAGATTTGTTGCCAGGGTCCGAAATCGAGTTTGCCTTCGGTGACGGGCACAATGACCTGGTGGTGCATGATCAGGTTCTTGAGATGGGCGTCGCCGTTGGTTTCGCCCGTGAGGTGGTGCTGATAGTCGGGGTTGAACGGTGCGAGGTTCTCCAGCCATTGATCGATATCCGCTATGAGCCCGGAGTCCGCGTCGTTCACGTATACCGCAGCGGTGATGTGCATGGCGGAGACGAGCACCATACCTTCCTGTACGCCGCTTTTCGACACGATGTCTTGCACGGTGTCCGTGATGTTGATGTATTCGCGGTGTTTTTTCGTGTTGAACCAGAGATACTCTGTCGCGAATGTCATGATTCGTGCCCCCTGCAAATGCTTTGGTATGATTGCGCCATCGGGATTATACGAAGGCGCACGCACGTAATCTATGAGGCCGCACCGCACGATATGGCTCCTGGCGGGTTCGCTCGTCGCGCTCGCGGCGACGATTCTTGCCGTGCGCGACGTGCGCGCGCCAGCGGCGGACCACGGCGCGCGGGCGATGGCGGAGGTGACGCGGCACCTCTCGGAGGCGCAAATCCAGATTCCCGTCGACGCGATGAAGGCGTGCCTCGAAAAGGACCCGCAGGCGCGTCGCGCCAATACTCGGGCGCTGGTCGAGGGCGTAGCGGCGCTGGCGGAATCCGGGCGCGTGGAATCGGCGGACACGTTCTATGCGCTCGGCGTATTCCGCAGCACGGAACGTGATTACCGTGGCGCGGAAGAGGCGTTTCGCAAGGCGATTGGCATGCGGCCCGACTGGAAATGGGGCTACAACCAGTTGGGCATCGTGTTGCACTCGATTGGGCGCGCGAAGGAATCGGAGGAGATGTTTCGCAAGGCGATCGCGCTCGATCCCGAATGGGGACGTCCGCACAACGACCTCGCCATTCTGCTGCGATTGCTTGGACGTTTGGACGAGGCCGAACAGGAGGCGTTGCGCGCGCTGGAACTCGATCCCTCGAGTGTGGCGGGGTACAACAATTACGGCAATCTGCTGGTCGCGTTGGGCCGGTATGCCGAGGCGGAAGCGGCGTATCGCAAGGCAATCGCGCTCGAGCCCGACCATCCCGCGCCGTATTACAATCTTGCGTGCGTGGCGAGTTTGCAGGAACATCACGACGAAGTGGTGCCGTTGTTATTGTGCGCGATCGAGTTTGATTCGTCGTACCGGGAAGAAGCCCGGCACGACGACGACTTCGAACCGGTGCGCGGCGACAAGGCCTTCCAGATGTTGGTGGGGGCGGAATAAGTAGCGCGCACCGGCCCGGCACGGGCGAACACGGTCCGCTCGACATTACCCCATGCGCAGCCGCGCGATTCCCTCCTATCCACACTTCACGAGTGCAACGCCATGGGCGAATTCATTGAAGGCGATTGGCGCTCATGGAGGACGCAGCATGACGAATTGGTTGGAGTGGATGCGCGGGCGGCGGCGGCGCGAGAAAACAGTGGCGCGGCTTCCGGCAGTCGCGGCAACTTTTGGGGAACGGGAAACGCGGGGCCGCCTATCGAGTCTGTCGATTCCGGAAGACAGGCATGGCTGGGAAGCTTCGGGCACGTTCATTGGGCTTCCAAACGACACGCCGTTCCACATGTTGTCCGTATACCGGTTTCTGCGCGACGCGATACCGGACGTGTCCGACGCGGTGTGGACATGGAAGCGGCTATGCCAGACGGGGTACGACGTCGAGATTCTCCGAGCGTCGTCCGGCACGGCAAAAGAACGCGCGGCGCGGCTGATCCACGAACTCGATACGCGCGTGAATACGGGCGATCGCGGGATGGATGGCCTCCTCGATATTTTCTATACCTCGCTTTTCACCTATGGCGCGGCGGCGTTCGAGATTGTGTTGTCGCAAAGCCGCGAAACGATTCATGACGTTGTGCCGGTTGACGTGTGGACGGTGCGGTTTCGACGCGAGAACGGTGAGCTGCAACCCTATCAGGTGCGCGACGGCAAGGAAATCCAGTTGCCTCGCGAGCGGTTTGTTTACGTCGGCTTGGACCGCGACGGCACCAATCCCTACGGACGTTCGATGCTGCGGTCGCTGCCGTTCGTGCTGAAAATTCAGCAACGGTTGATCGAAGACATGGCGAAGGCGACGCACAACGCGGGTTGGTCGAAACTGCACGTGCGATACACGCCGGAGGAACGCCAGCGCGGGGAATCCGTCGAAGCGTACGAGCAGCGGGTGAAAGGAAATTTTGATCAACTGCGTGACAAACTTTCGGGCATCGAGGCGGACCAAAACCTGGTTACGTATGACAACGTAAGCATTTCGTTGTTGCGCGGCGACCAACACGCCCAGATTTTCTACGACAACCACAAGGCCATCGAAGAACAGGTGATTACCGGCATGCACCTGATGCCGATCCTGCTTGGGCGGAACTACGGCACTACGGAAACCTATGGCACCGCGCAATTCGAGATCATTAACCGGCAGGTCGAAGCCGTGAACCGGAGCGTCAAGCGGATTCTGGAACGCCTCTACAACTTTGAACTGGCGCTGATGTGGGGCGAGGCGTCCGCGCGGGTGGACATGCGCACGAACCGCACTACGGATGTATTGCGCGAGGCACAGGCGCGGGCGCGGGAAATTGCGAATGCAGTGCAGCTTCGCGACGAAGGTTTCCTGACGCAGGAAGAAGCCGCGAAGTCATTGGGAATGACTTAAGAATAGCCGCAAAACAACGCAAGAAACACAAAAAGGGACAAACAAAAAATGGAACTGGAGCCGTTTGTTTTTAGACGCGAAGGCGCCCTGGTGGCAATGCGGCGCAGGGCCGAGGAAAATAACCTGACCGCGGATGTAAACGCGTTTGCGCTGCGCCCGCTCGCGGCGGAGGAATTCGCGGTGTTCACGCTCGATTTGTGTCACAACCAGGTGGACCGCCATTTCAGCCGTTTTCCGGATGATGAACTCGACTCGATCAGCGCGATGACACCGGGGCGTCCGTTGATGGAGCGGCATGATCTGCGCGGCTCGCTGCCGCGTGGGACTTTTTTCCGTTCGACGGTGCATCGGGAATCGGACAAAGCAACGGTGCGACCGGATGTGTATGTGCTGCGCACGCGGGAGAACGAAGATTTCATTTTGAACATAGAAGGTGGTGTTTACCGCGAGACTTCGATTGGGTTTTCGTTCGAGCTGCCTGAATGTTCGATCTGCGGCAAAGACCTGCGTACGTGCGACCACGTGCCGGGGCGCACGTACGCCGATGCGCAGTGTCACTACATCATGCGAAACGTGTTGGAGGTGATCGAGGGGTCGGTGGTGCCGAGCGGTTCGCAGGGGACTGGTTTTATGTCGTTGCAGCGTGGAACTTCGGAACTTGACCAGTTGAAACCGCTGCGCGACGCCCTGAACGCTGGGCGCAAAACAGTCCACCGGCCAATCGAAGTGTGGTCGCGTGAATAAGGAAATCTTTTACCAAGAAGACACGAAGAACACGAAGAAAGAAAAGAGATGGATACGAAGGAACGCTGCGCATGCGCGTATGTGCAGGACATCAAACTGGCGAACCTCGCGGATGATCTGCGGGAATTGAAGGAGCGGGTGCAGCGGCTGGAATCCACACTCGCGCGTGGCGTGATGTTGCTGCTTGCGAATCTGGCGGCGGTCGTGGTGACGTTGTTGCAACAGATTGTGCGCCCGTGACTAAAAGCCGATTAGAGAATTAAGAAAGACGCCCGGCGTGGAAGCCGGGCGCTACGGAAGGATTAGATTATGTTTTGGAAACTGAGTGGCCAGAGAGACGAATCCGGTGAGGAGCAGAGCCCGCTCGCCAATGCGAAACGGTTTGTGTTGCAGCGTCATGCCGACGTTCATGGGCCGCATCTGGATTTGCGGTTGGAACAGGACGGGTATCTGGTTGGGTTTCGCATTGATGGGTTGTGTGTCGAAGGCGAGACATGGGCGACGGAGAAGGCGCCGCACCCGGTTGATTGGCTCGACAGCGACGGCGAGACAGTGCGGGAGGATGCGGGATTCTATGCGCTTGAGCGTGTGAACGCAGGAGAACTGCGATTGAAGCTGTACGGCGCGCGTCAGATGTTCGCCATTCATGCGGTACATGAGCCGGGGCTTTCTCCGATTGCCGTGCGCGATATTAGCGCAACGCTTCGTGCGCACTCGTTGGCGGCATCCGATGCAGCCAAACTGATCGCGGATGGATTGACCGCGCGGAGACGTGCGGTCGAGCGCTATTGCGGACTCGCGCGTGAACTGGATTCCGCGGCGTTTGACGAAGGGGTGTGCAAGCGGGCGCTCGCGGTGCTGAGCCTTGAAGAAATCCACACCCAACTTCGCGCGTACGAAGTGCGGTTCGACACAAAATATCCGCCAGCCCCTGTGTCGCAGCCGGAATCGGTTCGCCATCCCAACTTCACCGGTGCTGAAACCGCACTGGCGATCGTTCGCGAAGTGTGATGGCGCTGGCGGTTAGGAATCGGTGATAATGGCGAGGACGTTGAATGTTGGCTTAGAATCCGCCAACCAGCGATGGATCGCGAATACGTGGTATCTCGTCTGGCACAACTATGCGAGTTGAAGGACGATACCGAAACGCTGAACCGCGCGCGAGCGATACTGTTGAAAACAGCATGAAAATTCCGACACGTGAAGAACAACGCGAACTGGTCCGGTTGATGGAAGAGACCTACCAGCTTCTTGATGACATGAGGCGCGAATCCTTGCGTAATAAGCCGTATGACTGGGAAGAAGTCGATGCGTTGCCTGCGTTGGGCGATACCTATGACGGTCCGCCGCGACTCACGAGCGGATTGGTTGAGTTTCACGAGGTTTTGATGCGCGGGCGAGAGTTACATCCCCCTAAATCCCCCTTCAAAGGCGGACTTGAAGAAGGGTAGGGCGCGGCACGCTGTGGCGGACTTGAAGAAGTGAAGACGCGGCGCGCTGTGGCGGACTTGAAGAAGTGAAGACGCAGCACGCTGTGGGGACTTGAAGAAGGGTAGGGCGCGGCGCGCTGTGGCGGACTTGAAGAAGTGAGGACGCTGCGCGCTGCGCGACGGGTACTATTTCAACGCGAACTTCTGAATACGGTGGTTGTACAGATCAACGACGTAGAGGCAACCCGTTGAGTCGAACGCGATACCGTGGGGTGCGAAGAATTTCGACGGTGTATCGCCCTGGCCTTCGACGACGCCTCGGATATAGGCGCCATCGTGGTTGAACTGCTGGATGCGGCCAGACACCGCGCTGACCCATAGGTTGTCCTGCGCGTCGAACTTCAGCGCGAGCGGACCTCGTAATTTTACTGGTGTGCCTTTGAACCCGGTGAACGTGCCGCCGAAGCTGCCCGGCGCATCCTTGTCATCACCCCAGCTCGCTAAATATTCTCCATCGCGCGAAAATTTCTGAATGCGGCAGTTCATGCCTTCGGTTGTCCATACATTACCTTCGGCGTCCAGCGCGACAAACTGCGGGCCGCCTGTGCGCGAATAATCGCGGTCTTTCCCGCCGAACTGTCCGGGTTCATTGCCGTACTCGCCCCATTTGAGCAGGAAATTTCCGTCGCAATCAAAGACTTGAACGCGATGATTGGTTTGATCGGCGACATATACGCGGCCATCCTTGCTGAGCGCCAATCCTCCGGGACAGTTGAACTCGCCGTCGCCTGTGCCGCGCTTGCCCCATTGGCGCAACAAAGTGCCATCGGGCGAATACACGGAAACACAATCAATGGTGTCCTCCTTCTCGCGCGCTGCTGCGGCGAAATGGGAGATGTAGAGATTGCCGGCGGCGTCCAGCGCGAGACCGCCAGGGCCGGACAACACGGGAAACTGAGAAAGGAATTTTCCCCCAGTGTCGAATTTCTGAATGCGGTGGTTGTAATGTTCCGTGATAAATATTTCGTCCGCGGGCGTGATGACGATATCGACCGGCGCATCGAGTTGGCCGGGTGCAGAACCTTGTCCACCCCATTCTTGGAGGAATTGAATCGTGCTTGACGCATCAGCCGCCGACGCTTGAATGGCAATCTGCAGTAGCAGGAAGACCAATGTGAACAGACGCGACATGAATATTCTGATCTCGATTGTAATACGCATTTCCTACGCAGGTTTTATTATCGCGTCATGCGGCTAGCGCGATCAATAATATTACCAGCAATCCGGGAATTGACTTATGCAAATACACGCCTGCGCCAGCCGAGGGGATATCGAACGCGTCGCGGAGCTATTGTCAAGCGGCGTCTCCACAGAATGTATTGATCCATACCACCAAACCACTCCCCTCATGGGCGCCGTATCCAGTCCAAGGGCCGGCGTAGAAATGGCTCAATTTCTAATTGACCGGGGCGCAGACGTGAACGCGTCGTGTTGTGACTATCCCAAAACGGTTCTGGAGCACGCTCTAAAATTTGGCGATCTTCCAAAGATAAAGCTTCTGCTCGATGCCGGCGCCAACATGGGCTGGAAACGCCCGAGCGGGTACGACGTAATGATGGCTTCGATGGAACGCGTGAACGGCGCATTCGACGAAAACCTCTTTCCTATCGTCCGACATTTAATCGATAGAGGAGTTCCCGCGAACCGAGTGACAATACACGGTGAATCGGCGGTGCACTATGCATCGAGTGAGGGTAGATTTGACATTGTAAAATTGCTGCTTGCCGCGGGCGCGCCCGAAAGTGCGCTGAAGTGGACGGACGTAATGCGGGGGATCGCTTTGGGGAGTCAAGAAGACGTGCAGAGTTTGCTCGTCCAAGGTGCGGACCAAACCGCGCGTGATTCCTGCGGGAGGACCCCGTGGCTGCTCTGCGCGCAGACTGGCGATGTAGCAAAAGCTAAACTGTTACTGGTGCACGGGGCAAATCCGGACGACCGTGATCGTTTGTCTTATAACGCATTGTTTTACGCGATTATGAACGATCGGCCTGAAATGCTCTCGTGGTTGATTAACCAAGGCTTGGACGTGAACGAAGTGCTCAATTACCACCGTACGCCTTTGCGAGACGCAGCAGAAGCGGGCGCCTCGAGATGTGTACAGCGATTGATCGAGGCTGGCGCCGACATTTCGGAGCTTGATGATTTCGGCCATCCGCCGATCGAACAGGCAGAAACCAAAGAAGTTGTAAAGCTACTTGTTGCCGCCGGCGCGGACCTTTGCGATATAAACGACGAGATGCGCGCGAGGTTGACTGGTTTCGAGGATGAAGGCTATCTAGATGTATCTAGAGATGATTATTTTCAAGGACGATATCCGCGTTTTGGAAATGCCAATGCTGAACTGATGAAAGTCGAATTCTGGAACGCGATGGTGCGAAGCGGAGTGACGGCGTATTGCGCGCGACAGGAATTCGAAGACACGGAGTCGTACGACGATCGTGCGGTTTGGTGCTTTAAACGGTTTGGCAAATCCATTACGGAGCTTCCGGATGGCCGTTTCATCGAGATCGGCGGCGAACATGAAGACCACTATGATGAGGATTTCTACATATACAATGACGTTGTCGTTCATCATGGTAACGGAAGATTCGAAATATATGGATACCCCAAAGAGATGTTCCCTCCAACCGACTTTCATTCCGCCACGCTCGTCGGCGACTACATTTACATCATCGGAGGACTCGGCTACCGCGGCGAAAGGCGGTTTGGCGAGACGCTCGTCTACAGGCTTCATTGTGACGGGTATACGATCGAACCAGTCGAGACATCCGCCGAAAATCCCGGTTGGATATGCCGGCACAAAGGAAAACTTGACGGAAACTCAATTGTAATCTCGGGTGGCAAAGTAAGTTCAATGGGTCCGGAGAAGGAAGAGTACGACGACAATTTCGGTCGTTATGCGTTGGATTTGTCGAGCATGAGATGGAGTCGAGTGACGGGATGATTGCAGAAAATGTGGAACTGGCCACACGCGAGTTTTATTTTTTCTTTTTTGGCTTTACAGCAGTGATTACAGAGCGCAAAAAGGTATTCACCGATTCCGAAGTCTCAAAGACAGCAGCCACGTCCGGGTCCAGAACTATTGCGATCGTTCCCTGCTCCATCTTTCCGGCGAAGCGATTCGGTTTAGACTTTGCATAGTCAAAGCGGTACTCCTCTCGCATTTCATCGTTAGATGACCGGTTTTTTTTCGGAGCTTGTGAATTCTTCATAATCCAGACGTTCCCTTCGTGTCGCGCGCCGAGCACTTATAATCCTAACCCCGTCCTGCCGCGCAGTAAAGCTTACAACGAGTAAGCGGCGCTTATCCGAATGGCCGATGATGATCTCCCGATGTTCGTCCGCTGAATGGACTTCATCGTCATGAATTTTTGCCAATCGATCCAACATTACGGATCGGGCTTCTTCGAACATTATCCCATGTTTCGCGAAATTGGCGCCGGCCTTTTGGGGATCCCATTCGACGTACAAGCCTGAATCCTCATAAGTCAACTGTTTTGCACCGCGAATTCGGACTATATCTCATATTATCCAATCTTTTATCCGTGCATCACAAGGCTTGCCTGGACGCAATTTCGGCGCCTCGCTTCCTCCTCCCCCCAGTGCAACGCCGTGGGCTATTGGTTGAAACGTAGCCGCGGGAATCGCGGCGCAACCCATGAGGAGATACACGCAATGGCGTATGGAGATGTTGGCGGCGCGGTGACCGAACTGGTCATCACGTGCAAGACCCCCGCAAGCGGGACGGTGAGTATTTTCGCGGGCGACGCGGTGAAGCTGACGGCGGCGTACACCGTGGACAACGCGACGGATGACGATGACGCGGTGTTTGGACAGGCGATGGCGGACGCGGACACAAATGCCGTGGCAATTCCCGTGAAGGTCCGGGGCATTTGTGTTTTTGCATACGCAGGCACAGCGCCGACAGTGGACGGCGTCAAGGGCGTCACCGCGTCGGCCACGAACGGCAAAGTGAAGACTCCGGCGTCGGGAAATGGCAGGGGCATCAACGTGAAAGTGGACGCGGCGTCGACGCTGGTCCACGTTTTGCTGTAACGAGAAAGGAAAAGTACACGTCATGATGTATGGCGATCACATGGTGAAAGAACGCGTCGCGTTTTTGAGCGACGACCCCGAGCGCTTGCGGACGGTGAAGGGCCGCGCGTTGTACGAAACGCTTGGCGGGCTTGGCCTCACGCACGCCCAGTATTTTCGCGCGCTGGGCACGAACGTGTCCGACTACTGCGCGCAGGAATTCGGAATCGATTTGCACCGCATCACGGTGGACCGCTTCTTCCAAAGCGATCCGAACGCCAAATGGCTGTTCCCCGACATGGTGCGCGAATCGGTCGTTGCGGGGTTGAAACGGCGTCCCGCGTATCCCGACCTGATCATTCGCGATGAGCCGATTTCGAGCACGGCGTTTGACGTGCCGTATGTCGAGGAAAATTCCGCGGAAGAAGAGCTGCGGACAGTTGCCGAAGGCGCGGCGATTCCGGAATCCGAAATTACCTACGGCGACCGTATCGTTCGGCTCGACAAGAAGGGCCGCGGCATTATTGCGTCCTACGAGGTGATCCGGCGCATGTCCGTGGACATGCTGCGCGTACACCTGCAACGCATTGGCGAGCGCCTGGGCCGCGCCCTTGATGCGCGGCTCGCGACGGTGCTGGTCAGTGGCGATTCGTCCGGCGTGGCTACAGCCGCCACGACAGTGAACACCGCAACCGTGAACACGTGGACGTATGCGGACATCGTGAAGGGGTATATGACGCTCACCCTGGACCATTACTTCACGCCGACGCACATGCTTGCGAACTCCGCGCTCGCGCAGACCATCCTGAATCTTTCCGAGTTCAAGGACGCAGCGCTGTTCGACTTCGCGAAATCCGGCAACCCAATCACGCCGCTGGGCGTGAAGCTCGTGCCGATGGTCGATCAGCCCGCGAATAAGCTCACGATTGTGGACGCGGGCTACGCCGTCGAAAAACTCACCGAGCAGGACGTGCTCGTCGAGAACGACAAACTCATCAATCAGCAATGGGACCGCACGTTCCTCACGGTCGTGACTGACTTTGCCGTGATCTACCAGAAGGCGCGCGTGGTCGTCCAGAGTGACTGGACCTAAGCGCGCCGCGCGGCGGGGGTACGCCCTCGCCCCCGCCGCGTCCCCCTTATTACTTATTGGGAGAATTCGATGCCC
>JAWXCN010000154.1:0-12384 GCA_034408725.1 Candidatus Hydrogenedentota bacterium
GATGTGCGCGTTCGGAAGCACGCGCCACCCGAAGTCCGCGGTTGAAGACGACGCAAACCTCAAAGCGCTGCTCGCCGCCGGCACCGAGATCGTCACCATCTTCGCGAAGTCCTCGCGCGTGCAGGCGAAAGAAATCTTGCGCGTATCTCTCGATGAAAATGTCAAACTCACAGGCGAATCCGTAGCGTATCTCAAAGCGCAAGGCAAACGCGTGTTCCTCGATGGCGAACATTTTTTCGACGGATTCTTTGATGATTCGGAATACGCGCTATCCGTGCTCGAAGAATCCTGGCGCAACGGAGCGGAAGTATTGATCCTTTGCGACACCAACGGCGGACGCCTCCCTTCCGAAATCGCGCATGCCACTCGCGCGGTGATTGAGCGCCTGCCCAAAGCGCCGATCGGCATCCACGCGCACAACGACGCGGGCTGCGGTGTGGCGAACAGTATCGCCGCGGTCGAAGCGGGCGCGGTACACATCCAGGGCACGATCAACGGCTACGGCGAACGCACCGGCAACGCCAACCTCACGACGATTATCCCGACGGTGCAACTCAAGATGGGCGCGAAACTCGTCAGCGACAAACAACTCGCGAAACTCACGCACGTCTCGCATCTCGTCGCCGAACTCGCGAACATGAACCCGCGCGATTCCGATCCCTACGTAGGCCGCGACGCATTTACGCACAAAGGCGGCATGCACGCCGACGCAGTCAACAAACTCAAATCCAGTTACGAACACATCGAACCCGAAACTGTCGGCAACCGCACGCACATCGCCGTGAGCGAAGTGTCGGGCCGCTCGAGTTTGTTGCAAAAAGCCGCGGACTTCGGCATCACCCTCGAGCGCGATGCAGCCGAAACGCGCGACGTGCTCAAGCGCGTAAAAGATATGGAAAGCGAAGGCTACGAATTCGAAGGCGCCGACGCCTCACTCGAACTGCTAATGCTCCGCGCAAAAGGCCACGACAAAAAATTCTTCACGCTCCTCGGCTACCGCGTCAGCGTAGAAACATCAGACGGCAACGGCGACTCCAAATCCGAAGCCACCGTCAAAGTCGAGCTGCCCGATGGCCAGTGCGTACACACCGCGGCAGAGGGCGCCGGGCCCGTTGACGCCATCAACAACGCACTCCGTAAGGCGCTCGAAGGCAAATACCCCGAACTCGAAAAAGTCCACCTCGAAGACTACAAAGTCCGCATCCTCGACGGCCAATCCGCCACCAGCGCCAAAACCCGCGTCTTCATCGAATCCACCGACGGCGACACCGAATGGGATACCGTAGGCGTCTCGGAAAATATCATCGCCGCATCGGTGCATGCATTGCTGGATAGCATTGAATACAAGCTCTACCGTACAGCGAACAAGACATAGTATTGGCCACGAGCAACTTGAAGTCGCAGTTTACGACTTCAAGTTTACAACCTATTGATGCGAAGGTGGATATGACGAGTCATGGCACCTACCGAGGTCTCCCCACCCCCGATCACCCAGCGCTTAAATGGCCTTGTCCATAAACTTCAAGATGAGCACATCGCGCCAGCGATCGGGCAGCTTGGCAAGGAGCATTTGGATTCGGGCGTCTTTACCGACGAGGTAGCGGGTTTTTGGTTTTGCGGCGGTAAGCGCATGGGCGACGGCGTCGGCGACGACTTGGGCCGGCACGGCGGATTTTGCAGTTTGGCTTGCGCCTTTTTTTATCATGGCGACAAGCGGCGCGTACAACTCCATCATGCGTGGCGGCAACGAATCTAGCAGGGCGTTGCCGGCGGCAACGGATTTTTCCCAGATCGGCGTGTCGATCGCGCCGGGTTGGACGAGCGCGACTTCGATGCCCCAGGGTCGCAGTTCCATGCGCAATGAATCGGTAAGGGCCTCCATTGCGAATTTTGATGCACAGTATGGTCCCCCCATAGGAATGGAGAGGCGGCCGCTTGTGGATCCAATGTTGACGATCCGGCCATGTGACGCGCGCAACGGTTCCAGAAATGCTTGTGTAACGGCAATCTGGCCAATGACATTGACCTCGAGTTGTTGCCGCAATTTGTCGAGGGGGACAAATTCAAGTGGCGCGTTTATGCTGATGCCCGCGTTGTTCACGAGTCCCGCGAGACCGGATTCGCCGGTGGTGGCTTTCACGGTGTCACGCGCGCTGATAATGGACGCTGCATCACACACATCGAGATATATCGCGGTGAAACGGTCCGATGCCTGCGATTTTAGAGCATCGCCGTCGCTGTCTTTCCGCACGCCGGCGAACACCCGGAATCCGATACGGTCGAGGTGCAATGCGCATGCAGCACCGATTCCGGTCGATGCACCGGTGATAACAACTGCGCCTCGGGAGTGGGTAGTCATTATTTCAAATCCTTTCGTGATTTGCAGCGCGAAGCGCCTTGGAGATACTGTTGTTTTTTTTAAGAGGGATTTAATCTCTTTTTGTAATTGGGGTCATAAGGTATTCCTGATACCAGAACGCCGCGCAGTTCCAAGCCGGCGATGGCCCGCACGAACCAATGGGAATAAGCTCCGGTTGATTCAATGCACACGCCCAGGCACTCCCCCGCCTTAAGCGCCGGGGCAAGCCAATGGGCCAATTCAGGGATGCCTTTGGCATCGTTGGCCAAATGCCGTACCTCCAGCTTTGCCCATTCTGAAGTTTGAAAATGCAGGCCCGCCACGCACACATCAACCGTCGCCTTGGCAATGTCCACACCAATCCAAAAGCCGTCCTGCAATCGCTCCATCATCGTGTTACACTCCATTTCATTACACGATACGTCCGAAAGGGCGGCCTACTTGTTGGGATACGAGCTTGGTATCGTCACCAGCTCCCGATACTGTTCACCGTCCTTCGGACACAAATGCAAATAGGCCTGATGCGGGAATCTCCAAATCGAGCTGTTCTACTAAACGCTCCAGTGCGGCATCCCTGCATCAGGCCCTGTTACTATACAATTGCGGTAGCGGTAGCTACCGCTTTCAGTTTAAGACTCCAGCAGCGCCCCGCATCAGTCCAGACCACGCGCAATCCGAAGCGAAAGGGGTAGCTGCGTCCGAAGTGGACTGCGCTACCGCAGTCCAAGGCGCTGGAGTGCAGCGCGTAGCTGTCGCTTTTCCTTCACACAATTACGGTTACATCATAATCAAGTGGGATTGCCCCAATGGACAAGGCAAGTGCCTGGTATATGCGCACCCTTGCGGGTATCATAAATACGCGCCAATACAGGCTGCGGCTGCATACGCGGAGGGTGGTGTTCAAGCATGGCTATCGACCGCGAAGAGATCGACAAGCTCCATGAAGAAGCTAAACGGGTCCGGAAAAACTTCCGGTACATCATTCAGGACCTGAAGCGCTCTCCCGAAAATATCGATCTGCTGCGTCAACGCGAGCACCTCAAAAAGCGTTACGACCAGATTCAAACCATGCTCACCGACGCGCGCGAAGCAAGGGACGCCCTCCTGGATGATGAACCGGAAGGGCAAGAAGTCCCGCAGATCGATATGTCCATCTTCGAGCCAAAACCCTACGAGGTTCCCGTGGCGGTCGTGGTGCAGCAGAGGACAGCCTCGGCTCGCACTGGAGGGTCACCACTCACATTCAAGAACGTACGTATCGCTATTACGGCCGCGCTCCTGCTGGTATTGGTTCCGTTTTTCTACCTCTATTTCATGCGCAACATGCGCTTCTACGAAGTGCCGACACGGTCTATGGAACCTACGCTCCAGGCCGGCGACCGCATCATCGCCGTTGAACCGTCCCAGTACGCGCGCGGCGATATTGTCGTGCTGAACGACCCGCAAGCCCCCGGCGACTACCTCGTCAAACGCCTCGTCGCCTTCGCGGGCGATTCCATTGAAGTGGTCAACGGCGCACTACTGATAAATAACCAGCCCATTGACGAACCCTATATTCGTGAACGTATGGAGTACATCTTCGGACCCGTTACGGTCTCCAATGAAGAAGTTTATCTGCTGGGCGACAACCGCAATGAAAGTGACGACAGCCATATCTGGCAATCCGGACGGCCCCTCTCCGAACTGCGCGGACGCGTCCACTTCATTTACAGCCCCTCGTCGCGCCGGAGCAGCCTCGACAATCAGCGGGCACGGTTTCACGACGTCAAGTCGCCAGACTAGGCAATCAAAAAGGCCCGTTCCGCTTCCGCAATCCAGTCCTCCTCCCCAAAAACATAATCATTCCTGACTATTTGGTGTTTACGGCCCAACTTCTTTTGTTGTTCTGCGCCCAGTTTTGCCAGCTAGATTCTTATCGACAAACAAGTTACATAGTTTTTAGACTTGGCCCGCATTTTGCTCACTTAATGAAACTCTGGCTGCATGAACGGACTGTGCAGATAAGCGACGATGGCCGTGCTGGGAGCGCGGCCCAAGAAGGGCTCCGCATTGATGAAGATGATCGAATCGAACGAATTCCGTCAACAAACGATTTTGTTATTGCAGGAGATGAGTACGGCGCTGCGATATCTCTCCACGGAAATTGACAGCGCCGTTGTCAGCGAGCGCAAGGTTGACCACGATCTCCTGCGCCGCATTTCGCAAGCCTTGCAGAAGCAGCAGGGCCATTTGCTCAAAATCGCCGAATCGTCCGACCCCTATCGCATGCGCCGCGAAGTAGCCGAATCACGATAACCCCGGGACTGTCCCTCCGAATCCGCGGCAGTATTCGGATTAGCAGGGACTGTCCCTTTACCGCAGGCAACGTCCCATTACGTTCCCGTGGCAGTACGCGGATTCGCAGGGACTGTCCCGTGTAACTGAAACTTGTGGGTCCGGGTGGAGCGTGGAAGCAGTCAGGAGCACTGCTTCCACGCTTTTAGTTTTTACGACGCAAGCCGTGGCGCAGCGTCTGCGCTCGCATCCGCGGGGCGTTGTGTCGAATCCATCGGGCCCGGATTCCCCGCGGTGCTTTCCGGGACTGCTTCGCACACGTACCGTTTGCTCAAGAACGCGCATGCCGCGCCGAGGACACCCGTTGCAATAAAGCACGCGTAATACCCTGTTTCGTGCAGATGATCGATGACATACCCGGCCGCGATCGGCGGCAACGCGACCGCCATCGACGTCCCGATACTCCAAATGTTGGTGTAAAGCACGCGCCGGTCCCGTGGCACATACCCCAGCATGGCCCGGTTACCGGCAACGTTGTAGGCCGCGTTGAACACGCTCGCAATCACGAAGACTATCCACAGCATAGGTGGCGTATACCCGGCCGTCGGCGCGAGCAGCATGCAGGCCACTGCGCACGCCGCGTGCCCGAGCATGGACCAAAACATCGCCGAACCGCTCCCGGCATAGTCCGCAAAACGGCCCCACGCGGCAATCGTAAGGAATATGCCCAGTGCCCCCGCCGCCGTGACGGCCATGATGACGCTCGGCTGGAACATTAGAATCTCGCGCATGAACAGTATCAGCGAAGAACCCAGGAGCAACGCGAGGCTCGCATACCCCAACGAGGCGGTAAACACGAACGCCATAAACGAGCGATCGCGAAACGCCATCCGATAGCCAACGTAAGAACTATGTGTGCTCGGAACACTTGCCGCTTCGCCCCCGGGGATGAGCGCCATCCACACCAGGCTGACTAGACCCGCCCCGATCCCGATGGCGTATACCATCAGAAAACGCCACGAGCTGACTTCTCCGAACAGCAGGGCCGCCTGGATAAGGGCAACCACCACACTGGTCAACTGCGTAACCGCCGCTTCCATGCTGAAATACGTGCCCCGCTGAACGTCCGGCACAAGCTCGTGCAGCCACGGCAACCACCCGCCCGCGCCCATCGCCCGTAACACACAAAACGCCAGCACTGAACCAACCAGCAGGTACTGCGCGTACCGCAGCCCCCATGTCGTTGCCAAAGGAATGAAAAACACGGCGCAGGCCAGCAGGTTTCGCAAAAGCCAGCCCGCGAACATGACCCGCTTCGGCCCGTAGTGGTTCACCAGCGGAACGGTAAGGCCCACCAACAGCATCGACAGGGGCATAAAGGAAATAAGGAAACCGATGAGGGAAGCCTGCATCTCCAGCGACCGCGCAAAAAGTATCAGGGCGGGGCCGACAATGCACTGCCATGAAATGACATTGAACACAATAAAAAACAGAAAACGCCGGGGACCGGCGTCCAGCTTACTTAGCCCGCTTATCAGTGGGATTCCCACGGTTCCGTCCTTTTCTACCGAAAAACAACAACACACCCTTGCCTATGCCGTGTATATGCATCCTTTCCGGACCGCATTTGGTGGCAAAACGGCATTCGGCATTAAACGGCCTAGATTACACGAAAATCCCGCCAAAACGGTAGCGAAAGTTTGTGCGGAGAAAATTGAGTGGATGCGCGTGAACCGCCTTGGACTGCGGTAGCGGAAATGCCTTGGACTGCGGTAGCGGAGTCCGCTTCGGACGCAGCTACCGCTTTCACTTCGGATTACTCTTTTGCTGCGGACGGCACCTTCGCTTCGGATTGCAGGCTGTTTATGGAAGAATGCGCTGTCCAAGCACAGCAAAGGGTAGGCCATCTGTGATAAACAGCCAAAGCGGCGCCTTGGGGGCCGCCGCAGTCCAAATAGGCTTCTTTCCAAAACATTGGTTTTCGGAGAAGGATTATTTGGACTGCGGTGGCGAAGCGGGTAGCGCAGACACCGCTTTGGCTGGTTATGGGCGATGGCTTCGTGCGCACCTTAAGCGTAGACCAACTGGGCGAACAGTAAAACCGGCAGCGCCTCCCCACAGACTATGGCGAATACCGGTTTTTCGGGGTTGGGTCTGGGCGTTTGACGGCGCGCCGGCCCCGCTTATGTTTCAACGCCTCATCCACGCTCGCCAGCAAATCCGGCTCGTTCGCTTTGGGCCGTTTCATCCGCTGCTCGCGCTCGCGAATTTCGCCCATCAACTTTGCGGCGTCGCCGAACGCCTTGTTCAGCATCAGCCGGCAATGGAAGCAATAGTCCGCATGTTTTTGCGCGGGCCGCTCTTTGCACGCGGCGCAAAGACGATCCGATTCGATTTCGTGGGATAACAGCGTGCTGTTCTCAACCAGCTCGATTACTTTTTCGAGGGGCACGCCCGTGAACTCCGCGATTTCCTCGGGCTTGCGCAACCCGTGTTTCTCGATGGCATCCAGCACGCGATCCCCGTATTCGAGAAATTCCGTATTGCACCTCGCGCACAAATTCTTGCCCGGTGTTTCGGCAAATATCTTGCCACACCTCGGACACTTCGATAGTTTATTCGCCATGCCCGTGAAGCTCCTCGGCGAGCGCGTCGACGCGCGCGTACAACGCATCCTTGCTCCCCGTATTCTCAATGACCCAATCCGCCAGGGCAAGTTTGCATTCCGGTGGCGTCTGCGCGGAAATCCGTTTGCGCGCCTCCGCTTCGCTGAGCCCGCGATGCTCGACCAGCCTGCGCACGCGTTCGTCCTCCGGACACAGCACAAGGATCAATCCGCTGAGGTACGCATCTTTCACGCCCTTGTCCGCGATCAACGCGGCATCGATCATCACCATCGCATTCCCCTCTTCCGCCAGCGCGGCGCACTTGAGGGCAATCGTCATGCCGATGGCGGGATGCACGATTGCGTTGAGCCTGCGCAACGCCTCCGGGTCCGTGAACACACGCGCGCCAAGTTTGGCGCGGTCAATCTTTCCATCCGTGAGGATTCCACTGCCAAACGCATCCAACACGTCTTTCTCCGCCGCGCCACCTGGCGCAATAACTTCGTGGCCGACCGCGTCCGCGTCGATGACGGGTACCCCGTGTTTTGCAAACTGGCGCGCCACCTCCGATTTTCCGCTACCCGTCCCTCCTGTTATTCCATAAATTCGCATGGGGGTTATTGCGCCAACACCATCTTTTTCGTGCTCGCGCTCGTGCTCGTAATCGTGCTCGTGCTCGTAATTCGATCTTGATAAATTCTCGATGCGTTGTCGAACTTCAGGAGGGGATCGAAAAATCGATTACGATTACGAGCACGAGCACGAGCACGAGCACGAGCGCGACGGAATGCAGCGTCTATCCCCATCACCGTCCACCCGGGCGGGGCAACCGGACCGTTGCTCCCCGCGTTTGCGCGATCGCGATCTTCAGAAGATTCCCCGCCAGAATCGGCTTCTTGGGTATGATCTCGACAAGTCGCTCGCTGCCGTCATAACCAAATATATGGTCCACCTGCTCGATGCCATCCGCGCTTTCGCACACGATACTGATATCTTCGACCTCGTTCGGCACGCGAAGAACAATCGTCTTCAGATAAACGGGGCTGTCGAACGTGAGATGTACGTACTGCCGGTACCCGCGTTCGTCATCTTCACGAAATTTTACCCATCCAAAACTGATCGGCGTGAACAACGGCGCGCTGAGCATGAACACCCCAATTGGCAAATGCGGCCGCAACCACAACGCGCCATCGGGCGCATTAAACTGAAACCCCTGTAACGCATACAATACGTGCCACGCGGACAACGACCCCATGTGCCGGTCTTGCGCCCACCCGCACGCGTTATTGGCTTCGAGGTCCCACATCATCGGCTGGTTAAACACGCGGCCCCGGCGCGCATGAATATTTTTGCAGTTTTTCTGCACCGAAAACAGTCCGCGATCCGGGTAGCCATGCGTGATCATCAGGCTCGCGTAATACGCGGTGTCGAACGCAGGCCACGCCTGATCCGCGCCCGGCGGAAACCCGAGCGCAGGCGGGTTCTCGCATGGCGAGCCGTCCGGCATGACACCGTGCGCGACTCCGTTGCGCTGATCGTTGAGTTTGCAGATTGCGCCCAGCGCCTTCTTCACTTTCTCCTGCGGGAACAACTGTCCCAAACACAAGAAATCCGCGTACCACTGTCCCGCCAGTTGCGCGGCATCGCACGCCTCATTGCGTTCCATCGGCGCGCCGAACATCCCCTCGGCGGAATAAAGACGGTAGTATCCGCCTTCTTCATTCCATAATTTGCGATCAAAACTTTCCAGCGCGCGGGGCAACAGCTCTTCGTACTTGAGCGCCTCTTCCTTGTCGCCCAACCGCCGCGCCAGACGTCCATACGCCCTCAACGCCGCGATCCACAGGCTGCTAGTGTAGCTGTTCACGCCATACACCGCCCAGGTATCGCGTGTCATCGAGCAACCCGACTGCTCGGGCAGGCCGTCGCCGTCCTGATCATGTTGCAGTACATAAGCCATCGCGTCGCGCAGTCGCGGCATGAGATGATCAAGAATAAACCGCTTGCCCGTCATCATGTAATTGCGGTACGCCGTCAACACGAAAACAATGCTCGTATCAAGCATCGGGTCGGGCGTGTCCCCGTGCGAGGGCTGGTGCATGCACTCCATGCCGAGATACCGGAAAATGCGCCCCGCATTTTCTTCGTCCCTTGGCCGGGCAATGCACGTCAACTCGCCTTCTTCAAAGTTTGGAAAGAACAACAGCGACCCAATCGAGCTGTACAGATGCCGGTCAAGCGTCGAAGTGCGCGGAGCCGCCGGCGACTCGAACATCGCGAAATCGTTGCCCTTGGTGTACAGCGTATTGGTCGACAACACGTAGTTGTTGTTGATCAACATCTTGCTGAACCATTGCGGCAACGTCGACGTCATTATCCGCCGTTGCCAGTCTTCGACCGCCTTAAAATAATACCGGTGATAGGTGAGGCCCTGCGTGGCCACCTCGATCGCGTTGCGAAACGGGTTGGCGTATCCATTTCCATGATCGAGGTCGTTGATAATATAGCGCGGGCAATACCACGCCAGCGCATACACGACGCTGCGGGATTGTTGCGGCCCCAAATCAAACGACGCGCACAACGCCCCGGAATGACTTGATTCGTTACGCGAAAGGTTGTTGCCCAACCGCCCGCTGTCATGAAACTGGTTCCAGAACACTTCGAGCTCGCGCGGGTCGCGTTCGTTCCACCCCAACATCGTCACTTGCACTTCCCGCTGCTGGCCGATCAACAAAGCATAGTTGCCTTCCGCGTTCGTGCGGAACCCGTCGCGAAAACCGAATTCGAGGCCGGCAATCAGCCGTTGATTCGGATCGACCGGTTCGGGTTCGTTCTTTTTGTCCTGATCACGGCTGACCAACACCGGCCGGATCGGGCCGCGCCGTTCGGGAAACAGGCCGCGCGCGCACCCGCACAGGTTCTCCCAATTCACGACGACCGAAACATCGTAAGAAACGTCCGAGGGATTGTTCACAAAGAACGACATCAGGATTAGCGGGAGCGTGCTCGCTTCATGGTCATAGGGAATGATCGGCGTCAGTGCGCTCCACGTGAGTTCAAGTGGAAACTGCGGGTCCTCGAGTTTGTAATGCGAACACGGATACACCCCGCGCCACGCCAACCGTTGCGACGCGGTATACGGCGCGACAATTCCCGCATCGGTGAACGGCAGCGCGCTATCGGTTTGAAGCAGCCGCAACGCGACTTTCCCGCGCCGCGCCGCGCGCACGCCAACCAACGATCCCGCGGAGACGTCAATGCGCGTTTCGGCCGTGCGATTATTATTAATCGTGATGTTCCGGAACCGCCCATCCCGGCCCAGCTCGCAGCAACCCGCGCCAACGCCGCCCAACGGCACCCCGGCGGTTTGCTGCTCAGACTCCGCCGCGTCCATCGCGTCGTTAAAATACGTCGGCGAACCCTGTGACACCCTAACCTCCATTAAAAAAACCGGACCAACTACAGCGCGCGCCCAACAGCGCTCAAATCAAATCCGCCCTAACGCGCGCGGAGCGCCTTGGACTGCGGTAACGGAGTCCGTTTCGGACGCAGCTACCGCTTTCGCTTCGGATTGGAAGCGGTCTGGACTGATGTGAGGTGCTGCTGGTCTCTTGAAGTGAAAACGGTAGCTACCGCTACCGCACTCCAAAGCCACGCGTACCAATTGCTCAAACCCATCCACCTCCACTTCACCAATCCCCCGAAACCTCGTAATCATCTTTTACATTCACCGTATCCGCCTTGAACCGGTAGATACTCCTAACCTGCGCCGGCGCCGCTACACGTTCAAACCACGCCGCTGAACCAATCATACTGATTCGCGACCGCAACGAGCCCATGCTTCACGGCGTTCTGGTGAACGTAGTTCAATCGCGCCAGATACGATTTCTCATACGTCAACTGGGTTTCGCGAAAGTTGTACCAAACTCTTCTGCCTTTCGCGTCGTCGAGCCGGTTGACCCATAATGCCAGCTTCGAGTGAAGCTCCATCGATATATTCGACAAACTCGCCGCAGTTTCCTCTTCAATAGGAGAATGCGCCACGAAATGATAGTGGTTGGAAAATACCGCCCAAGCTTCGACGCGCCACCCATATTTTTGTGTGACTTTAATAAGACCGCGTTGGAGAATGGCCAACCGCTCTGCGCCTCGAAAGTGTTGCTCCTGGTTATAAGTGCTCGCCGTAACAAAAAAAGTCCCTGACTCGGAGAGCTGATGCACTGGCGCGTGTGGCCATGGAAAAGAAGTTTCGCTCATGTGCGCAATGCTGTCACACCTCTGTTCTCGCCGCAACATGCCTTCGCATACTCCCAAAGCGGTAGCTACCGCTACCGCACTCCAAGGCGTCGAACTGCGGCGAATCAACCTTGGACTGCGGCGTGTAAGCGCCGCTTTCACTTCATCCATACCGATCGCCGCGGATCATGTGGAAACCAAAGCCTATCGCCACCCCAAAGCGGTAGCTACCGCACTCCAAGGCACCGAACTGCGGCGAATCAACCTTGGACTGCGGCGTGTAAGCGCCGCTTTCACTTCATCCATACCGATCGCCGCGGATCACTTTGCAAACCGCGGATCACGTGGAAACCACAAGCCTATCGCCACCCCAAAGCGGTAGCTACCGCTACCGCACTCCAAGGCTCACGTCAAATGTTTCGTCATAATCAGCGCGTCCTCGTCCGTGGTCGGATAGTATCGGCGCCGGCGTCCCGTGACCAGGAACCCCATGCTTTCATACAAACTACGCGCGCGCACGTTCGACTCGCGCACCTCGAGTGTCGCCGCCAACACGCCATTCGTTTTCGCCGTCTCAAGAATGTGCTGCAACAGCCGCCGTCCGTGGCCAAGGCCGCGGTGTATGTCGCGAATGGTGACGCTCGTGATGTGCGCTTCATCCAGTAACGGCCAATATCCGCCGTAGCCGATCAATTCGCCCCCGATTAGCACCACGACAAACTGTGATCGCGGATGCGTGATCTCCTCACGAAACATTCCCTCGGTCCACGGTTCCGGATACGCCTCCTGCTCGATCAACAGAATTCCCGGCAAATGCTCCTCCGCGATGCGTTCAAAGCGAAGCTCCGTTTTCTCCGATACACTCATCGCGACACTTTCGCGCGCGCCACTTCCGGCTGCGACATGCGC
>JAWXCN010000155.1:0-10726 GCA_034408725.1 Candidatus Hydrogenedentota bacterium
CTTCTCCATAATATTGAAGAAAGAAAGACGCGAGCACTTCCTGGACCGGCATTTCACGCTGATTGAATGAAAACGATCTGCCCCCCGTCATTTTACCGGCGCGATAGAACAGCACTTGCAATTCCATGAACCGGCCTTCGGTGTGATAGCCCCAGATGTCCTGGTCGTCGCCCGGTTCCGGGCGCACGGTGCGCTGGCGTTCGAGTGTCGTCTGCACGGCGAACAGCCGGTCGCGCAGTTGCGCGGCCTTCTCGAATTCCAGCCCGGCGGCATGTTCGTCGATGCGGGTTTTCAACACCTTGACCAACTCGGCGCTGCGGCCCTCGAGCGCCATCACGACCTGATCGACCATCTCGCGATAGTCTTCCTTCGACACATAATTCACGCAGGGCGCCGAACATTGCTTCATCTGATAATAAAGACAGGGCCGCGTGCGGCTTTGAAGCACGCTGTCGCTGCACAGCCGCAATGGAAACATGCGTTGAAACTGCTTGACCGTTTGCCGGACCGCCATCGCGCTGGCGTACGGTCCGAAGTATCGCGATCCGTCCTTTCGCAGTTGCCGGGTAATGGTCACCCGCGGCCATTCATGGCGCAGGTTTACCTTTACGCTGACGTAGCTCTTGTCGTCCTTTAACTGGACGTTATAACGCGGCCGATGCTCTTTGATGAGGCTATTTTCAAGGAGAAGCGCTTCCTTCGCATTCGTCGTGACGAGGAAATCGATGCGCGCGACGCGTTTCATCAGGAATTTCACGGTGTACCGGCTGTCGCCGTCGTTGAGATACGTGCGCACGCGCGCGCGCAGGCTGTTCGCCTTCCCCACATAGATGACGCAGTCCCGCTCGTCGCGCATGATGTAACAGCCCGGCGCGGTCGGCACGTTGGCGATGTCGAAAGAATCCAGGAACTGCTCCGGCGACTGCCGTTGCGCTTCGGCAAGCTCGATACGCTCGAAGGACTGAATTGAAGGCACACTACTCATGGGTAAATTCTAACAGATTCGGGGTGTTTATCCCCGCAATCGCTCTGCATTCACGGGAATCCAGCGGCGCACGGAATTGATCAGATGCACGGCCCGCGCGCGGCGCACGTCGTCCTTCGAGAGAATGCGCTCGGTAATGCGTCCTTCCTGAATCAGCGCGCCGCGGAATGTTCCCGCGAGCGCTCCGCATGATACCGGCGGCGTGTATAATTTCCCGTCCAGATCGACGACTACGTTTGCCGTACAGCTCTCCGTCACTTCACCGCGCTCGTTCCACAGCAAGACATCGTCGCACTCCGGCCGGGAGGCCAGTGCCTCGTCATAAACTTGGCGGTGCGTTGTTTTGTGAAAAAGGAAAACTTCGCCTGACTGCACGGGAGCCGCCGCAAAGTCCAAGTTAACGCTGATGGATGGCGGAGCGGGAGCGGCCTCCGCGCGGGCGTTGCCGGATTGATCTATCAATAAGCGAACCTTCAGCGGCGCTCCGGTTCGTCCCCTGACCGTTGCATACAGCAACTCACGAGCGCTCTCGATGTGCAACGGAAATTCAAAATACCGTGCGCTTTGTGCAAGACGTTCAAGGTGTTCGTGCAACAGGAAAAATTCTGCTTCATACAAAATAGATTCGAGCAGCTCGAAGTCCGGACGGCGATGCGTCAGCACCCGCGCTTTTGTCAGGCATTCGGCGTACTCCAGGTCCGCGCGCGAATCCCAGGTGATGCCCCCGCCGACCGCGTATTCCGCCGTGCCCCCGGAGATGGTGGCGCAACGAATGGCAACATTGAAGTGCGCATCGCCTCCGGGAGCGATCCAGCCCATCGCGCCGCAGTACGCGCCTCGCGGCGAAGTTTCCATTTTGCGGATGATTTGCATCGTGCGAATCTTGGGCGCGCCGGTAACGGAACCACTGGGAAACAGTGCTGCGAATATTTCGGGCACTGCGTGTTCCGAGCGCGAGACAATTTCCGACGTCATTTGCCATACCGTAGGATATCGCTCGACATCAAACAATGATTGCGTGCGCACGGAACCGATATTACTGATCCGTCCCATGTCGCTCCGGAGAAGATCGACAATCATCAAGTTTTCCGCGCGCTCTTTTTCAGAGGCGCCTAGGTCCTCTGCGAACCCTTCGTCTTCCGCCGGCCAACGTCCGCGCGGACGCGTGCCTTTCATGGGGCGCGTTCGCAGCACGCCATTCTTTAGTTCAAAAAACAGTTCCGGTGATGCGCACGCGAGTTGAAAGACTCCCGTGTCGATGTATGCGCAATGGTCCGCGGCCTGCGCGGCGCAGAGGTCATGGAACCATGCGTGGGCGTCGCCGGAAAACGTCGCGCACAGCGGAAAAGTAAGGTTCACCTGATACGTATCGCCCGCGGCGATATACTCGCGGATGCGCCGGACGCGCGCAGTATAGTCGTTCTCGGACCATTCGGCGTCCCACGCGCCCACCGAGTACGCGCCGCGCTCAGACCGCGGTTCGCTGGGATGTTCATAAACGCCAAACCACACGAGCGGAAGCGTTGATGGCGGATGACACGCCATCGCGGGATCGAAAGCCGGGGCGGCTTCATACGAAACGTATCCGGCAACCCACGCGCCACGCGCCGCTGCATCCTGCGCACGGGAGAGTGCAGGCGCGACTTGATCAAGCGTTGTTGCTGCGATGATCTCTCGCGGATTTCTAAAGGCCAAGCCCCGTGCGCGCGACAAGAACTTGATGTCGCCTGTCGCGCCCATGCGTCACGCGAAGTGGGGGACGAATACGCGGGAGGCGTTGGCCGTGGTGGCTTCTGCAAACGCGTCCAGCGGCATATTCTTCAGTTCCGCGAGCGCCGCGGCCGTATGCGCGGCAAAGGCCGGCTCGCAACGTTTCCCGCGCACGGGCTGCGGCGCAAGATAAGGACTGTCGGTTTCAACAAGCAGCCGGTCTATCGGCACGACACTGGCGGCTTCGCGCAGTTGGATGGCCTTCGGATACGTGACATTTCCCGCGAACGAAATGTAGTACCCACGCGCGAGGCATGCCTTCGCGAACGCGGCGTCACCGGAAAAGCAGTGCATCACCACCGCGCGAATTGTATGTTCGCCCAGTATCGCCAAGGTGTCCTCATTCGCGTCCCGGTTGTGAATGACCAAGGGCAAATCCAATTCCGCAGCAAGCGAAAGCTGCTCGTGAAACGCACGGTGTTGCAGCTCGCGAGGCGCGGTGTTGTGCTTGTAGTAGTCGAGTCCGATCTCGCCAATGGCGACTGTCCGTGGATGCCCGGCGAGTTCGCGCAATACGGAAACGCCATCACCATCCATTTCTTCAGGATGATAGGGATGCACGCCTACTGCCGCGAAAGTACGGTCATTTGTAAAGGATAATGCTGCCCGGCTCGACGCGAGCGAATCGCCGATCAACACGATCCATTCGAGGGAATCCATTGCGCGAGCCGCGACCGCGTCGCGATCCTCGTCAAATGCCGCGTCGTGAAGGTGGCAATGGGTATCGACCAGGCGCATTACGACCCGGCGCCGGGGTTGCCGCCTCCCGGCTGACCGCCGCCGCCGCCACTTCCAAATCGGCGATGCCTGCGCCGCCGGCCTTGGGTGTGCGGACCAGTATTCTGTTGCGATGGCTGTTGCCCGTCTGGCTGCTGCGGGTGCGGACCCCGATCACGATTCCGGTCTTGGTACGATGGACGATCATCACGCCGTGGACGTTGTTGGAACTGTGGCGCAGACTGCGGCTCATCATTTCCAAAATCGACGACCGCCACGTGCTCTTCATCGTTTCCATCCGGCGATACGGCGATGTCCATGCCTGTTTCGCCGCCCATATCGTCGAGACGTTCTTCCCAGTCGTCCGGTTTGTGCCGGATATCGGAGCGCGCAAAAGCGCCTTCGTGACCCATCGCCTCCTGGTAATCAACGACTTCCGTTTCATCCCGGCCCGCGACGGCGGACATTTCGCGCCGTCCCCGGTGTTCCTGATATTGCTCATTCTCGTAACTGAGGCAACATAGCAGGCGACCACACTGCCCGCTGATTTTGGATGGATTGAGCGACAGGTTTTGGCGCTTGGCCATTTTCATCGAGATGGGTTTGAACTCGCGCAACCACGTCGAGCAGCACAACTCGCGCCCGCAAACCCCGATGCCACCGACGATTTTTGCCTCGTCGCGCACCTGGATATGCCGCAGCTCGATGCGCGTCTTCAAATCCTGCGCAAGATCGCGCACAAGCTGGCGGAAGTCCACGCGGTCGTCCGCGGTGAAATAAAAGATAATCTTGTGCCGGTCGAAGGTAAATTCCGCGTCAACCAGTTTCATTGGAAGACTGCGCTCGCGGATGCGCATCCAGCAGGTTTCTTTCGCCCGCTCTTCTTCCATCTGAATATGGTGGTAGGTCGTTTCGTCCTGGTGCGTGATCTTGCGCACCACATTCATCTTGTAGCGGCTTTTCGCCCCTTCGGGAATCGGCTCCGGCGGCACGATGCAAGTGCCATACTCGAGCCCGCGCTCCGTGCGCACGATACAGTCCTCGTTGCGCTGCAAGGGAATGTCTTCACACAAAAAAGTGAACACTCGCGTAGGCTTACGCAGGCGAACTTTCACGGTTGTCATGGCCAATCCAATCTATATGTTCAACCCCCTGTACCCCGCTTAAGCATCGAATCTCTTATCTTATCTTAATCTTAGCTTAAGTTCCCCTTTGAAGGGGGATTTAGGGGGATGTAACCTCATTCAAATTTTACCAGTCTTCGCGCTACTTCGCGGCCAATGCGAAAAACAGCTCGCGAAAAACGCGCTCTTCCGGTATGAACCGGTCCAGGTTCACACGCGCCTCTTCAATGGCCGAAATTTTTGCGGCATGGTCGCCGCGGGCCCGTCCGACCTTGTCGCGGCGGTCTTTATTCCAAATCCGGTCCGTCCCGTTGGACGCCTGGGCCACCAGTTCATCACGATACCATGTTTGGAGAAGGTAAAGATACTCGATGGTCTCTTTTCGTACCATTGCGGCCAGGAGCGCCAACCGTTCCTCTTTGGCCCGGTCCGCATCTTCCCTTGTGGCCTCATTGCTCGTCGTCGTTTCCGCTTTGACGCCCGCCTCTATCTGCTTGCGTTGATTGTCGAGAAACGAAGAAAACTCCTCAGCGAGGATCACCGGGTCTTCGCCCGCGTCCAGCCGTTCCGCCAATGACAGCGCCACATCGCGTTTGTCAGAACTCACGAGGTCTAGCGCGCGCGATATTTGACCCTCCGCGATTTCCGCGATAGCGTCAGCAACTTCCGCGGTAAGATCGCGTTCGCGCTGGAGAAACCCCGATACGGTTTCGCGCCGCAACGACCGGAAACGGACGGATTGACAGCGCGAACGAATGGTGGGGAGCAGCATCCTCGGATGCTCGCTGATCAGAATAAACAGTGACTTGCCCGGCGGTTCCTCGAGCGTCTTCAACAGATGGTTTTGCGCGGAGGCATTCATCCGTTCCGCGTCGAGCAGCATAAAGATGCGCCACTGTGACTCGAAGGGCCGGAGTGCGGCGAATTCATTTATCTCATCAATCTCGTCCCGCTTGATGAGCCGCGATTTATCTTTCGGCGCAAAGATGCGCACGTCGGGATGATTGCCATGATCGATCTTCCGGCACGAAATGCAGGTACCGCACGCATCGAGCTCTGCACTCTTGCAATTCAATGCCTTCACAAATTCGAGCGCGGCCATGCGCTTGCCAACGCCGCCCGGACCCCAAAACAGCATGCCGCTTGGTACGCGCTGTTCTGCAAGCAGGTTGCGCAACAGCCGGAGCGCGACCTCCTGGTCTTTTATGGTGTCAAAACTCATGGCAACCGGGGCGCCACAAATTGCCAAATGGCTTCCGCCACCGCGTCTTCGCTAAGGGTCGCGTCAAGAACGCGCACCCGCTCCGGCTCATTTGCGGCGATGTTCAGAAACTCATCACGCACCGCGCGATGAAAGGCCAGCGGTTCCTGCTCAATGCGATCGAGGGTTCTCACGGTGCGCGCGCGGGCGAGACCTGTTTCGGCGGGGAGATCCAATAATATCGTGATGTCGGGCCAAGTCCCGCGCGTGGCCGCGTCGTGCATGCGTTGAATCATCGCGGGATCGAGATTGCGCCCCGCGCCTTGGTAGGCGGTCGTCGAATCAGCGAACCGGTCGCAGATCACAACCGCGCCAGCGTCCAAACTGGGCCGGATCAACGCATCGACATGTTGCGCGCGCGCCGCGGCATACAGCAGCAATTCCGTCACCGGTGTTATAGCCACGTTTTCGGGATTAAGAAGGATGGCTCGAATGGATTCCGAGATAACCGTGCCCCCGGGTTCACGAGTATTCACTACCGTGTGCCCCAATGCTTCCATCCGATCTCTAAGTCGCGCGACCTGCGTCGATTTGCCGCAGCCTTCAACCCCTTCGAATGTGATGAACAGTCCGCTCATTGTCCATGCGGACCGCGCCGCGCGCATCGGTTAGTCACGATATCAGATTGAATCCTCACGCCGGACCGTCCTCGCCCAATACCTTTTTTCGCGCAACCTGTGCGGAGCGGAAGAACGCTTCCAGCTCGTACGCTTTTCCGCGTTCGATCAATTCGCGCACCGCTTCGGTCCGATTGCCAAATTCGCGCAACCCCTCCACAATGGCATTGCGGTTGGTAAGGCAAATATCGCGCCACAGTTCCGCGCGGCCCGCCGCGATCCGCGTAACGTCGCGAAACCCTTTTCCCGTGAAATCCCGCACTTCGCCCGAAGCCGCCGCCAATTCCGCAATCAACGCCGCGACGACGTGGGGGATATGGCTTGTCCGCGCGACGATATCGTCGTGCGCGCGCGGCGCCACCTCGATCACGCGGGAACCGACAGCCCGCCATAATGCGCAGACGGTCTCGTGTGCATCCTCGGCGTGATCATCCAATGGCTCGACAATCGTGACGCAGCCATCGTACAGGTTTGCGGAGGCGTGTTCAGGCCCGAATTTTTCAGAACCGGCCATAGGATGGCTCCCGACAAACCGCAGGGGGCGTGACCAGTTGCTCCGAACGTGCGCGCAGATTTCCGTCTTGGTGCTGCCCACGTCCGTAACAACGACATTGGGCGCAACGCGGCTACGAATGGTGTCGAGCTGATCGAAGATCAGTACGGCCGGTGTACACAAAACGATGAGGTCCGCGCCGCGAACTGCCGCGCCCAGATCGAGCGAAGCGTCGTCAATAGCGTTAATGGATAGCGCGGTATCCAGCACTTCCTGCCGCCGGCCGACACCGCGCACGCAGCTGGCAAGTCCTCGCTGTTTGAGCGCAAGGCCGAGCGATCCGCCCAGCAGTCCAACGCCAACTATCGTGACGGCGCCGAAACCCGCGTTCATGTCCGCTCCCGCGCGACTTCCATCGCCTCCGACAGGGTAAAAGCGCAAAGGTACAACGCGCGTCCTATGATGACTTCGTCTACGCCGTCCGCAGTGGCCTCGCACACGCGCCGGATATCTTCCAACGACGACATGCCGCCGGACACCGTGACGGGAATTTCTACGGCGCGCGCGACGGCGCGCGTCGCGTCCACGTTCGGACCAGTCATCATGCCGTCGCTCAGAATGTCGGTATAGACAATGCGCGACGCGCCCGCGGCCTCGACCTGCTGGGCGAATTCGACCGCGTCGGTGGCCGTGTCTTCCAGCCATGCATTCAGGGACACCTTGCCCGCGCGCGCATCAATACCCACGACAATCTTGGCGGGAAATGCAGCCGCGGCTTCCCGCAGAAACGCAGGGTCCCTGTGCGCGGCGGTGCCCAGGATGGCGCGGTCCGTGCCGGCCGAGAAGACGGTTTCGAGATCGCGCATGCTGCGTATGCCTCCGCCCATCTCGGTGCGCACTCCGGCATCGCTCATCGCGCGAAGCGCGTCTGAAATGCACACGTGCCCGGCTTTTGCGCCATCGAGGTCGACGATATGGACGATGTCTGCGCCCTGATCACGCCAGGCGATCGCCTGCGCTACGGGGTCTTTCGCGAAAACCGTCTCCTGCGCATAGTCGCCCTGGACCAGGTTCACGCACAGTCCACCCCGAATGTCCACCGCGGGGACGATGCGCATGGTTACGCCGCTGCGAGTTTGGCTTTGACGAGATCGACGATCTTCTGGAAGCTCGCCTCGTCCGTCGCGGCTATTTCCGCGAGCATTTTTCGGTTCACGTCGATATTGGCCAGTTTCAGGCCCTGCATGAACCGGCTGTACGAAATGCCCGCCGCGCGCGCCGCCGCGTTGATGCGCGCGATCCACAACTGGCGGAACTCGCGCTTGCGCACCTTACGGTCGCGATACGCGTATACGCCAGAGTGATCGATCTGCTGCTTCGCGGTCTTGAGCAGCTTGCTGTGCGCGCCGCGGTAACCCTTCGCGCGCTTGAGTATTTTCTTCCGGCGATCGCGTGACGCCGGGGAGTTAGTAGCTCTTGGCATGACATGAAATCCTTATCGCTATCCGCCGAAGCGGGAAACGCTCAAACCTGTTTCAGACTACTTGCCGTACGGCAGCAGAATCTTCAGCCGCTGAAATTCCGCGTCGCTCGTCAACGTCGCCTTGCGCAGCGAACGCTTCCTCTTCTGGCTCTTGTGCGTCAGCTTGTGCCGCACAAACGCGCTGCTCCGCTTAAACTTGCCCGAGGCAGTCCGCTTGAACCGTTTCGCGGCGGCCTTGTTCGTCTTCATTTTCGGCATTGCTCTCTCCTGGGTACTGGCGGAATGCTTTCGCCGGTTTGGCGCTTCGTTGCCAAACCGTCAAAAGGCCGCCGTTGCCGTATATCGTTTCAGTCTTCGTGCCGGTTACGTCATTCCATCCGGCGCGAACGGGATTATTTCGTGGGCGACAGCACCACCACCATCTGGCGGCCTTCAAGCCGCGTCCTGCTGGCATCGTACTGTTCCTGGCACAGGTCCTTCGTGCCTTCGATCACACGGGCAAGAATCTGCTGCCCAAATTCCGGGTGCGCCATCTCTCGCCCGCGGAAGGTAATCGTCACCTTGACCTTGTTCCCTTCCTGCAAAAACTCGCGCACGTGGTTCGTCTTGTAGTCGAAGTCGTGATCATCAATTTTCGGACGATACTTGACCTCTTTCACATGGATAATCGTCTGGTGCTTGCGCGATTCCTTGACGCGCTTGCTCTGTTGGTACTTGTATTTCCCATAGTCCATGATGCGGCACACTGTCGGCGACGCATTCGGCGCTACTTCCACCAAGTCCAGCCCCCGCTCCGATGCGTCTCGTAACGCGTCCTGCGGTGACATGATCCCCAACTGATTTCCCTGTTCGTCAATGACGCGCACCTGTCGGCCAAGAATCTGCTCATTAACCCGTACGCGCTGTTCAACCGGCTTCGCGATAACCAGAACCTCCTATTGGCCGTGATGTCTATCCATCCGCCCGCAACGGGCCACGGCGCCCGTGCAAGCACAAAAAAACCGCGGCAGAGAACACACCTGCTCTCTGCCGCGAACACTATTGTTCGTCGATTTTGACCCTGCACCCAGGCCCGAAGGCCGCGGCAAGGTGAGAAGCAGGCGCTTCTACTTGCGTTACAACATGTGAAAGTGTACCAGACCCCCGGAAAGGCTGTCAAATCGGACTTATCGCTAAAAAGCGATTCCGTTGCTCCAGATTTCCATACTCCGATGCTATACTCGAATGGAACGTAGAACAGACATGGAATACGCGGATCGAATCACCCTCGAGCCTGGCAAGCGGGGCGGCAAGCCTTGTATACGCGGAATGCGAATGACCGTCGATGACGTATTGTAGTATCTCGCCTCTGGAATGACGGAAGAGGAAATACTACAAGACTTTCCATATTTACAACACGAGGATATATTGGCTTGCCTTAGCTACGCTGCGGAACGTGAACGGGTTGCCATAACTATTTCTTCGTGAGCCATGATTCATTAGGAGTTACGCGGCGTCCACCCGTAACTCTCCAACCGCACCTCGCATCGGCCATCCTCGTACAAATCGACCAGCGCATAGCTGGGGTGGAATTCGTGGTACGCGCCCTTCCACCAATTGCCCGACACCGCGCCGTTGCAGGCATACTTCACGCCGAGATAATCAATTGTATCGACCATGTGCATGTGCCCGGAAAGGCACACGCGGACGTTGGGATATTGTTTGAACAGGTCTTTGATCCGGTGGGAGTCAAGATGTACCCATGAACCGGGAATCTGCCAATCTCGCGTGGGACGTTCTTCAATACACAGGTACGCCGACGCGGATACGATGGGGATGTGGCTGACAACGCAGACCGGCGTATCAGCGGCCGTCTGCTGAAGTATGGCTGCGAGCCATTCAAATTGGCCGTCGTCGAGCCTGGCGATATAGCTGTCGTCCTGCGGATACGTGCTGTCGAGAAAGATGAATTGCCAGCCTCCGCGATTCAGCGTGTAGCAACGGCCCGGAAGAGCATATGCATCCACCGCCCACTGTTTGCCCGCGACGGGATCGTTGCCAAGCACGTCATGGTTGCCGATGCAGCACGCATACGGAAGCGAACATTCTGATCTCAGCACGCTACGCCAAAGGTCAAGCTGCAGCGTTGCCCGGTCACGCCCCGCATCGCTATCAACGCTCATGACGTTGTCTCCACCGAAAATCAAAAACTCCGGCGCATCGCGAAGCTCCTGCACATGCCGCAGACAAGTTGCCATTCCGTCGCCCGCCCCACGTTCCGGCTGCACATGCACATC
>JAWXCN010000156.1:0-24906 GCA_034408725.1 Candidatus Hydrogenedentota bacterium
ATATTGTAATTTATAACACTTTATGTTACATTTTACAATCCATTGAGGGGCAATGGCTTAGGATAGGAAAAAACGGAGAGGGTCGCGTGTTTTTGCCAAAATACGGCGCGGACAACCCGAAGCTATTCCGCCACCTGACGGATTTCCGCGGCCGTCTTGTCCTTGGCCGCGTGGAGACGTTCAACCTGTTGCATCACCTGTTCGAGGTGCGTCAACTTGCCGCGGTCACCAAGCTCCTGCTGAATTCGGATGAATTTCTGCTCCCGCTTCAAAAACGCTTCCACAATCTCGGGATCGAAATGGCCACCCGAACCGTCCAGGATAATCTGCCGTGTCTTTTCGTGCGGAAACGGTTCCTTATACGGGCGTTTCGTCGTCATTGCGTCATACGCGTCGCCAAGCGCCACGATGCGCGCAGCCAGGGGAATGTCCGGACCGAGCAAACCATACGGGTAGCCGCTCCCGTCCCATTTCTCGTGATGGCCGTATGCGATGTCCCTGCCCATCGTGAGGAACGAATTGCCACCGGCTTCGTCGTCCGCCGCTTTCAACGTGTCTCCGCCGATGAGCGCATGCGTTTTCATAATGTCAAACTCATCAACCGATAGCTTACCCGGCTTCAGCAAAATCGCGTCCGGAATGCCAACCTTGCCAAAGTCATGAAGCGGGCTCGAATAATACAAGGTCTCGACGAACCCGCTATCAATAATGCGATCATACTTGGGCCATGTCGCCATCTCGATCGCGAGTTCGCGAACATACCGCCTCATGCGTTCCAGGTGTTCCCCCGTCTCGGGGTCACGCGATTCGGCGAGCCGCGCCAACCCAAACACCGTGACCTGCTGAATACGCTCGACCTGCGCAGTACGTTCGCGCACGCGCTCTTCGAGAATCTGTTTGTCGTCTTCGAGGCGTTTTTGATAGCGCAGGATTTGGTCCTGCATGGCCTTGGATTTCACGGAACTGCGCAAGCGGGCCTCGAGCAGCACAGGGTCAATCGGCCGCGTCAGGAAATCGTCCACACCCGCTTCCAGCGCGCGAATATTTGCATCATGGTCGGCCACGCCCGTAACGATGACGACGGGGATGTGCCGTGTAGAATGGCTCCGCTTCAATCGATCACAAACTTCGAAGCCATCCATGCCAGGCATCATCAGATCGAGGAGAATGACATCGGGCGGGTCCAGCGCGACGGATTCGAGTGCTTCAAACCCGCCCGCGGCTTCGCGCACTGTATAACCTTTTGGCGCCAACAGGCGGCTATACAATTCCAGGTTTTCGGGCATGTCGTCCACGACGAGCACCGTCGGGTGATCCGGATCGCGGTGGAACTCTGCGTAGTCACGTGCCGGTTGTGTCATGCGTCCTCGTTTGCGACACCCTGCCGTTCAACTCAAGCACTAACGGTTTCCATGTGTTGCCCGTTATCTGTGCGAATACTAACACGGGGTATGCACTTGCGCAAGCGTTAATGTTTGCATTGATCCGATGCGCCTCGCTTGCGCATACTTTCGCGCATGCCAAACACAACACACAGGCGAGGCCATGCCAGGACGTGACACAGCAGTTGCATCCGGAAAAGAACTGCAGGATTCGGTTGCCGCATTAGGACGCCTCCTGGGTCTCATCGCCGACACCGAAGTGCCAGTGGGCCGCCGTGTATGGGGCGCGCGACGCCGCATCGATGTCGTGCTCAAACATCCGGACACGCGGGTAAGCCTCGGCATCGAGTGCAAGTTCCAGGGTGGAGCGGGGAGCGCTGAGGAAAAAATTCCCGCCACCATTCAGGATATCCGGGCATGGCCAATCCGCGGGATTGTCGTGTACTACGGCGACGGATTCTCCACCAACATGGAATCGTACCTGCTCTCAACCGGCATGGCGGTCGAACTTTCCGATCTCAAGCCTTGGCTTGAACTGTATTTCGGGCTATGAAAACGCAGCGCGGTATCGTCACCCCACGCCCCTTTCTCAAGTGGGTCGGTGGTAAACGCCAGCTACTCCCGCAACTTGTGGCTCAGGTGGACCGCGCAGGGGAGTTTCACCAGTACCACGAACCCTTTGTCGGTGGAGGCGCTCTGTTTTTCGAGCTCGTGCGCACCGGGCGCCTGCCGCGCGGGAAGACTTATCTTTCGGATACCAATACCAACCTTATCGACGCGTATCGGGCCGTGCGAGACAACGTAGATCGCGTAATTGAATTGTTGCTGCAGCACAAGCAAAAACATTCCGAACGCTACTATTACGAAATCCGGGCAAAAGTCCCGGGCGGCCGCTATGAACGGGCCGCGCGCATCATCTATCTCAATAAAACCGGATACAACGGCCTTTACCGCGAGAACAGCAAGGGCGGGTACAACGTGCCATTTGGAAGTTATGTAAATCCGCGCATCTGCGACGAAGTAAACCTGCGTGAGGCCGCCAAGGCCCTACTCCGCGCGGAACTCGATGTGCGGACATTCGAACGGATTCTCGACTTCGCCGCTCCAGGCGATTTGGTCTATTTCGATCCACCCTACGATCCGGTGTCCAAGACCGCTTCATTTACGAGCTACGCCAAAGGCGGCTTCGGCGAAGACACCCAACGGTCTCTTGCGAATGTCGTGGAAGACCTTGACCGCCATGGAGTCAAAGTACTATTGTCCAATTCGATGACACCACTCGTTCGCAAGCTCTATAAAAAATTTACCATCGGCGAAGTCTTCGCCACCCGCAATGTCAACAGCCGTGCGGACCGCCGCGGAAAAATCAGCGAAGTGCTCGTCAGAAATTTTTGATTGGCTACGGCAGACGCGAAAGCACTTCGTCGAGGATCAGCCCCGGAACCGGGTTCCGGGTGTACACGCCTCGTGCGATTTCCTTCAACGTCCGGGTGCGTTTTCGCGCGGTCGCATACATTGCAATATCGTCATCGTGCGCCGTCTCGACCAATTCAAGACGCAGCATGGCAAACCCACATTGCTCCAAAGCGCGCCACACCGCTTCAGGCATTTGGCTTCCACCGATACTTACACCGTCGCGAGCGGACAGTCCGGCCACGATTGTGCCGCCCGGACGGAGCAAGCGATGCACCCTATGAACGCTATCCGGCAGCACCGATCCCGCCGCTGATGAGCAAAGTAAGACCGTATCGAAGGCATTACTCTCCCGCTCGATTACATCACCTTCGACTACCGCATCATACAAGTGGTGGCGAACCGCTGCATCGGCCGTTTCGCAAGCAAGTCCCGTGACCCGCGCCGCGCCAGCCCGGCGCAACGCATACTTGGAAATGCCCGCCGACATGTCGAAGTCAGCCACATGCCCCGGCACGGTGGGAAGATAGTCCATCAGCGATCCGCGCGCCCGCAACAAGGGCCGTTCACGCAGTGCCTCCCAATTCACCTGCGCGGATATTACATCAATGAGGTGGCGGACGCGGACATCATAGGTGTGATGCTCAAGCACTGCGGCTCGGCCCCGGGCGGCAATGCGGTCTCGCGCTGCCGCATCGCTTAAATAGCGCGCCGCGAGATTAATCAACGTATCGTCGGTGTAGGCGATCACGTGTTCCGCGTCAGCGAACAGGTCTAACAAACCATTGACGTCAGCGTCCCTGTTCGTCAAAATCGGAATGCCCATTGCCATCACTTCAAACACGCGCATGTTTACGTCCTGCGCGATAGAACTGTTGAATCCAAGTCTGGCCCGGGAAAAAGCCGCGCACATGCCGGCCGAGTCCAACGCGCTCCCCACAAACACCGAAAAATGCTCCGCGAGCCGGTTCAGCCGTTCCGCGCGCCCGGCGTGCAGTGATCTATCAACGCTGCCCACGAAACCGACGTCAAATTCCTTCTCAATTGCGACCGGATAATGCGCCTCCGGATCGCACGCCAGCGGCAACCAGTGTGCGTTGCGATGGCCCGCGGCCGTGAAGTGCCCCGCAAACTCGCGTTGTGCCGCGAATACAAAATCGTATGGCAGCGCATGAATCAGTTCGGCGAAATCATGCCACGTGTCAATACTGATGTACGCCGTCGGGCAGGTCACCCAGTCGATCCGCTCGACCGGCTGCGATCCGGATTGGATTGTTACAATGAGGTCGGGCCGCCACCCAACCGGCAACCGCTCCAGTAGCGTTTCGATATTGTTGATCTCGGTATCAATATCGTTTGGCCGCACCAGATGCGCAAGATGTCCGCGGCCCATTCGCTCGAGATCCTCCGCTGAAAGCGAAGTCCCCGCAGTGATCACGTCGCAGTGTCTGCGGAACGCGTTGACGTAATGATGCACCCAGATGAACGGATTCGCTTTCGCGAGAACGCAGACGCGCAAGCGGGTGGCGTCAGTCGAGCTCGCCATGCACGATAAGCGATATGAGTGCGTCCGCCGCGGCCGGATCGAATTGCGAACCACGGAATCGGCGGATTTCCTCCACGATGCCCTGTGTCGGCAGCAACTCCCGATACGCGCGCTTGCTGGTCATAGCAATATACGCGTCCGCAAGACCCATCACCCTGACCAGCGGAGGTATCTTGTCGCCATGCAGTCCGTCCGGATATCCACTGCCATCCAATCGTTCATGGTGATGCCGGATGATATCGAGATGGGCTTTGGGCAGGAATTGCGCTGTCCGCACAAGATCGTAACCCAGCACCGGATGTTTGCGTACCCGGTCCCATTCTTCTTCGTTCAGTGTGCCGGTTTTCCCCAGAAGCTCGGCGCCGATCAATGCATTGCCAATGTCATACAAATGGGCGCTCAGTTCTATGACCGCAAGATCCGTAACGCCGAACCCCATGCGCCGCGCAATCGCTTGGCCGACTCGCGATGCGCGCGCAGACGCGCCGTGCCCGTTACCGTCGCGCCTGCCCTGAAACTCCGCGAGCATGCGTAGCGATGCCAGGTGACCGTCTTCACGCAACCGCAGCATGCGAATGTTCTCGATTGCCGCGGCCGCGTGTTTCGCCATGATATCCAGCACTTTCAAATCCGCGTCGCTGAATGCCGCGCCGTCTACTTTGCCGCACACATTCAACACCGCCAGCACCTGCGACCCGTCCGGACCCGAGGAACCAAACGACGTGTGCGTAAGATCGCCGGCCAGCGGTACGGACACGAATGACGAATCGGGAAGGTTCCGGGCCATCGTCCCGACTTCGTGCGTGTTAATGTTGGTAACGAGAAGGGGTAGCCGGGATTGCGCGACACGCCCGCTAATGCTGGAACTGACATCGACGCGCGACCCGTCCGCCTCGCGTGGCAACCCACGGCTTGCCACGACCTCAAGCGATTGCCCGTCCGGCGTCGCAAGCATCAGCGATCCACGGTGCGCGCCAACCTGCCGCAGTGCTGCATCCAGCACGAATCCGTGCAGCGAAGGTTCGTCGTGGATTCCCGCCATCGTCTGGCTGATTGAAAAAATCTCGGTCAGCTCCCGCAGCCGCGCGTTTTCCGTTGTAAGCCGGTAACGGTCCAGCGCATTGGCGACTGCCAGCTTCACCTCGCTCAAGCTGAAAGGCTTGAGTACGTAGTCGTAAGCGCCTTCCTTGACAGCCGCGCGCGCGGTTTCGAGCGTTGCGAACCCCGTCATGACAATGGGAATCAGGGAAGGGTGATGCTTTCGGGCCTGCCGGATGAGTTCGATCCCGTCCATGTCCGGCATCATAATGTCCGTAAACAACAAGACGATGTCTTTACGGTGCTTGAACAATTCAAGCGCGGCGGGCGCGCTCGATACGGATTCAACAAGGTAGCCGTCGTCTGCGAGTATGTCAGTCAGCAATTCGCGAATAACTGCTTCATCATCGACAACAAGGATGCGTGTGGACTCGTTCATGGTACCCCGATAGTTGCTCTCACTGTTTCATATTATCACACGCCCGGTCCCGCTACGATAAACTTTTAAGAATTTCGCGCGCGCGCTTAATCGCTGCCTTGACCTGTCGCGGCGCGGTGCCGCCCACCTGGTCCCTGCGCCGCACCATCGTCTCCGGTTTCAGGAAACCAAATATATCCCGCTCGAACCGGGGACAGAACGAGTTAAACTCTTCCAGGCTAAGTTCCGGCAAGCGTTTCCCGTGCTTGATGCAATGCAACACCATTTTCCCGGCTATTCCATGCGCTTCGCGGAATGGCACGCCCTTGTCCACCAGATAGTCCGCCACGTCGGTCGCCTCCAGAAACCCTTCACGCGCCGCCTCGCGCATCGCGTGTTCATTGAAGCGAATCGTCGAAAGCATGCGCGCCACCACGGGCAGGCAAAGCTGCATGGTGTCCGACGCGTCAAACGCCGGTTCCTTGTCTTCCTGCATGTCTCGGTTATAGGTCAGCGGTAAGCCCTTCATCAGCGTCAGCAGCGCCAACAGGTCCCCGTATACACGCCCGGCCTTTCCGCGCACAAGCTCCGCCACGTCCGGATTCTTCTTCTGCGGCATGATGCTCGAACCCGTCGTGTAAGCATCCGCAATCTCGGCAAATCCAAATTCCGGTGTCGACCAAATTATCAGCTCTTCGCAAAACCGCGAAAGATGCATCATTGTAATCGCGGCGCACGAACAAAATTCGATCAGATAATCCCGATCGGAAACCGCGTCCATGCTGTTCGCGGAAATGGCGTCAAATTTCAACTCATCAGCCACCGCAAACCGGTCAATGTTGTGGGGCGTCCCCGCCATCGCCGCTGATCCGAGCGGCATGATATTCACCCGCGACCGCAACTGAATGAACCGGATTCGGTCACGGTGAAACATTTCGAAATAGGCGAGCAGATGATGCGCCAACAAGACTGGCTGCGCATGCTGCAGGTGCGTGCATCCCGGCAAAATCGTGGTGACATGCTTCTCAGCGACCGTCAGGAATGTGTGTTGAAGATTCGACAACAACTCGTCAATGGCATCGATCTGATCGCGCGCCCAGAGCCGCACGTCCGTCGCAATCTGATCATTCCGGCTTCGCGCAGTGTGCAGTCGTTTTCCCGCATCGCCAATGCGCCTTATTAGGGCGGTCTCGATATTCGAATGAACGTCTTCCAGCTTGGCTTCAAACTTGAACCGGCCGTTTTCAATGTCCTTCGCAATACCGTTCAAGCCCGCGATAATTTTCTTGCTGTCCGCCTTCGGAATGATTCCTTGCTTGCCCAGCATTCGCGCGTGAGCAATGCTAGCGCGGATGTCCCACGGCGCGAGCCGTTGATCAAACGACACCGACTCGCCGAGCCTCTCGACAAGTTCGTCGGTCTTGCCTACAAACCTTCCGCCCCACTGTTTAGCCATGAAAAAGTAGTCCCCTGAACCATCGTCCGGCTTCTCTTGTTACCATGCACGTGCTCGATTCACTTGGAGCCTCACCACGACACCGTCGGCTGCTTACTCCAACCCCGCCTTCTTCCGCACGCGCATGCGCAACGCATTCAATCGAATAAATGCTCCAGCATCCGCCTGGCTGTATGCGCCCTGGTCCTCTTCAAAGGTCGAAATTTTCGGATCGTACAGCGTCTTCGGCGCGCGCCGTCCCACGACGGTGCAGTTCCCCTTGTACAATTTCACGCGCGCCGTGCCAGTTACGTCTTCCTGCGATGCTTTCACAAACGCCATCAGCGCGCGCATCTCCGGCGAGTACCAGAACCCGTTGTAGATGATCTGCGCAATCTTCGGCGACAACTGATCGCGTTGCAGCATCACTTCCCGGTCCATCGTAATTGATTCAACTGCGCGATGCGCGGCATACAACACGGTCCCGCCCGGCGTCTCATACACCCCGCGTGACTTCATTCCCACAAACCTGTTTTCAACCATGTCCACCCGGCCAACACCATTTCGTCCGGCAATGGTATTCAACGCCGCCATGAGCGCGGCAGGCGACAACCGCTCGCCATTCACGGCGACCGGTACGCCCTGCTCAAATTCAACTTCAACATACGTCGCCTCATCTGGAGCCTTCATCGGATCCGCGGTCAGGAGAAACATATCCGCGGGTGGCTCTGCCCAAGGGTCCTCGAGAATACCCCCTTCAAACGAAATATGCAGCAGGTTACGGTCCGACGAGTATGGCTTCGCCGCGGTCACCGGCACCGGAATGTCATGTTTCTTGGCGTACTCGATCAGTTTCGTGCGGCTCGTCAGGTCCCACTCGCGCCACGGCGCGATGATGGTTACATTCGGTTCAAGCGCGTAGTACGTTAATTCAAAGCGTACCTGGTCATTGCCCTTGCCGGTCGAGCCGTGGGATACCGCATCCGCCTTTTCCTTGCGCAACACATCGATCTGCGCCTTGGCAATCAACGGCCGGGCAACACTTGTTCCCATGAGATACCAACCCTCGTACATCGCGTTGGCCTGCAACATCGGAAACACAAAGTCCCGCGCAAATTCTTCGCGCAGATCTTCGCAATACACCGCGCACGCCCCGGTCTTCTTTGCTTTCTCGACCGCCTCAGTCGTCTCTTCCATCTGGCCAATGTCCGCGATAAACGCGACAACGTCCGACTTATACGTTTCTTGAAGCCATTTCAGAATGACCGATGTATCGAGTCCGCCCGAGTACGCCAACACTATTTTCTTTGCGTTCGATCCCATGTCCAAATTTACCTTTCTACCAACCCTTCTGATCGCGCAACACCGTGATATGAGCGAGATGATGTCTGCAATGCCAAGCGTACATCGCCATCGTGCTGTCCAGCCGGACTTTGCCGCGTTCGGGATGATTAAATGTTCGCTCCCATTCCGTCAGCGTGAACGCGCGCACCAACATGACCCATCGCTCATGAATACCTTCAAGTAGACGCAGGGAAACCTCAACATCCGCCGCCTTCCCGTCGATCAATTCCGCCCAACGGTCTTCTGCATACGGCTTAATCGTTGGGTTCTCTTCCGTCAGCGCCAACTTGTAGCGCACGAAACTGTTCATATGGCTGTCGGCCATATGGTGAACGACCTGCCGAACCGTCCAACCTCCATCCCGATACGGCGTGTCCAACTGAGCGGAACTCAACCCTGCGACTGCACCGCGAAACGCCGATGGCGCCGATGCGATGGTATCGATATATTCGTCCAATAACCGCGGCGTAATTTCACCGGGAGAGCTAAATTCTCCTACAGGAAATCGCGGATCGCCCATCAAGAAAACCTTTCACATGTCATCCGGGAGACTGTCCCGACTCCGACCGGGGACTGTCCCGAATCCGCCCTAAGTAAACGCGCCATTCTCAAAGGACTTCCTAGCGGATTCGGGGGCTGTCCCCTTCCCACTCCCGTCCTACCTCGCCGCACCGGCATTGTTTTCGATCAACTTCACCAAGATCGCCTTCTGCGCGTGCAGCCGGTTCTCCGCTTCGTCAAACACGATAGACTGTGGACCGTCCATCACTTCATCCGTGACTTCCAGTCCGCGCTTCGCGGGCAAACAGTGCAGGAACACCGCATCCGGTTTTGCCTGCGACATCAGCTTCGCGTTCACCTGAAACGGCGCAAAGATTTTTTTGCGCGCGCTGGTCTCGTCTTCCTGGCCCATGCTTGCCCAGACATCCGTATACAGCGCATCCGCGTCCCGCACGCCAGCTTCAATATCGTGCGTCACGACTATCTCGCCCTTTGCTTCACGCTTGGCGAACGCAACAATTTCAGGATCAGGTTCGTATCCCTTCGGACATACCACCGTCACGTTCAAGGGTACGCGCGCCGCAAAGTTCAACCACGACGCGCACACATTGTTTCCATCGCCCACAAACGCCAATTTCAAATTGCCAAGGTCGCCGCGATGCTCGCGCAAGGTCTGCGCGTCCGCCAACACCTGGCACGGATGCAGCTTGTCCGTCAACGCATTCACCACCGGCACCCGCGCATGCGCCGCGAGATCCACAACCGCCTCATGGCTGAAGGTGCGCGCGATGATACCGTCCACCCAACGTTCGAGGTTGCGCGCAACATCCGGCACGGATTCCCGTTCCCCCAGCCGAATCTGGCCCGACTCGAGCACAATGCCGTGGCCGCCGAGCTGGAATATCCCTGCTTCGAACGTGACCCGTGTGCGCAAGCTGGGCTTCTCGAATATCAGTGCGAAGGTCTTGCCTTCAAGTGGTTTCGATTCCACTCCCGCCCGGTGCTCCCGTTTGAGCCGGTCCGACAATTCGAGCAACCCGAGTATGTCATCCGTGGTGAGTTCGGCCAGGGAAATGAAATCGAGAAACATCGTTAAGCTCCAAGCACGCGGTCAAGCGTCGCAATTACATGATCGACCTGATCCGTCGTTACGATCAGTGGCGGCACAAACCGCAGCACATTCGGGCCCGCGGGCCCGCACACGATCCGCGCTTCCAACATTTTCGCAATGATCGGCCCAGCCGGTTCGTCCAATTCCACTCCAATCATCAGCCCCTTGCCGCGGACCTCCTTGATTTTCGAGTGCTTTGATTTCAATTCGGACAACTTATCGAAGAAATGCGCGCTTACCTTTTTCACGCCGTCGAGAAATCCTGGTGCAATCATTTCTTCGAGAGTAGCCACTGCCGCGGCAGCGCAAACAGGATTACCGCCAAATGTTGATGCATGCGACCCGACGCTGAATCCGCTGGCGACCTCCTCCGTGCAGCCCATTGCGCCAATCGGCATCCCGTTGGCCAATGCCTTGGCCAGCGCAATAATATCGGGTTGTATGCCGTACTGTTCATGGGCAAACAACGTGCCCGTCCTGCCCATGCCGCATTGGATTTCATCGAGTATGAGCAGCACCCTCTTCGCGTCGCACAATGCGCGCACCGCCTTGAGGTAATCCGCGTCCACCACGCGAATGCCACCTTCCCCCTGCACCGGTTCCAACAAAACGGCCCCAACCTCGGGGGTCAGGGCCTTCTTCAATGCCTCAATGTCGTTGAACGGTACATGCGTAATACCCGGCAGCAGCGGCGCAAATCCGTCCTGATACTTGGGCTGGCCCGTCGCCGTGATCGTCGCCAGCGTCCGCCCATGGAACGACTGGTTCATCGCGACAATCGTGGGCTTTGGCGTTCCCTTTTGCGCCCAATACCGCCGCGAAAGTTTGATCGACGCCTCGATTGCCGTCGCGCCACAATTGCTAAAAAACCATTTGTCGGCGAAGGAATGTTTCGTAAGTAGCGCGGCGAGTTCCGCGCAAGGCTGGGTGAGGAAAAGGTTCGAGACGTGGACAAGTGTCGCCGCTTGTTTGGCGATGGCATCGGTTACCTTCGGATGACAATGCCCAAGTGCCGTCACCGCAATTCCGCCAAAAAAATCGAGGTACTCGTTCCCCTCGGCGTCCCACAACGACGTGCCTTTCCCCCGCACAAATGCGAGGTTTCGCAGTCCATACGTATTGATGATGTGAGATTCGGTTAGCGATTTAATTTCAACAGTTTTCATGGCGTCCTCCCGGGCTGTGCGTGCAACGCAGTTATGCTATTGTGAAGCCTATGCGCACCCCCGCGGATTCTTCGTCAAAATAACACGAGCGCGTTCTTCCCCGAACGCGCCCGACAAACGCCGTGGCGGCGAAACTTCAGTCTTTCTTCGTACTCTTCGGCTTTTCCGATGCCGCGGCTTTGCTTTCCGTCTTTGCTTCCGATTTAGGAGCCGGTTTGGCTTCCGGCTTAGCTTCGGATTTACTTTCTGACTTCGCTTCAGACGCCCCCTCGGATTTGCCTTCAGACTTCGCCCCCGAGTCGCCCTTGGCCTCGCTACCCGTCTTGGTCTTGTAGTCAGTTTCGTAAAAACCCGAACCCTTGAAAATAATGCCCGAACCCGTCCCCAGCATGCGCTTCACCCGTCCACTCCCGCACGCGCCGCATTTCACTTTGGGCGTCGCGGACATCGAGTGATAAACCAATGTGGGGGTGTCGCATTTCTGACACTGATATGTGTACGTTGGCATGGGTAGCGCCGATTCCTCTATAGGCTGAAAACAACCCAATATTACGGTTGCCTCGAAACCTTGAAGTATATCAATGAACGATACCGAATGCAAAGGTTTGGCCCCGGATTCAACCCGCGAAACAGCACCCACGCCCGCTTAAAACATTGACAATTCACCGGTTGCCCGCCACCATGTGCGCCGACGTGGATACACCGCAACAACTACAGAATCTGCCCCCGCTTACCGAGAGCGGCGCCGTCGCCATAGCCATCTTCATCGGCACGCTCTACTGCTTCCTGGGTTACCGTACGCTGAAGTTCATCATCTGCCTCACCGGCTTCATCCTCGCGGGCGGAATGGCGGCGATGCTCGGCGCATATTTTGGCCAGGGGAACTACATGATCGTGGGAATTGCAGGAATCCTTGGCGGACTCTGCGGCGCCGCCGCGCTCATCTTCCTCTACAAACTCGGCCTCTTCATGCTCGGCCTGTTTGCTACCGCGCTCGCCGCGCACATCTTCCTGCTCGGACGCCCGGAATCCTGGATTGTCTTTGCCATACTTGGCGCTGGGGTAGTCGGTGGACTCCTCGCAGTCGCCATGGAAAAACTCATCGTGATTCTCGCCACCGCCGCTATCGGCGCGTGGTTTACCGTTTGCGGACTGGGTTACTTTCTCGTCGGTCCCAAATTTCTCGACATCATGCAGGAACCCTTGGTATTCGGCGCGGACCGCGCAATCGTCGCCGGATGCTGGGCCACACTCGCATTTGCCGGCGCACTCGCGCAGTTCGCCACAAACCGCGTCAAACGCGAGGTCGTAGTGAAAGCCGGGTAGTAAAGGAAAGCAGGAGATTCTTCATGCCGCAATACGTTCACCGCGCGCGGGTCACGACCGCGGCAATCACCTGCGTCATCCTGCTCGCGCTCACGATATGTGCGTGGGTTGTCGTTCGCTCAGCGCTTCAATACCGTGCCAACTACGCCGGAGACCTCACTTTCGTCGGGAGTGCCGACGGCCTCGACACACGCTACGTCCGCCTTTTCATCTGGAAACCGCCGGACTATACGGACGGCCTGCCAGCGATGTCCGTATATATCGATGGCGCGGCGTATTCCCTCGACACGCTCACAACCGGCATTGTGAAAACTTTGGGCGGAACTGCTGGCGAAGGCGCGCTATGGGATGCGGCGGGAAACGTCCTCCAATACAGGTTCGAGCACGACCGACTTACGTATTTTTCCATCTACCCAACCGGACGCGCGCCAACTCCGGCACCTGTTCCAAATCTGGGATCGAATATCCGCACTGGCACGTTCCAAATCTCCGTAAACGGCGGCGCTCCATTTTCCTTGCCCGTAAGCGGAGTCGATCTCGAAAAGTATTGCGGTCCCCCAGCATCCATCACCCGCAACATCGCCAATTGAAAAAATACAAAAGCGCCCAGGGCGCTTACGCCGGGCGCTTCTGGTTGATCACATCACCTAATTCGTGATGGCAAATTTTCCATCGCTTTGATCGAAGAATTCGGGAAACGAGGTGGAAATGATCACGAGTTTGTAGTTCCACCGCGCGCGAAGGTCCACCGGAATCCTCCAACGGTGCGCGCCATCATTCACGGTCGTCGCTATTGAAAGCGCGCGCTCGTTGCGCCGCCACAATTCGATCTTGACCTTGACCCCCGTATACCCGTCGCTTGCCCACGCGATCTCGACTTCCTCGCCCTTCACAAACTCTTCGCCGCCGTTGGGTGCAACCACCGTGAGCATCGCGTCCGGATCATACTCGTCGAAACCAATATCGAATTCGTTACCCGTCCCATTCGCGCCGGCATTCGAGACGTCCGCAGGCCGCGCAAACCCGTCGATATCAATGTCTGTCGCGCTGTCGCGCGTGCCTGTGTCTATCGCGGGCGATCCGAGGCGAATATGGTAATCATCCTTGTCGGCATCGGCGAACAGGGGGTTCCCGTCGAGATTGCTCGATGCTTCATCCAGCACCGAATTCATCCCGCCATTGCCGGTCGCCGACGCGATCGTTTGCGATCCCTCGTTCAGATACGCACCCTCGGAATTGAAATCGAAAAGACAGTTCTTCACCTCCGGATCGGCCGTTGAATCGTTTTCGAAAACCGCGTGGCCCCGGTTCCGCGAAAATATCGTGTTCACGATCTCGCCTGTGGAGTCGTGCATGAACACGCCGGCGCCGTTGCCATTCGTCTTGTTCCTGACGATCGTGCAATTGGAAATCTCGACATCGTCCTGAAATGTAAAGCTCAAGGCCCCACCCTGCGTCGTTGCGGAATTGTTCGCAAACAGACAGTTCTCGAAGTCCGCGCCGGTGCCCTCGTGGCATTCCACGCCACCACCGTATGGGCCGTCGTTGCCGATGAACACGCACTCATTAAACTGGACGCTAGACTCGTATCCGCTGGCGGCGCCGCCAATTAGGTTTGCCGTGTTGCCCCGGAATACACTCCCTGTAACTTTCAGCAGTCCCTCATGGACCTTTACGCCTCCACCTTCTTCGGCAAAATTGTTGCGAAACACGCAATTCTGAATCTTCGCACTCGCTCCAAGTACATTCACGCCGCCGCCGTATCCCTCGATTTCGTTGCGCGAAAAGTCGCAAGCGCGAATCTCTACCTCCCCTGAGCCATTCACGCGAATCGCCCCGCCTTTGGCGTAACCGTCGCCCGCGCCCACGCATCCCGTCAACGTGAAACCATCAATCTCAACATCGTCGACACCGTCGACGACGAAAATGCTTCCCGCAACACCATCACCATCAAGCGTCGTGACAAATCGCGTCGGATCGCGATCCACAACGAGTCCTTTCGAGGGGTCCGGAAAACCTCCCAGAATCTTGACACCCTCGGGCACGCTCGATTCGCTGCCAATGATATATGTCCCTTCCGCAACATAGACCGATTCGCCCGCAGCCACCTGTTCCAGCGCGTCTTCCACGCTCTGAAGCGCGGACGCCCACGAGTCGCCAGTCGTGTCGTCCCCGCTCAATGAAACATGGACCGTTGCACTCGCATAGGAAAAACCACACAAGGACGCCAGTATCGCAACGCGAATTCCAATATCCATGCCCCAATCTCCCCGTTGTGTCGATTCCTACCACCAGATTACAGCATAAGAGCGAATACAATACCGGCGCAACTTGCGATACAAACCCATACTGTCTTGATTCATCCTCCCGTTCCGGAGCACCATACCCCTCATGCCAGTCAGCACATCCGTCCACATCAGCCACTGTCTAAAATACATCATCAACCTCCGCCCCAAGTCGATCCTCGATATCGGTTGCGGGTTCGGCATGTGGGGCTTTCTCTCACGCATGTATCTGGATGTGAGCGAGGAGCGCGTGCAACCGCGCGACTGGAAACTGCACGTGGACGGCATCGAACTATTCGAGCCCTATATCCAGTCGCACCAGCGCGCGCTATACTCGAACATCATTATTGGCGACATCCGCGAACTCGCGCCGAAGGTCGATAACTACGAGCTAATCATCGCTGGCGATGTCATCGAGCATCTCGACAAGGACGATGGCGAAACAGTTATCGAGCATCTTTACGAAAAGGCGACGCGCGCGCTACTTGTGAATATCCCCCTCGGCGAAGGTTGGGAACATCCCGAACGCCACGGCAACCCCGGCGAACTCCACCGCAGCCAGTGGTATCCGGAAGATTTTCATCCGTACCCCTCCATCGCGGAATCGTTCACGCTACCGGCAGGGGCGTACGGAAGTTTTTTCTGCCCAAAGGGATGCCCCAACGAAGACCGCGCCGTCGGATTGATGAGTCTCGCCGACCGCCGGCGCGCGGAAGGCCGCATGGAACACGCGCTGAAGTATGCGCGTAAAGCGCATGAGATAGACCCTTCGAGCCAGGACGCCGCAATTTTTCTCGTGGACCTTCTGTTGCAGTCCAAATCTACCGATGAAGCCGTGGACATCCTGCAAAACGCTATCGATCGCGATGCCGCATTTCATTACGCCTACGTCGCGCTCGCAAAAATACTGCGCGCGATGAATCGCGCCGACGAAGCGAAAAATCTCTCCCAACGCCTCCTCGCGCAACCCGGCGTCAGCACCGAACTGCGCGCCCAAGCCGAATCGCTATCGGCGTAAGTTTTAGGGGACTGTCACCGGCAACGCGTTTTGGTTGCCGGTGGCTGTCCCCGAACCCACGCGATGAGCACAAAAAGTCAATGTCGATTACGATGACGAGCACGACCACGATTACGAACCGTTACCCGAAACCCGATACCGATAATTCCATCTTCGATTCGGCGCGCTGTCCCCATTGAGCCCCAACTCCGAAACATCGCCAAAGCCTTGAATATTATCCGCCCAATGAAAATCAAACGTGGGCCTTCCGGACGTCATTGCAACCATCGCGCGGGGAACGCTCACCTCCATCCCATTTCCGTTCACACGATATCTGGCATTGCCCACAGTCGTCCATACACCCTCTTGCCAGGACTTCACCGTTGTCTCTTGTTCACTCCGCGTCTCAAGGTTTATGACATAGTCGTAACCCAACCACCCGGTGCTCGCATTTTGATCGTGATCGATAAGAAGCAGCATCCAGTTTGTGTCGGTGTGCGGCGAGATCGGAGCAACCGTTTGCACAAAAAAATACAGACTCTCATTGTCATAGCCCGCCTTTGAAATAACAATATCGTTGCGGCCTGTGTCGTTCTTGTACAGCACGTTTCCGTAGCCGGTGTGTTCGCGGTGCGTTACGTCGCCGATGGTGTCGCGGTATTCGGGCAAAACATTCGCCCAATCGTCGAAAGCACCATCCACCGCAATCGCGTTGGGACCTGCGGCCGTGGGACGCTCCCTGACACCTTTGAATTTCCGCACCCAGCTTGCCAACTGGTAGTAGTAATTATCCGTATGCCCGCCGCGCATGGGTTCACAGTCGCGGCTGTATTCGCGCGTGTACTGATCCACGAACAACCCGCCCTTGTAATACGCGTCGGCGTCGGTATATTTGCTCCATTCCGTGTAGCGGCCCGCCGTCCATTCGTTCCACCCCGTCACGAAGATGAACGCGGGGTCCAACTCCAGCGCGCGTGTCCATTGCTCGTCGAAATTCAAACCGAGATTCACCGCTTCCGGGCGCAGGTCTTTCGCGCCGTTGTGCCAACTGCGCCCCATCGCGCCAGCCTTGTGACTCATCGGCGCGGGACCGGGCGTATTCGGCAACGCGTTCTGTGCAACACCCACGCTGACCTGTTCCACTTCTCCCCTGCTGTTCTTGAACGCGTGCTGCGGATGCACCTCGAGCCAACTCCATTGATCGGGTCCACTCGGCCCAAGCCAGTAATCTGGCATGGGACATCGAAACGTGAAGAAGTCGCGCATCGCCGGGTCTTTAACGTGCTCGAGGTTCGCGAGCAATAGTGGCTTGCCTTCCCACGCGAACCAGAGGTCTTTCCACAAACCGGGTTGGTAGAGGTCCTGCCAAATCCGATCCACTACCGGCGTGGGATCGCCAAACGGCGTAATAAACGCAATTGCTGGCGTCCGCGCGCCCTCGGCGCGCATAGCCGTATACTCGCGGCACAACGCCTCGTACTCGTCCTTCCACGTATGCGGCGGATTCGTCGTGTCGAAGAACACGACGTCGATCCCCGCATCGGACAACATGCTCGCGTGCTTCCGGATCACAAACGGATCGGTCGTCGTGTAATACCCAAGCTCCGGCTCACCCCAATGGTGCGGCGCGCCATTGTTCGGCCATTCAATCGCTGGCAAATCGCCCGCCGCCGCGATGATCTTCGTGTTATCGTTCGGCCCGCCCGGGTTGGGCACGTGCCACGTCCAATAAAAAATGCCCACCCACTTTCCTGCTTTTACCGGACCAGCCTCCGCGATATCCGGCTGAGAGCGCCCCGCGGAATCGGTGGCAACCCAGGTGTCGGCATACGTGTCGGAGCCGGTGTAGGGCCTGCCTGCATATACGTCAGCGAATCCCACTTGGATCACAAAGAAAGTTGTCATCATCCAGAAAGGCATTTGAACTGGAATGTGCTGACAAACCGTTTTGATGTAACGCTCACGCATTGAACGACCGCACGTCAGCCATTTTTTGCGCTCCACTTTAAGTTCAGTTTCTTTCGGTTTTGCGCACAATCGCGCAAATACAGGTTGATGAGGTTTTGATAGGGCATGCCCAAATCCCCGGCGAGCGACTTGAAATATGCGACGGTCGTTTTGTCCAGCCTAATGGTGATCGGTTGTTTGAGGCGTTTGAGGTAGGGATTCCTTTCGCCTTTCATTTTCGAGAAGTCGTAGTGGTCCCTCATAAGATTGCACTCCAATAGTCGTGGTTTTCTCTTTTGTTCGCCTTGCGGGCGGAAATGATGCGGATAACAGAGTCGTTCGCGCGAAAGCAATGGCAAACGATTAGCACGCGCAGTTTCCAACTCATTCCAAGCATGAGAAAGCGGTCCTCATCTTCCGAATGATCTGGGTCGAAGTACCGGATGGCATTTTCGTCGAGAAAAACTGTTTGCGCTTCATCAAACGTCACACCGTGCTTGCGTTGGTTTGCGCGGTTTTTCGGCTCATCCCATTCGACCTGTACGTCTGGCATACATACAGTGTACATATAAGCCACATCGGCGTCAATGGGCGCTCTACGTCACAAAAAAAATCGGGGTTCGGATTGGGTCGCTACTAAAACTGGCGCACCGAGTTCGACAATTCCTCTCTATCCATACCACGCCCAAAGCAGCAAGCCCCCCAGCGCCAGCGGCACGAGCGCGATGATAAACGCGCCAATACCACCTTTCGCCATGAGTTCAATGTGTTTTTCCTGCGGCGTAGTCGACAGAATTAACGGCTCTTTCCGCGATCCATGCACAATGCGGTTGAGCGTGATTCGCACCGCGCGGTCGTTCAAATCGTCTTCAATCGCTGTCTCGTCCACAATGTCCACAGCGTCCATTTCGTCCATGCCACCCTGAGACGCCCCCTCGAATTCCCCTACATCATCCTCCAAGCCTTCCTCTTCCTCGATTGGTTCCGGTTCCCGAAGCTTTTTCGAAAAAACGCCGAGAACAAAGATCGGATCACCATCATAAATTCGCTCCTCGCGATAACGATATTTCGAGTTCGGCCCCGTGTCGAAATGGACCCATCCGCTGTCGGATTCACCGACCCGCACACGCGGCGGATTGCGATCCTCTGGCTCTTCAACCGCGCCATACCAATCGCTTTTGTCCGTCGGCGTGACGTCCGCGCCGGCGGGATCGACGACGCACACGCCCGATGCGTCGCGCACGAGAAACGGCGCGGCGCTCGTTTCATCACGCACCGTGGTCCAGTTCGTCGACCGAGCGGAATCACTGGTGTTCCTCACCAATTTCTCGATTCGCATGCGATACCAGCAACACGGCGACAACGTCAGCGGCGCTGTCACCGTCTGACCATCGACGGCTTCCGCCTTTCCTTCGAATTCGACATAGCCCGGAATGGCCACCCGAATCGAGCTGGTCTTTGTCCGCTGCACCAGCGCCGCGTGTTGCCGCGCATACACACCTGCATAAACACAGATGCCGGCCATTGCGAGCAGAAACGCGAGCATGATGAGAAAGATTGGGAAAGGTATGGAGTCGATCATGGAGTCCCTTCCGTGTGGCGCGCACAGCTACTTGACGTCCAGAATACACCCGACTGATTTTAAGAAAAAATCGGACAATATTAGCATCGATTAATAACCTTAAAATAATCTCCAGGGGCCGTTTTGTCGATGTCGTGGAGGGAGATGTGCCAGCACGGACGCTGGGGACAGCGCCCCTCCCGCGCTTTCTACGGAAAATGCCTTCGAATTCGGAAGAAACTTGTGTGTGCGCGCAAAGCCCTCCCGCATAACCGGCCAAGGGGTGTCTGCGCTACCCGCTACGCCACCGCAGTCCAAATAGTCCTCCGTCCAAAACCACGTTTTAACAAGAAGACTATTTGGACTGCGGCGGCCCCCAAGGCACCGCTATGGCTGTTTATCACAGTCAGCCTCCCCTTCTTCCCCTGTCCACCCAAAGCCGTCCAGCGCGTCAACATATCAATGTGATCACCAGCTATTACGACCCGCTTTGTAACGGGGGTTAATAATCATCAAAAAATTCCAACACGGTTTATACTGCGTATATTGTTCATCTTCCCATGTTCGTGCTAGCCTTTCGCGCTTTCTGGGCCAGAATACCTTGGTCTAAAACTACGCGTGGGAAATCCAATGGCGATTCTTATTTCGTGTCCTTCGTGTTCCAAACAATTCAGAGTCACTGATCAAGCCGTCGGAAGGACCTGCGCATGCCCGCAGTGTCACGCGACGATAACGGCACTTGGTGATCGCGTGCCCGATTATGATGTTTTCGTCAGCTATTCCAACAAGGATAAACACGTCGCGGACGCGGTGTGTGCGGCGTTGGAGAATCGCCGGATTCGCTGCTGGATTGCGCCAAGGGACGTGCCGGGCGGGGCCCAATGGGGTTCGACGATAATCGATGCCATTTCCGAGTGCCAGGTCATGGTCCTCGTTTTCTCGGCCCATTCCAACCGGTCCAGCCAGGTTCTCCGGGAGGTCGGTACGGCGGTCGAAAACAGCACGATGATTATCCCGTTCCGGATCGATGAATGCCCGATGTCGAAAGATATGCAGTACCTTTTGAAACCGTTGCACTGGCTTGATGCGATGACCCCGCCGCTGGAAGACCATTTGCGGAAACTGGTCAGCCGCGTGCTTTCAGTGGTTAGCGAGCATCAGGAGGTCCCTCAACTTGTAATGCCGATGGACTCGCCTGCTGCGCCGCGGCCGGTTGAAGCAACGGCCACGAACAAGCCGGGAGTTCCAAAAAAATTTCTGTGGGGAGGCATTGCAATTCTCGCCACAATTGCAGTTCTTCTGACATTTTTGTGGCCGCCGGTCCCCGCTGAGGATGTCGCGAAGCATTCCACCGAAGCAGTCACTGCAATTGCGCCTGCCACTGCGCCCGAGCCCGGGGAAGGGCGCGCTTTCAATCTTTCAGACGCAGTGAGTATGGATTTCATTTGGATACCTCCGGGAACGTTCACGATGGGCAGCCCCGAATCGGAACCCAACAGGCTAGAGAACGAGACGCCACATGAAGTCGTTCTCACACAAGGATTCTGGTTTGGCAAGTATGAAGTGACACAATGGCAGTGGGAAGCGATCATGAGTTCCAATCCTTCGAGAAAAATAGGTCCGGATCAACCGGTGGAACAAATAAACTGGTTTGATTGTCAGGAATTCATTGATAAAATCAATGCGGAACGACAGGGCATTTTTCGTTTTCCCACGGAGGCTGAATGGGAGTACGCGAGCCGGGCGGGAACGAATACGGCATACTTTTTTGGAGAGAATTCGGCGGACTTGGGAGCTTATGCCTGGTACGAATCAAACAATCGCGGTAGCCGACATCCTGTCGGACGCAAGTTACCTAACCCGTGGGGTTTGCACGACATTTACGGAAATGTCTGGGAATGGTGCGCAGATGTATATGCAGATTACCCAAGTGGCTCGGTGACGAATCCCGTAGGCCTGGCAACAGGCGGGTCACGCGTTTCGCGTGGCGGCTCCTGGTTTGTGGGCGGCGAATTTTGCAGGTCCGCCAAGCGTGAGGGCACTCCCGAGGATAATCGGCACATCAGCAGAGGTCTGAGATTGGTACGCGCACGATAACGTAGCTTCAATCAATTTGATTTACAGTCCCATCTCGCGCAAAGCTTAAACAATGCAAAAAACTAAATCCTCACGAATCCACGTTACGCGACGATCGTTTTTGAAACGTACAGCAATCGCTGCCGCGCCTATGATCGTGCCCGGTTCCGTCTTCGGTCTCGACGGCACGGTAGCGCCGAGCAACCGGATTACCATTGGCTGCATCGGCGTTGGCGGACAAGGCAGCTCCAATATGGGCGCGTTTTTGGCCCAGGCAGGCGCGCAAGTTGTCGCGGTGTGCGATGTCGATTGCGATCGGCGTGACGGCGCGAAGGCGCACGTCGATGGCCGGTACAGCGACGACGGCTGCATGTCGTACAACGACTACCGTGAGATCATCGCGCGCGACGACATCGACGCGGTGTCCATTGGCACGCCCGACCACTGGCACGCAGTGATTACCTGCGCCGCCGCGCGCGCGGGCAAGGACATCTACTGCGAAAAGCCGTTGTCACTTACCATCGACGAAGGCCGCGCGATGGTGGACACTGTGCGCGCGTATGGGCGTGTGTTGCAGACGGGCACATGGCGGCGTTCGCGGCCGGGTTGCCGGCGCGCATGTGAGCTTGTGCGCAATGGTCGCATTGGAGAATTGAAAACCATCCGCATTGGCGTGCCCCTCGGATTCGCCATTCGCGGCGGCGCGCAGGACGAACTCGAAAAGCCGCAGCCCGTGCCGGAAAAGTTCGATTACGACATGTGGCTCGGGCCCGCGCCGTGGGCGCCGTATGCGCCAGGCCGGTGTCATTTCAATTTCCGATGGATCATGGACTACGGCGAAGGCTACATCTCCGACTGGGGCGCGCATTATTACGACATCGGACAATGGGCGAACGGCACGGACCATACCGGCCCAATCTCGGTTGAAGGCGTCGCGGAATTTCCGCGCACCGGCTTATACGACGGACCAATCAACCACGAGCTCACGTTTACCTATGCCAACGGCGTGAAAATGATCTCGCTTGCGACGGAAGACACCTCGCAATGGGGCATGCGCTACGAAGGCACGGACGGTTGGCTCCACGTCGAAAGTGACACCATTGTTGGCAATCCAAAGTCAGCTATCGAAGCGCCATTTGGCGTCAACGACGTGCGGCTCTACGCAAGTGACGACCATCACGCGAATTTTCTAAAATGCATCGTGACGCGAAATGAAACTGCCGCGCACGCGGAAATCGGTCACCGCTCCGCATCCATCTGCCACCTCGGAAGCATCTGCGCGCAACTCGGCAGACCATTGACCTGGGACCCGCGTGCCGAGCGCTTCGATGATGATCACGCAAACCGCCTGTTATCGCGGCCCATGCGAAGTCCGTGGAGTTTGTACGTTTGAGGTGGCGGAACTGCGAAGCGCAAAGCACTACAGCGTCTACCTAAAACCCCAGGTCATCCATCGCTTTTTGCTGTGCGTCGTCGCGCGACTGGCCGATCCCGCGGGCATCGCTGCGTGCCGCGCTCCCCGCGGCCGAACTTCCCGCGGAACTCATGCTGTTCAACTCGTTGCTGATCGCAATGCCCGTCATCGTTTCACCCAGAACGGGACTGCCCCCGCCCACTCCAACGGGACGCGGCTGACGCCCCTGCTGTGGTGGAGTCTGCGCGAGTGACCCTCCGCCACCCGCCGCAGTGGGCGTGTCGGCCAACGTTCCGGTAGGATCCCAAACCTTGCCGGTCTGATTGTCATACACAAACTTGACGCCATTCACGGTCAGTGGAAGTGTTGGCAGGTAATTCGGCACAAGCGCGTCCAACGTCGGCGGATAATAGCCAACGGTCATGCCGTATTTTGTAATAGCCTGGTTCATTTGCTGAATTTTTTGGCCATTCGAATTTACCGGCGCGCGCACTGCTGCCGCTGGCTGCAACGGCGCATCAAGCAACGAACCCGTCGCCGGATCGTATCCATAGGGCGTACCGTCGGGTTTCGTCGGGATTACCGCCAAATGCTCTGGCACGAGTTCTTCCAGCGACGCAGGGTTTCGCCCGTGTTCCGCCGCAAAAGTCTGGATCGCGTTGTTGACCTCGATTTCCGACTTTGTTCCCTTGGCCTTGTTCAATGCGCGCACCGCCGTCTGCGCTTGCTTGGCCTGCAACTCGCCCTGAATGGCCGTGGAAACCAACACGTCGGCAAGGCACCCGCTGAATGCCACCGCAGCCAACGACGCCATCAAAAGATATGTAAGTACGCGCATGGAGACTCCTCCATTTGGATACTCCAAGTATAGCACATGAGGCTGCGCACGGCGGGTTGATCCAATTGCGCCTAAGGTACTCGCCCACAGGCACTTTTCTCCAAATATCCTCTACCCCAAGGTGGTCCTTCTCCAAACCACGTTTCAACACGAAGCCTATTTGGACTGCGGCGGCCCTCAAAGGCGCCGCTTTGGCTGTTTATCACAGTTGGCCTGCCCTTAACACGCGCGCGCGCACGATGTCGTCGCTTATAAAAAGCCAACGCGGTGTCTACGCTCAGTCCAATTGGCAACCAACGGCCACAATCTACCATTTGTCAGTTTGCTCCGGTGAGGCGAACGAGTCATTCCGCTCCGCCACCGCAGTCCAAATAGTCTCATAGGTCCCATAGGTCCCATCCCCTCCCATTTCCTTCCCCCAAAAATACCCGCGGCGCGGAAGGTTTACTCCCGCGCCGCGGAGGTCAGCGCAATGCCACGAACGTCGCCCCGTTGTTACGACAAGTTGTAGCCGGCTTCGTTATGGCTCGTAACGTCAAGACCTTCGGTTTCCGACGCCTCGTCCACACGCAAGCCGACGATAAGATCGACGACCTTATAGAGAATGAAAGAGACCACGGCGCAATACCCAATCGTTACTCCACACGTGAGCAACTGGATTCCCATTTGCTTCGCAAGGCCAGGGTACGCCGTGAACGTCCCGCCGAGGGCCGGGTTCGCGAAAACACCGGTCAGCAACGCGCCAACAAGACCGCCAATACCGTGAACGCCGAACGCGTCTAGCGCGTCATCATAGCCAAGAGCTCTTTTTAGCGTTGTCGCGCCAAAGAAGCAGACCAGGCCGGCTGCAAACCCGATTGCGATAGCACCCATCGGCCCCGCCGAGCCGGAGGCCGGCGTTATCGCCACGAGGCCGGCAACAGCGCCAGTGATGATACCGAGCGCGCTGGGCTTGCCATGCTTCAACCATTCAATCACCATCCACGTTACCGCGGCCATTGCCGTTGCAATGTGCGTTACCAACATCGCCATGCCGGCCGTACCGTTGGCTGCCAACGCGCTGCCGGCGTTAAACCCGAACCAGCCGACCCACAGCATGCCCGCGCCG
>JAWXCN010000157.1:0-14314 GCA_034408725.1 Candidatus Hydrogenedentota bacterium
ACCCGCCTTGAGTTTCGCGACGCTGCTTTCCGGGTCGCCCTGATTTCCAAAAACGATTGCGCCGCCGGGGCACGCTTGCTGGCATGCGGTCGTGATTTCACCGTCGCGCACGCTACGGCCTTCCTTTTTGGCGTCAATGCGCGCCAGATTGATGCGCTGCACGCAATACGTACACTTTTCCATGACGCCACGCGTGCGCACCGTCACGTCCGGGTTATACATCATTTGCAAGGACGGCGAGGTCTGGTCGGAATAATGAAAGAAGTTAAATCGCCGCACCTTGTACGGACAGTTGTTCGAACAGTACCGCGTGCCGACGCAGCGGTTGTACACCATGTCGTTCAGGCCTTCTTTGCTGTGGACCGTCGCGGCAACGGGGCATACAACTTCGCAGGGCGCGTTTTCGCACTGCATGCACGGCACGGGCTGGTGGACGACTTCGACTTCGCCGGCCGGATCGCCTTTGTAATAACGGTCTACGCGAATCCAGTGCATTTCGCGCGACGCGATTACCTGCTCCTTGCCAACAACCGGAATATTGTTTTCCGCCTGGCACGCGATGATGCAAACGCCGCATCCCGTGCATTTGCTCAGGTCAATGGTCATTCCCCATGCGTAGCCTTCGTAGGTCGATGGTGGGTACAGGGACTCGGCGTTGCTTGGCTCGTGGCCGGGATGCACGTGTTTCGCGAAATCAGGATGCTCGTGGTACTCCGCGAGCGTACCAGTTCGCGCGAGCGGCCGGTGTTCTTCGGTCAAAGTCTGGTGCAGTTCCGTGCGCGCGAACTGCGGGCCGCCTTCAATTCGTTTCAGCACCGCCCCCGGCGCAAACCAGGGCGCCGCGGACGTCCTCACGGTATAGGCGTTGTACCCCGTATTGTTGCCGACGTGTCCCGCGCGGGTCCGGCCATATCCAAGGTGCAACGTTACGACATGATCGGGATGTCCGGGCTGTATCCATGCCTGGCCGCGAACAGTGCGTTCTCCGACGGTGACATCAACATAATCGAAATTCGATATGCCATGCTCTTCGGCGGTGTGGAAGGAAACCAGGACCGCGTTGTCCCACGTAATGCGCGTGAGCGGCTTCGGCAACTCTTGTAGCCAGCCGCTATTGGCCCAACGTCCATCGCCGATGGTCGGGTCCGCCTGGAAAGAGACTTCAAGTGCGGACTGTTGCACCGGTTCCTGGGCCCTGGCTGTAACGCCAGCGCGTACCCGCACCGATTTCACGGGGCTGCCGGTGCCATCGACAATACCCTTGGCCAGTGACTCGCGCCAGAATATTTCAAACGATTCAGGACGTTGGGTTTGCCAGTATTGACGGACGATGTCGTAGCTCGTGCCGCCTTTTCCAAATAGCGCCGCCAACAACTCGTGGGCCGTTTTACCGCTGTACAAAGGCGCGATCATCGGTTGAATGAACGTTACCGTCCCATCGTATGCACGGCAGTCGCTCCAGGATTCGAGGTAATGCGCTTCCGGGATGTGCCAGTGGCACAAATCGGACGTCTCGTCCTGGTACACGCCCATGTGGATGCGATGATTGACTTTTTGCAGCGCGGCGGCGAAATTCAAATCCGCGGGCGATTCGTAGACCGGGTTCACGCCTATCATGAAAAGGGTATCGACATTGCCGGCTTCCATGTCGCGGGCCAGTGTCCGCAACGATTCGGTCTGGTCGACAGGTTCGGCTTCAATGGAATCCGTGTAAAGCACCGTTGTGCCGGCGTTTCCAAGTGCGTCGTTCATCGCATGGACAATTGCATGGACGATGGGGGGCTGGTTGTCACCCGCGATAATGATAGATTTGCCGGCATGCGCTTGCAGGTCCCCGGCGACTGCGTCAACGAATTTTGCGTGCGCTGCATCAGGCTCGGCGCCGGGTGCTTCGAGACCCAGCTTGCGCGCGATCGCGCGGGCAAAAGTCTCGATCTGGGACGGGCGCGCGTGAAGGTGGTTATCGGCAGTGGCGCCGGTTAATGTCGGCGAGCTCTCGATTACATATAGCCGGTTCATCACCGCGCCATCCTCGGCGCTCCGGCGGCTTGTGAAATCGCGAGAATAGCGCACGCGCGTCGGCCCGTCACTCAGGAAATTAGAATCCAGGGATAACACGACGTCAGCGACATCAAACTGATGGACCGTGTTGACCGCGTCGTCGAACGCGATACGCGCGCCAGCCTTTGCATTGTCGCGGTTCACTGGTTCGTACTGGTGCCAGCGAGCGCCTGGGACCGTCGTCAGAAATTCGTTCAACTGCGCCGTGAGCGTCGGAGAAGTAACCGTGCCGGTCAAAAGGCGGATGCCAGAATCGGGTTTGTCCCGAAGACCCTGACTCAACTTAGCGCCCGAAGTCGGGTCTTTCTCGCCGTTGATCTGCACATCCAGGGCCGCGACAAAAGTTTCCCAAGTCGTGATCGTTCCCCGGCGCAGGGCGACGGTCGAACGATCCGGGTCGTAGAGCGACAGTATCGATGCTTGCGCAAAAATATCCGTGGAACCGAGGCTCGCGGGATGATGCGGATTGCCCTCGACCTTGGTCGGGCGGCCCATGTGGTTCTCGGCAAGCAAACCCATCGCGTACCCGCTGAGGGGCATTGCCGTTGCAAACATCAGGGCATTGCCCGGCGTCAATTCTGCCGGGGGCTTGACGTACGGCACAATATGTTCGTCAGGCTGGCGCGAACACGCCGCCGTGACACCCGCGAGCGCGAGCGACGCGCCCATGCACTTCAGGAAACTGCGGCGTTCCACCGCTGTTGCAAGCACGGATGCGCCACGCGGAAATTCCCGGTGAAGCATGTCCATGAACCCGTCCGTCTCGGCGAGTTCTTCCAGGCTGCGCCAATATTCCGGCCCGCGCTTCGACGCCAGTTTTTGGCGGACTGCACCCAGATCGATTGGCTCTGCCACTGATATAGACTCTTCATGTGTCACGGTTCAGGCTACCCGTTTCTTAGTTTATCGATGGCAAATGGAGCAATTGGTAAGCTGCTCCTTGTTGATTCCCAATTGCTGGACCAATTGCGGTCCAATCTCAGTTTGCTTCAATGGTTCCGGCTCGCCGGTCACCGGGTTTTTGTTTGTGCCGGGGGTCCACTGCATATCAAAAACCTTATCCGCTGGCCGGATGAATTTTTCAGGGTGTTCGTGGCAATTGAGGCACCACTTCATGTGAAGGGTTTCGGCTTTCATCATCAACGGCATATCGTCCACCTGACCATGGCAGGTTACGCAACCGATGCCGCGGTTGACGTGGATACTGTGGTTGAAATAAACGAAATCAGGAAGATCGTTGATGCGGTTCCATTCGAGCGGCTGGCCGGTGTCCCAGCTTTCGCGGACAGGAGCCAGCATGGGCGCCTCGGTCCATACCTGGGAATGACAGGTCATGCACGTTTCGGTTGGAGGAATCCCAGCGAATGTTCCCGTTTCCACCGTCGTATGGCAATACCGGCAATCAATGCCCATTGCTTGAACGTGGTGCCGGTGGCTGAAAGGAACTGGTTGCTCTTTTGCGACGTTTACGTTCGTGCCAAACGGAGACCAATACATGTGCATGGCCCCCGCTCCACCTGCTAGGACGAAGAGCAATCCCCCGACAATCGTGACGCGGGCGACGGTATTAAAACTGGACGGAAAAAGTTGAGCCACGGCTACCTCAAGTCTAATCCATTCGCGCTCAATGAGTTATGCGAATGCGTCCGCAAAAAACCTATCTACTGTTTGGTAGAATACCAAGGAAATACCACCAAAATCAAGTCTATCGTGATTAACATCACAATTAAAAACCGGCCATGTCCTACCCCGTAAATGGCATTGGCTCGGATTCATGATTTCCCCCACAATTCCTACCGCGAATGAGGCAACTCCTCGGGTTCGCCACGTCGCGGCTGCGCACGCCGCATACCTGTAAACAGGTTCAGACAGTCGCAGAGACCGGACTATATACGGTTTAAAAATCAATGTCAACTTTCGTGTGAATCTTCACGAATTCATAAGAATTGAAGCGCACATGGTCTTAATTTGAGATGAAATCCCTAACCGGAAACTCGCCCAAAGCGGCGCTTTTACAACAAAGACCGCCGAGCACAAGACGGAGATAAGGCCCGAACGCGAAAGAATGACCCAAGTATAGGCGAACCATGATAAACGGCTGTAAACCGAGGAATGGAGCAGCCAAGCAAACTGTTGCCTATATTAGGTTCACTAAACGTACAGTAAAGTGCCTCAATCATAGTCTTCAAATCCTGACTTCCCATGAGGTCCGTATCGAATATGGGCTTCAAGGGGAGGTAATTCATGTCTGCGAGCGATTTCGATTCCTTTCCTTTCGGCGATGATGCGACTACGGACGATGTATTCACGGAGGTCCGGCACGAAGAGGCTTTGCTCAAAACGGGAGCCTTGCAAAACGCGATCTTCAACAGCGCCAACTTCTCGAGTATCGCCACTGACGAAAAAGGCGTGATTCAGTTGTTCAACGTTGGGGCGGAGCGTATGCTCGGGTATGCCGCCGCGGATGTGGTGAACAGGATCACCCCAGCCGACATTTCTGACCCGCGTGAAGTGATTTCCCGCGCCAAGGCGCTAAGCGTGGAACTCGCGACTCCGATTACACCGGGGTTCGAGGCATTGGTTTTCAAGGCCTCTCGCGGTATCGAGGACATTTATGAGCTGACTTACATTCGCAAAGATGGCAGCCGCTTCCCGGCTGTCGTGTCCGTCACCGCGCTTCGCGACGCGCAAGACGCGATCATTGGCTACCTGTTGATCGGCACTGATAATACCGCGCGCAAACAGGCGGAAGAGGCACTGCTTGCGGCAGGCGCGTTGCAGAACGCGATTTTCAACAGCGCCAACTTCTCGAGTATCGCGACCGACGAAAAAGGCGTCATACAGTTATTCAACGTTGGGGCGGAGCGTATGCTCGGATATGCCGCCGCCGACGTGGTCAATAAAATTACCCCCGCCGACATTTCTGACCCGCGTGAAGTGATTGCCCGCGCCAAGGCGCTAAGCGTGGAACTTGCCACTCCCATTACGCCGGGCTTCGAGGCCCTGGTGTTCAAGGCCTCACGCGGGATCGAGGATATCTACGAGCTGACCTACGTTCGCAAGGACGGCAGCCGCTTTCCGGCCGTCGTGTCGGTCACGGCGCTGCGCGACGATCAAGGCGGAATCATCGGGTACCTGTTGATAGGCACCGATAACTCCGCGCGCAAGGAGGCGGAAGAGGCCCTGCTCAAGGCGGGCGCCTTGCAGAGCGCCATTTTCAACAGCGCCAACTTCTCGAGCATCGCCACCGACGCGAAGGGCGTCATTCAGATATTCAACGTTGGCGCGGAACGCATGCTGGGCTACGAGGCCGCAGAGGTGATGAACAAAATCACCCCCGCCGACATATCCGATCCGGAGGAAGTTGTCGCGCGCGCAAAAGCGTTGAGCATCGAACTCGGGACTCCAATTACCCCGGGATTCGAGGCGCTGGTGTTCAAGGCCGCGCGCGGGATCGAGGACATCTATGAACTAACCTACTTCCGCAAGGATGGCAGCCGGTTCCCGGCGGTCGTGTCCGTCACGGCGTTGCGCGACGCGCAGGACGCCATCATCGGCTATCTGTTGATCGGCACCGACAACACGGCGCGCAAGCACGCGGAAGAGGCGCTGCTCAAGGCGGGGGCCCTGCAGAGCGCGATTTTCAACAGCGAGAACTTCTCGAGCATCGCCACCGACGCGAAGGGCGTCATCCAGATATTCAATGTCGGCGCCGAGCGGATGCTGGGCTACACGGCCGCCGAAGTGATGAACAAGATTACGCCGGCCGACATATCCGATCCAGAGGAAGTGATTGCGCGGGCCAAGGCGCTGAGCGTCGAGCTTGGGACCCCGATTGCCCCGGGCTTCGAGGCGTTGGTATTCAAGGCCTCGCGCGGCATCGAGGACATCTACGAACTGACCTACATTCGTAAAGACGGCAGCCGCTTTCCGGCCGTCGTGTCGGTCACGGCGCTGCGCGACGCGCAGGACGCCATCATCGGCTATCTGCTGATCGGCACTGAGCTCAAGGCGGGGGCCCTGCAGAGCGCGATTTTCAACAGCGCCAATTTCTCGAGTATCGCCACCGACGCGAAGGGCGTTATACAGATATTCAACGTCGGCGCCGAGCGGATGCTGGGCTACACGGCCGCCGAAGTGATGAACAAGATTACGCCGGCCGACATATCCGATCCAGAGGAAGTAATTGCGCGGGCCAGGGCGCTGAGCGTCGAGCTTGGGACCCCGATTACCCCGGGCTTCGAGGCGTTGGTATTCAAAGCCTCGCGCGGTATCGAGGACATTTACGAGCTGACCTACATCCGTAAGGACGGCAGTCGCTTTCCGGCCGTCGTGTCGGTTACGGCGCTGCGAGACGCTCAAGGCGGAATCATCGGATATCTGCTGATCGGCACCGATAACTCCGCGCGCAAAGAGGCGGAAGAGGCGCTGCTCAAGGCGGGGGCCCTGCAGAGCGCGATTTTCAACAGCGCCAACTTCTCGAGCATCGCCACCGACGCGAAGGGCGTCATCCAGATATTCAACGTCGGCGCCGAGCGGATGCTGGGCTACACGGCCGCCGACGTGATGAACAAGATCACGCCGGCCGACATCTCCGATCCGGAGGAAGTAGTCGCGCGCGCCAAGGCGTTGAGCGTCGAGCTTTCGACGCCGATTACGCCAGGCTTCGAGGCGCTGGTGTTTAAGGCTTCGCGCGGGATCGAGGACATTTACGAGTTGACCTACATTCGAAAGGATGGAAGCCGCTTTCCGGCCATGGTGTCGGTTACGGCGCTGCGCGACGCTCAAGGCGAAATCATCGGCTACCTATTAATCGGCACCGATAACACGGCGCGCAAGGAGGTCGAAGCGGACCAGAAACAACTCGATCAGCGCCTGCGCGACCAGCAGTTCTACACACGCTCGCTCATCGAGTCGAACATCGACGCGCTGATGACGACCGATCCGGCCGGCATCATCACCGACGTCAACAAGCAGATGGAAGCGCTCACCGGTTGCACGCGCGACGAGTTGATCGGCGCGCCGTTCAGGAGTTACTTCACCGATCCGGAGCGGGCCGAAGCGGCTATCAAGCTGGTGCTGAGCGAGAAGAAAGTCACTGACTACGAACTCACGGCGTGCGCCCGGGACGGCAAGAAAACAGTGGTGTCCTACAACGCGACCACCTTCTACGACCGGGACCGGAAGTTGCAGGGCGTGTTCGCCTCCGCGCGCGACGTCACGGAGCGCAAACGCTTTGAGCAGGCGCTGCAGCAGACGAACGCCGAGCTCGAGAGCGCAACTTCCGTGGCGGAAAAGGCCAACCTCGCCAAATCGGAGTTCCTTTCCAGCATGAGCCACGAGCTTCGCAGCCCGCTCAATGCCATCCTTGGCTTCGCGCAACTGATGGAGTCCGCCTCCCCAATGCCAACGGCCTCCCAGGCGGAAAGCATCGCCCAGATACTGCAAGCGGGGTGGCATCTGCTTAAGCTCATAAATGAAATCCTCGATCTGGCGGTGATCGAGTCCGGAAAGGTTTCGCTATCGCCGGAATCGGTGTCATTGACCGAGGTGATGGCCGAATGCCAAGCCATGATGGAGCCGCAGGCGCAACAGCGTGGCATCTGCATGACCTTCCCCCGGTGCGACAGCCCCCTCTTTGTTAAAGCTGACCGCACCCGCCTGAAGCAGATTATCATCAACCTGCTTTCCAACGCGATCAAATACAACACGGAGCAGGGAAAAGTCGTCGTAATTTACACCACGAGCACTCCGGGACGCGTTCGTATTGGCGTCAGGGACACCGGTGTGGGACTATCTCCGGAAAAGCTGACGCAACTCTTCCAGCCGTTCAATCGACTCGGACAAGAGGCGGGCGGCGTGGCGGGCACGGGCATCGGCCTGGTGGTGACGAAACGACTGGCCGAACTAATGGGGGGGATGCTCGGCGTAGAAAGCACTGTGGGCGCGGGGAGCGTGTTCTGGTGCGAGCTGACCGCGAGCGCGGAACCGCAACTTGTGATCGAACCCAACGAGGCCCCCTTATTTGACGAACCACCAATGCCGACGGGCGCGCGGGCGCGCACCCTGCTCTATGTCGAAGACAACCCGGCGAACATGAAGCTGGTGGAGCAACTCATCGCGCGGCGCCCGGACATACGGTTGTTGACCGCGGTGGACGGAACCCTCGGCATAGAGATAGCGCGCACCACTCTGCCGACGGTGATCCTGATGGATATCAATCTGCCCGGCATCAGTGGAATCGAAGCCTTGAAAATTCTGCGCGAAGACCCGGCCACGGCCCACATCCCCGTTGTTGCCCTCAGCGCCAACGCAATGCCCCGCGACATCGAGACGGGCCTGGACGTTGGTTTCTTTCGCTATCTCACCAAACCAATCAAGGTCAATGAATTCATGGGCACGCTGAACGAAGCATTAGCATTCGCGGAAGAAACGGCCACGTAGATTTTCCCCTGTCAGGATTTTTCGCGTGAGGAACGTTGCCAGCTAATCCGGATTGTTGCTATTCCTCAATGCCGTTAGAATAATATGGGACGAGATTGCCGCAAAAATTCTATTCCACGCACCGAAAAGGGAACGATAGCATGGTGAGTGCTACCGATGTTCTCAACGCCAAAATCCTGGTCGTTGACGATCAGGAAGTCAACGTCCTATTGCTTGAACGCGCACTGGACGGCGCCGGCTATGTTTCCGTAGCCTCCACGATGAATCCCCGCGAAGTCTGTGAGCTCCACCGAAAAAACCGCTACGACTTAATCATTCTTGATTTGCAGATGCCGGGGATGGACGGATTTCAGGTAATGGACGGCCTCAAAGAGATTGAAGCAGGCGGCTACCTTCCCGTTCTCGTGGTCACGGCGCAGCCGGATCACAAACTACGCGCGTTGCAAGCCGGTGCGAAGGATTTTGTCAGCAAGCCGTTCGATCTGACCGAGGTCCAGGCGCGCGTCTACAACATGCTTGAAGTGCGGCTGTTGCACAAGGAGTTGCACTGCCACAACGACCTGCTAGAAAAACGTGTGCGGGATAGGACCGCCGAACTCCTGGAAAACTATCAGGAAACCATTTTTGCGCTGGTCCGTGCCGCGGAATACAAAGATAAAGACACCGGCACTCACGTACGGCGCATCGGCTTTTATTGCGCGAGGTTGTCCGAGAAGCTGGGCCAGGATCGACACTTCCGCGACACGATTTTTTTCGCCAGCCCGATGCACGACGTAGGCAAGATAGGCATTCCTGATCATATCCTGCTCAAGCCCGCCAGCCTTACGCAGGACGAGTGGGAGGTAATGAAGGAGCACGCACTCCTGGGCGCAAATATCCTCGGCAGCAGCAGGTCCCCGTATCTCAGCATGGGCGCCGAAATCGCCTTGGGGCACCACGAAAGTTGGGAGGGTGGGGGATATCCGAACGGACTCAAAGGAGAGTCCGTTCCACTCTCGGCGCGCATTATGAAAATCTGCGACACCTACGATGCACTTTGCAGCGAGCGGCCGTACAAGTCTGCTTTCGACCATTCGAAGGCGGTGGACATCATCACCCGAGGCGATGGCCGCGTCCAACCGGAACATTTCGATCCCGATATTCTTGAAGCCTTCAAGCAGGACCACGAGTCGTTCCGCGAAATCTTCGAGACCTACACGGCGCCGGCATCTTCTTCGCCCCAGCAATACGATCGCCATCGCGAGGGGGGGCGAAATAATGCCGGAAGTATTGCTTCGCGCGAACCGTCCAAAGGCGATGCGGACGAAAGAATGAGGAAGTATTAGCGTGGTGAATGCGGCCGACATTCTCGACGCAAAGATTCTGATCGTCGACGATCAAGAAGCCAACGTCCTCCTGCTCGAACGTACGCTGCGCGGCGCCGGTTATACTTCCATCGCTTCCACGATGGCTTCGTGCGAAGTCTGCGACCTCCACCGAAAAAACAGCTACGACCTGATTCTGCTGGATCTGCAGATGCCCGGCATGGATGGGTTCGAGGTGATGGAAGGCCTCAAAGAGATTGAGGCGGGCGGGTACCTTCCCGTTCTCGTGGTCACGGCCCAGCCGGGTCACAAGCTGCGCGCGCTGCAATCCGGTGCGAAGGATTTCGTGAGCAAGCCGTTCGATCTGGTCGAGGTGCTGGCGCGCGTTCACAATATGCTGGAAGTTCGTTTGTTGCATCTGAAAACCAAGTTGCTCTACGCCCGGGTCGTGGCCGAGCAAAAGGTGTCGGAACGGCTGCTGCTCAACGTATTGCCTCATTCCATTGCCGAACGCTTGAAGGGGCGTCCCGAAGTCGTGGCGGACAGCTTCGCGGAAGTCATCGCCGACAGTTTTCCGGAGGTGACCGTGTTGTTCGCGGATATCGTAGGATTTACAAAGTTTTCCACCGGCGTGAGCCCCGAGCAGCTCGTGGTCCTCCTCAACGAAATATTTAACGATTTCGACACCATCGCGGACAACCGTGGCCTCGAGAAGATCAAGAGTATAGGCGATGCGTATATGGCTGCCGCCGGACTGCCTGTACCCGTGGATGATCACGCGGCATTGGCGGCGCACATGGCGCTGGACATGCTTGACGCGTTGGCCCGGTTTAATGAGCGTAGCGGCTACAACTTGCAAATCCGCATCGGCATCAATAGCGGCCCAGTGGTTGCAGGTGTCATTGGAAAGCGAAAGTTTATTTACGACATGTGGGGAGCCGCCGTGAACATCGCCAGCCGTATGGAATCACACGGCATTGCCGGTCGCGTGCAAATCACCGGGGCCACCCGGTCGCGCCTCGGCGAACCCTTCCTTTTCGAAGAGCGCGGCGCCATCGACGTCAAAGACATCGGCGAACTTCGAACCTACTTCCTGACCGGTAGAACCACAATGAAACGTTAAAAAAATCCGCAGGACAACCTGATCGTATCGGACCAGCGTTTGAGCGCCGCTCAACATTGGGCGCGTCGGCACGAACAAAACTTCAACCGTTTTGTCGCCGCCGAGGTCAAACGTCAATTGTTGGGCGTTGCCTTGTGGCAGGCTGCTGATGTTTCATCGGTCGAAACGAGTTCCTGCCCACGTCGCGCGCACGGTAATATCCGTGCTGGCGGGAAACTCGTAGACCGGGCCAGCACCCGCGTTTTCAGGAGTCTCGACTGAAATTGCCCCCATCCATGCCGCGGACTCGACTTCGCACTCGTTGGCCTGCCAGATGCCGCGCAGGGATCGTTGCGACGCAGTTCTAATTTTTATTTACGGGGATTTCCGTGAATTTTCTCGGCAATCTCCTTCTTGGCCAAAAAATAACCGGATTCATCGAAGGAAGATAAAAACGATTGGATATAGAGTTCTGCAGTCGGCGTATTTTTGAGGGATTTGACACTATCTACGGCCTCGATAAGCGTTTTATTTATCGCTACCTGTTCGGGAGTGCGCGATAATCGCTCGGGCCCCAAAATGGCAGAGGCGGCAACCAGTCCCGATTCACGAAATGCCGCGTCTTTATGCGCAATTAAACTGAGCACAAATTGCCGTATAGGAACGACAGCAGCCGAAGTTAGGGATTGTTCACTTTCAAGCTTCGCGAGTCCAAGTGATATCCCGAAGCCAATCTGCAATATGTTTACTGATTTGTCGGTACTGTAAAAGGCGGCGGCAGCTTCCGCAGTGCTCATCCCAGCAAGCATTATTGCAACACAATACGCTGTATACATTTGCTCCTGCGGATAAAGGTTAATTCTTTCAGATGCAGCCTTGGCGATTTCGTGCGTTACGAAGGAAAAGCGTTTTGTAAATAGGAATGCAAGAATCTGTATATCAACGTCCTTATTTCTCCGGTCGTCTTGCAGATAATCCTCCAACGCCGCCATAGCGATTCCCGGCTGTTGATTGTCAATTGCACGCAATCCTTGAAAACACGTCATTTGAACGGCTGGACCTTCGACAAGTAGTCCGGCGCGTAAGAGATCTAGTGTCTTTGGAATACTCCCCAATTCTGTTAAAGCAAGAGCCCTATAAGCATTCAACTTCAAATTGGATTCGAGATTGTCTGGCAATTTCATAAGACATTTCTCGATTTCATCCACAAATACCGAGGCACCCATTTTGTCGGTGGTGATGCGAGCGACACGGGAGTCGAAAATCTCACCGCCAAGAACGTCAATTACCCAAGTTTCCACCCCAGGCAATGCCAAGGTAGAACTGGTGTTCGAGAACGAATTGATCATACGTTCGATTTCCACATGGGCAGTATCGGAAAAGGCGTCGGAGTCGAGCGCTGCTTCCAGCGCATTTACAATTTCCGCGTGCATACGTTTAGGAGAATTATCGAGAGAAATCGCGCAAGCATACCGGATTGCAGGGGATTCATCGGTTAGTCCTTTAAGTATCGCTCGCGTTCCTGGTTGCGTGCGGATTATGGATTCTTGACCAAGCAAGAAATACGCCATCATGCGTGGTCCCGGCTCATCGAATGCGGGATCTGATTGCAACCAGCCTTCAATTCTCTTGACTAACTCGGGCACGTCTTGATAAAGAATTTCTGGCTTTGGATAAACAGTGGTATCTGTCTTAATGAAACCCTGTCTTAGCTGTTCATAAATTGGTTCAATGTCCGCAGCGCTTTCCTTGTTTGGCGGTTCGGCCTGAGCAGAAAAGATTTGCATGAATGTCAGGCTCAGTATTGTCCCGAAACAATGTAAGTTTCTTCGAAACTTTAATTTCATGTGCAGTCTCCGCATGTGACGCCTCCTGCGTGTGAAGATACCCCCATTTGCTTGTTTATAGGGGACAGCCACCTATTTACTCCGATTCTTGGTTGTCGGTTTTAATTTTCTGGGGCGGCCTAGTTTGTGTTCGAGTTTGGTGAGGAACGAGTCGCTTGCGAGCGGACGGCCCGTGTGGGTGTTGAGGCAGAGCGCCGCGACGCTCTCTTTGTTGTCGGGTTGGATAAGCATCTCTTTCCAGTTTATAGCACCCGCTAACTCTTGCCAAGCATGAAAATCGAGGAGGCGCGCTACGTCTGTTCCACCGGTGTGCGCTGCCGCGCTGGACCAGCGGTAGGTCCACGGGCCGCGGGTCATTTTCGCGCGGACGGGATTGCGTTCGACGTAGCGCATAGCGGCCATGGTGTAGGCGCCGTCCATGGGACACGAATGGAACCGGCCCTGCCACAGGTGGCCGCTACGGCCGTGGAGGCGGTTGATGAGTTGGGTGTAGAGGAAGTGTGTGCGTCCAATGGCGAGGTTGAGCGAGTCCGCATGTGCGAGCGCTGCGATCATGTGGATGTGGTTGGTCATCAGGCAATATACCCCAGCACCCGAACGCGGTGTTTCAGGCATTGCTCGCGCAACAAGTCGAGATAGGCTGCCCGGTAGCCATCGACAAAGAAAACGTCCTGCCGGTTATTGCCGCGCTGGGGTTGTGGGGCAGGCCGGGTATGACGATTCGCGTGTGTCGTGGCATGAGAGACAGCATAGAGAAGGCCGCGCCAAAAATCAATAAATAGGTGGCTGTCCCCTATTGTACGCGGCGCGCAAGGCATTGGTCCATCGCGGTCCGCGCGCGAAAGTGCGGATGCAGGATTTCCAGTCTGCCATAGCAGAACTCAAACGCGATTCTTGGAACCGGAACAAGTGCCAAGCCATTGGGTTTTCGCATCGGCGGACGTTAGGATAGGCGTCAGCCATCGCCGTGCTCCCATTCGTAGCGTCGGCTTCCATGCCGGGCGTTTTCAATCCCGTCCGCTTTCCATCTATTAGCGCGGCGCGATGGAGTGTCCCGCGCGCGCCGGATCGCACGCGTACTCGACGTATGCAAGTAAATTACCGTAACATTGAGTGTGGGTATTTGGGGAGGATGGAGCGGCATATGAACATACAGGGTGCTGTACTTAACCGGCGCGAATTTCTTCAACAGTCTACCGCGGCCGCTGGTGCGATGTATGGATTGAGTGCGGGCGCTGGCGTGGCCGGTCCCGAGCGGCCCAACATCGTGTTTATTCTGACGGACGATCAGGCTTCTTGGACGATTGGCGCGTTGGGTGGGCCGGATGCGCACACGCCGAATCTGGACCGGTTGTTTGCGCAGGGCGTGACGTGTCCGAATGCGTTCGTGACAACGCCGGTGTGTTCGCCTTCGCGGGCGGGGTTGTTGGCAAGCCGATATGGAACGGAAGTGGGTATTACGGATTGGATCAAGCCCGGCGTTGAGGAAGAGGTTGGTCTTGATCCGTCCTTGCCGACGTGGGTGCGGGCGTTGCGGGATGCGGGGTATGCGACGG